>JARKOK010000592.1 GCA_029975765.1 Aggregatilineales bacterium
GCGCGCTTTGGTTCTTCCCCGCCCCGCCC
This sequence comes from Aggregatilineales bacterium, assembly GCA_029975765.1. Lineage (GTDB taxonomy): Bacteria > Chloroflexota > Anaerolineae > Aggregatilineales > Phototrophicaceae > CFX2. The sequence goes on from JARKOK010000592.1 coordinate 30, forward strand.
AAACAGCTTCGGCAGGAACATGCCGGTACGGCGGCGGTACTGGCGGTATGCCTCGCCAAACTCCGCTTCCATGTCGGCTTCTTCGCGGCGGGCCAGGCGGTAATACAGCACCAGCAGCAGCGGATACATGATCAGCATCGGCAGCGTCGCCCAGTCGAACAACATACCCAGCGTGATCAGCCAGAAGCCGGTGTACTGCGGGTGGCGGATGACGCCGTAAATGCCCTTCGTCACCAGTTCGCCCCGGCCTTCTTCCTTGCTCCAGTAGTATTTGTAGATGTCCTTCCAGCCCCAGATGATCAGCACCGCGCCGATGGCGATAAAGATATACGACAGCGCCAGCCCCAGGTCGCCGAAGATGCCGTTAAGCGTATGCCCCCATAACACGCCATCCGGCAGCGCCTTGCCGAAAATCCATGTCAGCCCGTACATGCTCAGCGGCACGCCGAACATTTCCAGCGCCAGCGCCACGACAAACGCCAGATACACGCTGGCGGGTTTGCGCTGACTTTTTTTATAGAACGGGGTGAAGAACAGGAACAGGCCAAACAGAATGACCCAGAAGATAACGTAGCCCCACTGGTTGAAGTGGCTGATGGCAGAATCGTCCATCGTATGATTTTCCCCCTCTGTGATGCGTTACTAAAAATCTGTACGTGGGGACCAAGCCGGCGTCGCAGCCGTATGACAGATGGCACCCATTCGCGCGAGGAATGTCAAAAACGCGCAACCCGTCACCATTGCCAGATTGTGCGGCGCTGTTTAGACTCGTCGCCATGCCATTCCAACACCGAATCACCCCCCTGCTGCTGTTCGCGCTGGCGCTGCTGACAGCGTTTTTCCTGCGCGCAGCCGATTTAAATACGATGCCGCCAGGGCTGCACCGCGATGAAGGCGAAAACTTGCAGCGGTCGTGGCGGCTGCTGCAAGGTTACGGTTTTCTGCCGGACTTTGGCAACGTGCCGGAGCCGTTCGACGCCATCGCCCGCGCGGGCTTTCTGGCATTTGTGGGAATCACGCCGTTTAATGCGCGGCTGTTTCATGTCCTGCTGAACGTACTGGGCGTGGCAGCGGCGGTCGCCGCCGGGCGCGCGCTGTTCTGGCGGCATCCGTACCGGGATGTGATCGCGTTCGCCGCCGGGCTGACGCTGGCCGCGCTGCCGCCGTCGGTGATGATCGGGCGCGGCATCTACGCCACCAACTGGATTCCGTTCACGACGATGCTGGCGCTGGCGGCGCTGGTGTGGGCATGGCGCACGAATAAAACATATTACGTTGTCCTGGCGGGCATATTCGCGGCACTGGCCGTCACCTTCTACCTGGCAGGTACGGCGTTTCCGCTGGCGCAGCTGGTCGCCCTCCTGCTGCTGGCCGCTGCCCGCCGCTGGCACTGGCCGAAGCGGATACATCTGGCGCTGCTGGTCGGCAGCGGCGGAGTCACGCTGCTGCCCTGGTTGAGTATGTTCGTGTGGATTCCTGACTGGCTGTCCGGGCGTGTCAGCCAGTTGGCCGACGGCAGTGCATCGCCGCTGCAAAATCCGGCGCTGCTGCTGCCTAATCTGCGCCGGGCGCTGGAGCCGATTTTTATCCCCGATACCGTGTCGTTCCCGGTCTATGCTCCCTACACCACCGCCTTCCTCAATCCGGCGCTGGCCGGGCTGTTCCTTGCCGGCCTGGTTTTCTGTCTGTGGCGCTGGCGGCAGGTAACGCCGCTCGTGCCGCTGGCGGTTGCGGGCGTGATGATCGCGCCGAATGTACTCTCCAATACGCCGGAAACTGCCGTGCGAATGTGCGGCATTTTCGCGCCTCTGGGCCTGATCGTGGGTTATGGCGCGGGCGAACTGCTGCGCCTGCTGCGGGGACGAGTACGGCAAATTCTTATAGTGGGACTGGCAGCTATTTTTATCTATACGCCCATCAACACGCGGTATCATGTGTGGTATCACTACACGCAGCAGCCGCGCCTGCTGGATGACCCGACCAGCGCGTTTACGTGGCCGTTCCTGTACCGCGAGGGCTATGGTGATTTTCTGCGGCAGATCGCCGAATCGGAGCAGCCGGTATATGTGCCGGTGGAACAGCTTAACACCGATCTGGCGGCGGCGCTGCTGCGGCCCACAGCCTTCCCGACCGCGCACACTTACAGTTTTCCGAACTTACCCCCCTTGCCTGCCGGGGTATTATGGCGGCCCACGTTCAGCCTGACCTATGGTTTTCCCGAAGTGGAGCACATGCCGGTGCAGTACGCGCTGGCGCTGCCGGACAGCGGCGAAATCATCCTTCTGCCGCCGCTTTCGCCGAAGCAGGCGCAGAGTTTGGAGGAGCAAATTCAGACGGAGGGCAGCGACCTGTATGCATCTCAGGGGTGGCTGATCGGCAAAAAACTGAACATACCAGCGGACAATAACCCATTCCAATCGACACCCTTCCATCCCGGATCGCCGCTGGCAGGTTTTGATGATCTGGATTTAATCGGCCTGGCTGCGCCGCGCATTCTGACACCCGGCACGTGGATTCCAGTCACCCTTTACTGGCGGCTCAACCAACGCACCAGCGCCGATTATTTTGTGCGCGTTCAACTGTGGGACTATACGAACACCAGCCGGGGCACGGGCAGGGACAGCGCGGGTTTTATCTTCCGCCATCTGTATCCCACCGTGATGTGGACGCCTGGCGAGATCATAACCGAAACGCGCTGGGTACAGGTGTATGAGGATGCGCCGCCGGGAGGCTACCGCTTCGCCATTTCCGTGTATACCTATCCGGGGCCAGAGCCGGTCAGTGCCGGGGCTGTGGCAGATACGGAGATACAGCAAGACTGGGCGCTGGTTGGCCGCGCGGTGGTCGCGCCAGCGCAGTTCACGACCAACGACCAACCAGCCATCACCGCAGACGCGCAGTTAGGCGCGTCTATTCATTTGCTCGGCGCGACCTTTGAGCCAGCCCTGGACTCACGGCAAGCGGGTGAAACGCTCAACGTGCGGCTGTACTGGCAGGCCGAACAGCCAGTAACCACCAGCTATACCATTTTCCTGCATCTGAAGAATGCGAACGGCGACCTGATCGCCCAACAGGATGCGCTGCCCTACGACGGTCAGTATCCGACCTGGGCGTGGCCGCCGGGAGAAATTATCGTCACCACCCATACCCTAACCGTTCCAACCGATCAACCGCCGCCGTATACACTGGCGGTTGGAATGTACGGTTGGCCGTCGCTGGAACGCCTGCCGGTAATCCAGGATGGTCAGGCGCAGGCCGATAATGTTGTAATTTTTGCACCCGAATAAATATGACAAAACAGGGACACGAATGATCGTGTCCCCTGAAGCACCCTACCCGTCAATCCATACCGGCAGATGGCCGAGCGCGATAATATTCGACCACGCGGCACGGTCGCCTTCAGTGAAGATGGCCGCTTCAGCGACCACGTTCGCGCCTGCCTTGCCCAGAATCAGGCGCATCCCCTGCAAGGTGCTGCCGGTGGAAATCACATCATCGAGGATCACAACCCGCTTGCCATTGACCAGCGCACGGTCTTTTTCATCCAGATACAGCGTTTGCGGTTCGCCGGTGGTTATGCTTAGGGTTTCAGACTGGAGCGCATCACCCATGTAAGGTTTATAGGATTTCCGCAGTACGACGTAAGGCATGTTATCCAGATGTAACGACAGCGAGTGCGCCAGCGGAATCGCTTTGGCTTCTGCTGTCACCAGCACATCGGCCTTCAGGGGCAGCAGTCTGGCGGCCAGTTCCTTACTCACCGCTTCAACAAATTCCGTATCCCCAAGAATGTTGAGAATCGCAATCCGCACGCCGGGTTTGATCTGAAACAGGCGCAGTTCACGCCGCACCCCGGCGACTTCTACCGGGTACGTTTCGTAGGTCGTCATGTTCAAAACCTCGCTACTTGAAGTGGGTCAACCGGGGTTCTATTTTACTCCACCGGCGTGTTGTGGAACACTACCTGTTCATCACCCACACGCACCACATCCCCGACACTCAGCGGGTGCGACTGCCCCTGCAAGCGCACATCGTTGACATAGGTGCCGTTGGTGCTGCTCAAATCTTCCAGAACAAGCTGATCGCCCTGACGCGTAAGCTGGCAGTGAAAACGTGACACGCTGCGGCGGTCAATAATGACATCATTCTGCGCGGCGCGGCCTATCCGAATCACCTCACCGTCCAGCGGGAAGTGCCGGTTGTTCCACATCATCAGGGTAGGCGTCACCCCCGGTTTTCTATCCACCGCCGGTTTACGGATGATGCGCTCCATCTCGCGGGTGCGAAGATGCTGGGTGCCTTCGTGCCAGTCGGTCATGGTATAAAACGCCTGCGTCTGCATGGATTTGCGGCTGTATTTGTCGTAACCCACACCGCTTTCCAGTTCCTCCGCCTGTTTGAGCAGCGCCTGGCGCTCCTCGTCCAGTTCCGGGCTGATGACCTGCGACTGTTCAATCGCTTCGGCCACTGCCCGTAAGGACTGCGACGCTTCCTGAAATTCGCCATGATCGGCAGCCTGAACCGCCTCGCGCCGCGCCTGTGCCGCTTGCAGCAGCAGCACCGACCGCCGCACATCCTTATTCGGCGGCGGCAGCAGGGCGGCATAAGGTACAACCTTAACCCGAATTGGCAGTTCAATCTGGCGGCGCGCGCTGCCCACGTCGGTCAGTTCGTCGTATTCAAACCGCAGCGAGGCAATTTCAATTTCGCCCGGATCGTGCAGGTCAGGTATGGATAACTCCAGAACCAGCGTTTTGACTTCATCGCCGAATATATCGCCCAGGCGATAGGCGACATGATGCACGCCGGTATCAGACGGATAGGCGTTAAGCTGGCGCACCGCGTCAATATGATCGCTGAATTTCATCTGGATCGTCAGATTCTGGCCGACCAGACTCAACAGCCCGCTCAGTTCTTCCTGAAAGATGAGCGGCGCGACTTCCGGGCTTTCGATAAAATAAAATGCGCCCCCACCCGCGTCGGCCATCGCCATGAGCAGGTCTTCATTGAAGTCCGCGCCCAGCCCCATGGTCGTGGTGCTGATACCCTGTTCCTGCTGCTGCTGCACCAGCGCCACCAGCCGCGATTGATCGGTGATACCCCGGTTTGCCAGGCCGTCGGTCATAACGATGACCCGGTTTAACTGCTCTTCCGATAGATTTTGTCCGACGAGGTTACAGCCTTCCAGCCAGCCGCCGCTGAGATTGGTCGTGCCGCCTGTTTTGATCGCGCCGATGCGCTGGACAACGGCATCCTTATTGGTAAGCCGCTGGGGCGGCAGCAGCGTTTCAACTTCGTGGTTATACAGCACAACGGCCAGCGTATCGTGGGCGCTCAGATTTTGCACCAGGAACTGCGCGGCCTGCCGGGTGTACGCGATTTTATCCCCGGCCATCGAACCGCTGTGGTCAATCACCAGCCCCAGATTCAGCGGCAGGCGGCGCTGATGGGTCGGCGCGGGGCCGGATGTCAGCCTTGCCAGCACATACAGCTTATGCGCTTGACCAACAGTCAGCACATCAGAGTCAAGAAACAAGTCTGCCTGCATGAGAGTCCCTTATCCGGCGCTACAATCGTTAGAGATGCAGTCATTGTAGCACAAATCTGTAAGCGGCTGTGCAAGCGGGACAGC
>JARKOK010000594.1 GCA_029975765.1 Aggregatilineales bacterium
CTTCGCCTGGGCGCAGAACGTAACGCTGGCGCAGCACGCCGCCTGGCTGGCCGAAGCGGCGGCGCTGTCGTCGCAAAGTGGCAAGGTGCGGCTGATGATCGTCTGGAACGTGGACTTCACCGTTTACGGCAGCGATCCGCAGGCCGGTTACGCCATGGTCCGTCCCGGCGGCGGCTGCCCGGCCTGTGACGCGATGGCCGCCGCGCGGTAGGCGGTGGTTCGGCGGCGGCAGCGCATCGGGTGCTGCGCGCCAGCCATGCTGTAATATATAGAGGGTAATAATCGCAGGAGCGCGCGGCGGTGCGCCCCTGCCTACCCGACCGAATGACCAGCGGGGCCGGTTGCTACAGCCCGCCCCGCCTAACTGACAATGTAACCTTTGCAGGAGATGATATGTCATCCCAAACCCTGGCGCGGCGGCGTAAACAGGTCCGCGACTTTGTGATTATCTGGACCGGTATCACAATTGTCATGGGTGCGTGTACGTTCCTCGCCATCTATACAGCCTATGGTGCCCTGAATCAGGCCGAGACCAACCCGAACCAGCGTAATATCGCGCTCGTCACGGCGTCTCCACAGCCGCCTGGCGCCGCTGTGAATGTCACCCCGATTCCCACCCGCCAGATCATCGCGGCCAGCCCGACGCCGCAGCCGCAGCTGCCCACCCAGGCACAGGCCATCGCCCAGGCACAGCCTACCGCCGAGCCGACGGAGGTTTTGCCCACGCCCACGCTGCTGCCGATTGACGACAAAGGCTTCCAACTGGCGATACAGGTGCAGTACAGCCTGGACATGAATCCTGACAACCAGGACGGCTGGATGCGCGAAGTCAAACAAAAGCTCGGTCTGGACTGGTACAAACAGCAGGTGCGCTGGGAAGAAGTCCAGCCCACCCGCGACCAGTGGGACTGGTCGAAACTCGATCTGGCGATGCCATCTGCCGCGCGGTTTGGCGTGAAAACGCTGATGTCCATCGTCACCGCGCCGGAATGGGCGCGCGAGCCGGGGGTTAATGTCGCTAAACACGGCCCGCCCGCCAATAACGCCGATTACGTCAACTTCGTGACCGAAGTTCTCCGGCGGTATCCCGGTCAGGTACATGCCATTGAAGTATGGAATGAACAGAACCTTGACCGCGAGTGGATGTCCACCAAAGGGTTAAGCGCCGCCAACTATGTGGCGCTGCTGCGGGATACTTACGCGGCGATCAAAGCGATTGACCCCGGCGTGATCGTCATCAGCGGGGCGCTCTCGCCCACCGGCGGCTGGACCGAGCCGGATGGCCGCATCAGCGCGATTGATGATTTTGACTACATGACGCAGATGATCAACGCCGGCCTGCTGAACTATGCCGACTGCATCGGCGCGCACCACAACGGCTACAACATTGGCCCGAACGTCCCGTGGGATAAAGTCCCCAACGACCCGTCCGCCACCTTCCGGGGGCCGTTTGATAACCCGCATCACAGTTGGAGTCTGTACAGCACGCTGAACACCTATGCCAACAAAATCAAGCTGGCGGGTGGTAATCAAAAGCTGTGCGTGACCGAGTTCGGCTGGGCATCAACCGAAGACCTGGGCGGCTTCCCGCCGGGCTTCGAATTTGCCAATGATAATACGCTGGCAGAACAGAAGGAATGGACGATCCAGGCGATTCAATTGATGGAAGAATGGGACATCGTGTGGATTGCCTCGCTGTGGAATCTGAACTACGGGCCGCAGGCCGGCTGGGCAACCGACAATGACAACGTACCCTACTCGATTATCGGTAAGGACTGGCAGTTCCGTCCGGTCTACGACGCGCTGGTAGCATGGCATCAAGAACGACAGCAAACCGGCCAGTAGCAGCTTCCCGAATCCCTCGCGGCATCAAGGTCAAGGCCGGCGCAGTCGTCGCCAGCCTGGCCTTGTTTTTTGCTCTGGTGCTGGTACGGCTGGCGACCGTTGACCCGTTCCGGGCGGCGGCGGTGACTCAGCCGCCCTTTACGTCGCTCACCTACGGCATCCATACCTTTTTGTGGTGGGACAAGAGCAAAGCCTCGCTGTTCCTCGACTGGACGCGGCTGATGGTGTTCAGCCATGTCAAGCAGGTCTTCGCCTGGGAAGACTTTGAGCACCGGCGTGGGGACTGGAACTTTGCCCGCGCCGATGAAGTGGTGAGCGAAGTTCAGCAGAAAGGGTTGAAGCTGGTCGCCCGCCTGAGCGACGCGCCGGACTGGTCACACCCCAGTTTAAGCGGCCATAAAGACCAGGATTTTGTGGACGCGCCGCCCGACGACCTGAACGACTGGGCGGCGTTCTGTGGCGCGGTTGCCGGGCGCTACCGGGGACGGATTGCCGCCTATCAAATCTGGAACGAGCCGAATCTCACCCGCGAGTGGGGCAACCGTCCGCCGGATGCTGCCGCCTATGTGGCACTGCTGGCCGCGTGCAGCCGGGCTATCCGCGCCGCCGACCCCGCCGCGATCATCATTTCCGCCGGCCTGGCGCCGACCGGCACCTATGATGCCACCGCCCTGCCTGATGATGTATACCTGCAGGCCATGTATGACGCCGGTTTTCAGCAGTACGTGGATGTCGTCGGGGCGAACGCGCCGGGTTACAATAATCCCCCACACGTCAGCCCGGATGAAGCTGAAGCCAGCGGTAGCCAGCGTTTTTTCACCTTCCGGCGGGTGGAAGACCTGCGGCAGATCATGGTTAAAAACGGTGATGCCGCCCGGCAGATGGCGATCCTCGAAATGGGATGGCATACCAACCCCGGACTGGATGACAGTTATGCCTGGTACGCGGTGGATGAGGCCACCCAGGCGCGTTATCTGGTCGAAGCCTACCAGTACGCCGCCGACCACTGGCGGCCCTGGATGGGGCTGATGACGACCATCTATTTTGCCGACCCGTCATGGACGCCGGAGCGCGAAGAATACTGGTGGAGCATCACCACGCCGGAAGGTTATACCCGGCAGGCTTTCCTTGACCTGGCAAACATGGCAAAATACTGCGGCAGCCGGGTCATCCCGGCGCGTAAACCTGACAGCCCGGAGGCACTTGGACTTGTCCTCACTGACCCTTGCGATTAGTTTATTCTTCCATCTGGTAGCGACCGTCGTCTGGATTGGCGGCCTCGTCATCATCACTCTACTGGTGTGGCCGGAAATGCGCCGCGCACTGGACAGCAGCCCGGCGCTGCTGGCGCTGCTCACCCGCCTGCGCCGCCGTTTCGTACCCTGGAGCAACTTCAGCCTGGTCGTGCTGGTGGTTACCGGCCTGGCGCAGATGACCGCCAATCCGAATTACGACGGGATGCTCGTTATTGATAACGAGTGGTCGCGGGCCATGCTGCTCAAACATCTGGCGATTGCCGGTATGGTCGTCTGCGGCGTGGTGTTACAATATGTTGTCACTCCGGCTTTGGAACGTGCTGGCCTGCTGCTCGAACGCGGCAAAGGCGACCCGGCAGCCTGGGAACGGCTGCGCCGCCGTGAAATCCGGCTGACGCAGTTGAATGTGATCCTGGGTCTTGCCGTTCTGGGTTTCACCGCCTGGGCGACAGCGATTTAAACGATGAGGTATGCGGATGCGGTATAAGACAGAACCCGAACCGGCTTTCCACTTACACCGCATGACTCACCCCTCATGCCTACCCGAAGGGGGATTGTGTTGTCCAGCCGAATGAGTTATGCCCTGGCAGTACTGCTCCTGCTGCTGGCGGCCTTTCTGCGACTGCGTGACCTGACGCGGCTGCCACCGGGGCTGCATCAGGACGAAATCACCGACATTCGCATCGCCGCTACAGCCCGCCAGGGACTCATTGAAGTCTTTTACGATCTGGGCGGCGGTGAAGGCCGCGAGAGCCTGTATCACATTGTACTGGCCGCCGTCACCAGCGTAACCGGCCAGGGACTCGTTAGCTACCAGCTTTTCTCGATCTGGGTAAATCTGCTGGCGCTGGCGCTGGTATATGCGCTGGCGACCCGGCTGTTCGGGCCGCTGGCCGGCGTGGCGGCGCTGGCGCTGCTGACGGTCAACCTGTGGATGATTGTGCTGGGCCGCGAGATCGCCCGCGAATCCTTTCTGCCGCTGCTGGTGACCGGCACGCTGCTGGCGCTGGCGCGAATTTTTTCAGTTTACCACCGCGATGTCCCGCGCCAGCCATCCACCACGCCGTTTGTGATGCTGGGCCTGCTGCTCGGCCTGGGTTTTTATGTCCACCCGGCGCATTTTATGATCGTGCTCGCCAGCATGATATTTATCCTCTTTATGCTGGTCACGCGCCGCGCCGGGTCGCGCCGCCGCCTGGGGTATCTGGGTTTCGCCCTGCTGCTGATGATGATCGTCGCCATGCCGTATCTGATCTCCAGTCTGCGCCTGCCAGACCTTAGCGGCGCGGTGCGCGTCTTTGGAGATTACAATGTCATTCGCAACCCACCCTTTAAAGCTCTCGGTGAAAGCCTGAGCGGGGTGCTGTTCGCCGGTGATGATAACCCGGCACGGAATGTACCGGGCCGCCCGTTGATTGATCTGGTCAGCGGCGTGCTGGTGCTGATCGGCGTGCTGGTCACGGCGCAAAATGCCCGCCGCCGCCGGTATATCCTGCCGCTGATCTTCACACTGGCGCTGGCGCCGGTGGCTTTTTTCACGCTGCACAGCCCGAACTTTCTGGCACTCACCGGCCTGCTGCCGCTGCTGGCTTTATTCTTTGGCCTGGGTGTCAGCACGCTTTACCGCAGCCTGCCAACCACCGTCGCTCGCCGTGGGCTGGCCGTTGGGCTGGTAGCCTTGTTCGGCTTTAATCTGCTCTGGATGGGACGTGACCTGTACCAGACCTGGCCGAATCTCGCGTCGGTGGCCGAAGTCTATCACACTCGCCTCAGCCGGCTGGCGCAGCACCTTGACCGTACCGCCGATACCATCCCCACCCTGGTATGTGATGCGCCTTCACCGGCGGGACGCGCCCTCAGCAGCACCGATCTGCTGCTGCTGATGATGAACCGCAAACAGGCGCCGCTGCGATACGCCGACTGCGGCACTGGTTTGGTGCTGCTGAACGGCGGCGAAGGCCAGCAGATCATCTTTCCCGACCCGAAAATGCTGTCCGGCGTTCACCCGTATTTACGCCGCTGGATTGATCAGGGAACCATACTCACACGCGCCGATCTACCGCCCGATAGTGTCGTGGAGCTTGACATCGAGCGCCCGCTGGCGGACAAGATTGGCAGTTTCATCACCAGCGCGCCGGTGAGTTACGCGCCCGAAGCGCCGGGTCGCCCCGGCATGGCCGCCCCGCCCATCCGGTTTGGTGGCAATATTACTTTTCTGGGTTATGAACGCGAACCCACCGAAGCCTACGCCGCCGGCGGCATCCTGACCGTTGTCACCTACTGGCGTGTGGATGGCCCGGTGCCGCCCAATCTGCGTCTGTTCACGCATGTTCTGCCTGATCCGGCTTCGATTGCTGCGCAGACGGACACCATCAGCGTCAATGTCGGCGCGCTGGACAACCGGGACATTTTTATCCAGGTGACCTTTGTCCCTCTGCCCGCCTCCATGCCCGGCGGGGTGTACAATGTCTCGATTGGCGCGTATGATGCATCCAACAGCATCCGCATGAGTGTGCTGGACAACGAGCATGAACGCGGCACGCGCTTGTTTGTCGGGCAGATCACCGTCACCAGCAGGTAAGGTATGTTTGAAATCGTCTTTCTCGGCACGTCCGCGTCCGCGCCATCCATTCACCGGGGGCTGCCCGCGCAGGTGATTCTGGCCGGTGAGCATCGTTTTCTGGTAGACTGCGGCGAAGGCACGCAGCGCCAGATTCTTCGCAGCGGGGTGGGCTTCAAACGCCTGAATCGTATTCTGCTTACCCATTCACATCTCGATCATATCCTGGGACTGGGCGGGCTGATTTCAACATTTGTCCACTGGGAAAGCATGGACGAAATTGAAATCTACGGCGGCAAGGCCACGCTCGACCGGGTGCAGGCGCTGCTGTACGGCGTGGTGCTGGATTACGACCGCATCCCGATCCGGCTGCATCTGGTGGACATCCAGCCCGGCCTGCTCCTGGATGCGAAGGATTTCACCGTCACGGCCTTTCCGGTCACGCACCGGGGGTCAGGCAACTTCGGTTATATCTTTCAGGAGAAATCGCGCCGCCCCTTCCTGGCCGATAAAGCCGCCGAACTGGGTGTCCCCGCCGGGCCGGAACGCAGCCAGCTGGTGCGCGGCGAAGCCATCACGCTGGCCGATGGACGTATGATTACGCCGGATATGGTGCTGGGTGAGGTCATTCCCGGTATGAAACTGGTACACATCGGTGACATCGGGCGGCTGGACAATATCCATAACTATGTCGCCGATGCCGACGCGCTGGTGATTGAAGCCACGTTTTTACATGGTGATGCCGATACCGCCCGCGATTTCGGCCACATCACCGCGCAGCAGGCCGCGACGCTGGCGCTGGAAACTGGCGTAAAGACGCTGCTGCTGACTCACGTTTCCCGCCGCTACCGCGAACGTGACATTATCGAAGAGGCGCGGCGGGTGTTTCCCAACACGTATGTCGCCCGCGACCTTGACCACTATACAATCCGCCGCGATCAGCCGGTCGTAAAACAGATGGCACAGGCGCAGGAAGACGAAACGTAATACGTGATGCCGGGATATAATCAGGTTATTATCCGGCGGTTCACCCCTATAGATTTACCGGATGTACTGCATAATCGTTACCGGATGAGACGTTAGACGGGGAGACAAACAGTATGGATTCCAATACCCGCGCTGAACTTGACCACTATATCACGACGCTGTACGCGCAGGAGGATGAAACCCTGCGCTGGATTCAGGATGAGGCTAACCGTCATGAACTACCGGCGATCAGCCTCAAGCCGTTTGAAGGGCGGCTGATGCAGTTACTGGCCGCGATGATCAACGCGAAGAAAATTGTCGAAATCGGCACGCTGGCGGGTTACAGCGGCGTCTGGCTGGCCCGCGCCCTGCCGCACGATGGCAAACTGTACACACTGGAAAAAAGCGCCCGGCACGCGCAGATCGCCCGCCGCAGTTTTCAGCGCGCCGGCGTGGCGGATAAGGTCGAAGTGCTGGAAGGTGACGCGCGCGAGTCCCTGCGCCGGTTAAGCGCCCACGCGCCGTTTGATCTGGTCTTTATTGATGCCGACAAGGGCAGCTATCCCGATTATCTGGCGTGGGCAGTGGAGCATTTACGCCCCGGCGGCATGGTAGCCGCGCATAACGCCTTTCGCAGTGGCAGCATCCTGAAGCCGCAAAGCGCCGACGATCACGCTATGCTGGCTTTCAACCAAGCGATTGCCGACCACCCACAGCTCGACGGCATGATTCTGGCGGTCGGCGACGGTATGGCGGTCGGGGTAAAAAAGGGGTGAGAGGGAGATAGGGTGCGCGGCTGATATTAAAGAGGCACGGCGTGCCGTGCCCTGTGGAACGTCCACCGCCGGAACAGTCCCTTACCTCACGCTGTCCAGCTTAATCATACCTTCACCGTAGACTGTGCCGGGCTGGATGACGATGGGCTGGCGGGTATCCGGCGTGGCGATCAGGTCATAGGTCGTCGCGCCGGTAATGCGCACCGGCACGATTTCGCCGACCGGCAGTTCGCCTTCGACCAGCACGTAGCCGTCAATTTCTGGCGCGTCGCGGTAGCTGCGCCCCAGCGTGATCGTGCCGCCGGTCGGCTGGCCGTTTTCATCCTCGCTGATGCCGTGACCTTCCACCAGCACGTCCAGCGTTTGCCCGACTAACGCCTGATTCTTCGCCAGGCTGATACCCTGCTGAAGTTCCATCAGGCGTTCGTAACGTTCCTGTTTTACGGCATCGTCTACGTGGTTCGGCAGCGCCGCACTGGGTGTGCCGATCTCATACGAATACTGGAACGCGCCCACGCGGTCAAACTGCAAATCGCGCACAAACTGCATCAGGCCGTCAAACTCAGCCTCAGTTTCGCCGGGATAACCGACGATAAAAGTGGTGCGAACGCACAGGTTCGGGATCATCTCCCGCAGCTTACCGACGGTTTCATACACCCATTCGATCTTCGCCGGGCGTTTCATCCGCAGCAGGGTATCACGGTGGCCGTGCTGAAGCGGCATATCGAGATAGGGCAAAATCTGTTTGTGCTTCGCCATCGTCTCCATCAGGCGCGGCGTAACGTAGCCGGGGTAAGCGTACATCACCCGAATCCACGGGATATTCGGTGCGGCCTGCACGATGCTATCCAGCAGATGCGCCAACCCATCCTTCAGGCCGAGGTCGTAGCCGTAATCGGTGGTGTCCTGCGCGATCAGCATGAGTTCTTTGACGCCCATATTTTGCAGGCGTTCGGCCTCGCGCACGATGGATTCCACCGGACGGCTGACGGCTGTGCCTTTAATCTTCGGGATGGCACAGAAAGCGCACGGACGGCGGCAGCCATCGGCGATTTTCAGGTAGGCACTCGCACCCTGCACGCTGGCGCGTAACACGCCGCGTTCGTCCAGTCCAACGACGTTGGCATCAGTGGGCAGGTGATACAGCGGTTCGGGATGCTGGCGGTCGCGCAGGCGGCGGATCAGGTCAAAGATGTCCATCCAGCGGCGCGTGCCAATGACGCCGTCCAGCCCCGGCACTTCCTGCACCAGATTCGCGCCGTACCGCTGCGACAGGCAGCCCGCCGCGATCACCATTTGGTTTTTACGCTTGCCGTCGGCCAGTTCGCGCAGCGCGTCAATTGATTCCTGCTTGGCGGTGTCAATAAAACCGCAGGTGTTGACGATCAGCACTTCGGCCTGCCTGGGGTCGCCCACGCCGCGCATCCCGTTCTGGCTGAGTACCTGCGCGATGCTTTCCGAGTCGACCGTATTTTTGGAACAGCCGAGGCTGAGCAGAAAGTAGTTGTTTTTACGAGAGGGCATCCCGATTTGTACGCTCCCATTAAATCCGTAGGGGAGGGTCTGAGACCCTCCCCTACAATGTTGAATTATGTTCAATTCTATCGGAAAAATTCTTAAATCACAGGGCGAGGCAGTGCCCTTGAGTGACAAAGCAGAGCTTTCCTTACAGCACCAACCCTGTGAGTACGGTTTAGGCGCTGTTTATGGGCAGGCTGTCCAGAAAGCCCTGCACATGAGCGTTAAATTCCTTGGGGAATTCCATATTCGGTAAATGCGCCGTACCAGGTATAACGATCTTGCGCGCGCCGGGGATGTTGGCTGCCATAAAATCAGCAGCCCGGCTGGTATATTCTTCATCCAGATCGCCGATAACAATGAGCACGGGCAGGTGTAATTCGCTGATGCGTTCGGCGGCGGAAGTTGCCAGCGGGACATCGCTGCCCAGCAGCTTTTCGTTCCGCAGCGCGATCATATTCATATCGTAGACTTTTTGCCGCAGCGCCGGGTTGACCTGGTCGGGCGTGCGGCCTGTGCCATCCACAAAGATTCGCAGTGCCAGTTCGTTAATGCGTTCCAGATCACCTTTATGGTAAGCGGCTTCCATTTCCTCAATCAGAGACGACGGCGACCACTCATCATAGGAGAAGCCGACCGGCCCCGAACCGACCATAATCAACGCATCGGCTCTATTGGGGTATTCCAGCGCGAAGTTCATACACGCGCCGCCGCCCATCGAGCAGCCCATGAGGTAAGCGTGGTCTATTTTAAGGAAATCGAGCAGCGCGCGAATGTCCTCGTGGCGCTGATAATCGTCCGCAACGGGCAGGCTCTGGCCGAAACCACGCATGTCGTAACGCACGACCTTATATTTTTGTGCGAAAAAGTCAAACTGGTCATCCCACATCGTGTTGTTAGCGATCCCCGCGTGAACCATCAGGAAAGGCTGACCTTCGCCGGCCACTTCGTAGTAAATCTTCGCACCGTTGATCTCCGCAAAACCAGTCTCTACTGCAACCATAGGTCTTGTTACTCCCACAGATAGATCATCCGTTCTTATTCTAGCATGATTTTCCATTACGCCACACCATGCCTTATTCCTATCAGGTGCGGATTACAAAGATTCACAAGGGTAAGGGCGCACGGCTGTGCGCCCCTACCGGGAACCTGTTACCAAAGAAATGTCAAAAACCGTCAGAAAGGATTTTCCTCACTCGATCAATGCAAACGCGCGAACGGGGAACGTACCAAAGTTTTTCACTTTTACCGGCACGGCGTAGAACTTAAATGACGCGCCGTCGGGGATGGTTTCCAGATTGCACATATGCTCGACGATGAGAATCTCCGCGCCGAGCAGGATGGTATGTACCGGGCGGCGGCCATCGGCGGTATCGTCAATGTTGTACGAATCAATGCCGACCAGCGCCGCCCCACCTGTTTTGAGTGCATTGGCGGCAGCTTCGGTCAAGAAGCTGTGGCCTTCAAAATACTGGTCGGTCTTCCAGTGGCGCGCCCAGCCGGTCTGCACCAGCACCGCTTTGCCGCGAACGTCCAGCCCGGCGAAGCAGTCGGCATCAATCGCGCGGCCATGTTCGGCGGGCAGCCGCACCAACACGCCATCCAGATGCGCCAGTTCGTCCAGTTCCAGCGCGGCCAGATCGCGGCCCTCGGCGTAACGATGAAACGGTGAATCGAGATAGGTGCCCGTATTGGCGACCATCTCGATTTTGCCGATGTGGAATTCCGTCCCCGGCGCGTAGAGCGCGCGTGATGCCTCACGGCTGAGGTAATCGCAGATGATCGGCGCGGGCAGTCCCTTGTAGGTAATCAATCCATCTTCAACCGTGTGGCTGAGGTCAATCAGGGTTGGCATGTTATCCGCTCCGTTTGGTGATAAACAGACTGGCAACCGGCAGGGCGAAGCCGGGCAATACGTCGTAACCTTCTATCGTGTCTTCCATCGTCAGGATTTCTGATGGCACACCGGGGCGGTATACTTCCACGATTTTCGGACGCGGGAACACCAGCCACACGAGTCGCACACCGCTGGCAAGATAAAATCGGGACTTATCGCGCATCTCATCGTAGGTATCGTCCGGGGATTTGACTTCCGCCACAAAATCAGGAATAACACTCATCGGCCCATCTGTGACCAACGGGGTATCCGGGTCGAGAATCTGGGAAACATCCGGTTGGCGAGCATTCTGGGTGTCATTCGGAAAGACAAAGCGTCGTTCCGGGCCAGGGGGACGCCAGCCGTGTTCCAGTGCATAGCCCGTCAGATAAAAAAGTATCCAATTGACAATGATTGCATGTTCATCCGTCGGCAT
>JARKOK010000007.1 GCA_029975765.1 Aggregatilineales bacterium
TGATTGACAAGGGTTACTCGCTGACCGAACTGGGGCGCATGGACGAGGCGCTGGAAGCCTACGACCGCGCCATCGCGCTCAGGCCGGAGAACCCGCTGGCGTGGGCGCGGAAAGGCCGCGCGCTGCGCCTGCTGGCGCGTTTCGACGAGGCGCTGACCTGCTATGACAGGGCGCTGGATATCCAGCCGCGCTACGCCTTCGCCTGGAAAGGCAAGGGCATCGTGCTGGAGCGGCTGGGGCGGCAGGAGCAGGCGCTCGGCTGTTACGAAGTCGCCGCCCAGATTAACCCGACCGATGTATGGAACTGGTACAACCAGGCCGACGTGTTGCAAAATCTGAACCGTTACGCCGACGCGCTGCCCCTGCTGGAAAAGGCGCTGGAAGTTGACCCGCTGCATCCAAACAGTTGGGCGAAACTCGGCCAGGTCTACCGCCTGCTGCAAGACTACGAAAAAGCGGTGGAAGCCTACACGCAGGCAGTCGAACTCGACCCCGATTATGCCTGGGCGTGGAACGGCAAAGGTCTGGCGCTGAAGGCGTTAGGCCGCCAGACGGAGGCGCTGGCCGCCTTCAAGAAGGCGACGCAGCTCCAGCCCGATGAAGTCTGGCACTGGTACAACCTGACGGAAATCCTGGTGGAATTACGCCAGTATCAGGAGGCCGTCAGCCCGGCGCAGCAGGCCACCCGCACCGATCCTAACCATGCTTTTAGCTGGGCGAAACTGGGCCAGGTGCTGCGCTACGTCAACCGCAACGAAGAAGCCCTGGACGCCTACGATCGTGCCGTGCAGCTTCAGCCGGATTACAGTTGGGCGGTCAACGGCAAGGGCATCGTGCTGGAACACATGGGGCGCTACGACGAGGCGCTGGCCTGTTACCAGCAGGCCGGGGAATTTGCCGACAGCTACGTGTGGCACTGCTGGTACAACCAGGGCAACGTGCTGGTGCTGATGGGGCGGCACAAGGAAGCCATCGCCCTGTTGGAACGGGTGACCCGCACCGTACCGACCCATGCCCCCAGTTGGGCGCGACTGGGCAACGCGCTGCGCCACCTCAAACGTTATGATGAAGCCCTCAATGCCTACAAACAGGCCACCCGTCTTGACCCCAATTATGCCTGGGCGTGGAATGAACAGGGCATTACGCTGGAGGCGCTGGGGCGGCTGGACGAGGCGTTGAAATCCTACAAACGCGCGGCCAGTGCCGACCCGCGCGATGCGTTTTACGTCTACCAGCAGGCGGATGTGCTGATCCAGATGAACCAGTATCCTCAGGCGCTTGATCTGCTGGAACAGTCCCTGAAGCTGGACAGCGCCAGCGCCCGCGCCTGGGCCAAACATGGTCAGGTGCTGCGCCGCCTGGGGCGACCGGAAGAGGCGCTGCGCAGTTATACCCGCGCGGTTGAACTCGACCCGGCCTACGGCTGGGCCTGGAACGGGCGCGGGCTGACGTTAAGTAATCTGGGCAAACATGACGAGGCGCTTGCCAGCTTCCGCAAGGCAACCGACTCCGAAGAAGAAGATGTGTGGTACTGGTACAATCAGGGTGACGAACTGGTGATCCTGAACCGCTTTCAGGAGGCGCTGGCCGTACTCGATCAGGCGTTAACGCTCAACCCGCGTCATATCGAAAGCTGGGCCAAACGCGGGCAGGCCCTGCGCCGCCTGAACCAGCAGGCCGAGGCGCTGGCCTCTTACGATCAGGCGCTGGCGCTGAACCCGCATTACGCCTGGGCCTGGAACGGGCGAGGACTGGCGCTGGAGGCGCTCGGACGGCGCGAGGAGGCGCTTGCCAGCTACGAACGCGCCACGCAGGAAGACCCACGCATCGTCTGGTACTACACCAACCAGATTGACCTGCTGCTGGATATGGGGCAGAAAAATGAGGCGCTGGCGCTGATTGACCGCGCGCTGACGCATCTGCCGAACAACGCCGTTGCCTGGGCGCGGCGCGGGCAGGTACAGCGCCGGCTGGGGGATTACGAAGCGGCCATCGAAAGCTATCAGAAAGCGATTGCGCTGGATGATACTTACGCCTGGGCGTGGAACGGGCTGGGGTTGGCCTTCGCCGGGCTGGAACGCTGGGATGAGGCGCTGGCCTCCTACGAACTGGCCGTCCATTACAACAGCCGCGATCTGTGGTTCTGGCATAACTATGGCGAGGCGCTGACGGCGGTTGGCGAGCATGGCAAGGCCGTCCAGGCTTTCGAGCAGGCAGCGGCGCTCGACCCGCATCACGAACCGACACAGACCAAACTGCAAGCAGCGCGCGACCGGGCAGCGGCGGCAGGCGTGGATGATGAAGAATAAGTGCTGAGTGCTGAGGGCTGAGTTGACACTCAGCCCTCATGGCTCAGTCTTGAGATAAAAGGACTCTAGGATTGTGGCGAACCGAGATGTTTCCATCACCTTCATGAGCGGCCCTTACGATGGCAAGACCGTGAACTTCGAGCAGCCTGATACCGGCGAGGAGCGTGTGCTGCTGGTCGGGCGGCGCGAAGGCTGCGATATTCACCTGCATTTTGACAACCAGGCCTCGCGCCTGCACGCCCGGATTGGCATTGTTTCGGTGCCGGTCACAGCTACCGAGTCGGTGGAGAACCCGTTTATGCTGGCGTTCTGGCTCGAAGACGGCGGCAGCCGCAACGGCACGTTCCTCGAAAAAGAGAAACTCCCGCTCAACGGGCGTGTGAGCCTGCGTCCCGGCAGCCTGTTCCGCGTGGGGCGCACCTGGCTGCGGCTGGACGTGCCGCTGTCGTTCGGTGATGACCCGGAGTTCTAGGAAAAGTGTAACGCAAAGACGCCAAAGCAGGACACGCTATGCCGTGTCCCTACCGATTCACCTCTGCGTCTTTAGCTCCTTTGCACTCTGGCGTTAAAGATTTTTCTTTTTGGAAAGGAATTCATGATGACGCAGCACACAACCGGCACGCTTCAGACACCGGATGGCATCACCCTGCACATCGAAAGCTGGCTGCCTGATGGCCCGCCGAAAGCGGCTGTCCTCATCGTGCACGGGCTGGCGGAGCATATCGGGCGTTACGCGCATGTCGCGGAGTATCTGGTCGCGCGCGGCTACGCCGTCTACGGCCTCGACCACCGCACACACGGCAGAAGCGGCGGCGAGCCGCGTGTGTACATCACCGATTTTGGGCGAGTGCTGGATGACCTGAAACAGTATTTCGACCAGGTGCAGGCCGCGCAGCCGGGGCGGAAAATTTTCATCTACGGTCACAGTATGGGGTCGTTCCTGGCGACCGCCTTCACCGTTCGCTACCAGAGCGAAATCGCCGGGCTGATTTCGTCCGGCTCGCCGCTGCATATCGAAGATACCGTCCCCGCCTCTATCATCCAGATCAGCAATCTGCTCAAGGTGGTGGCGCCGCGCCTCAAACTCGTCAAACTTGACCTCAATTCCGTATCGCGTGATCCCGCCGTCATCGCGGCTTACAATGCCGACCCGCTGGTAGTCAACCAGCCGGTGCGGCTGGGTATGGCCGCCGGCTATCAGACAGCCGTCGCGCAGTTGAAACAGAACTTAAGCCAACTGCGGCTGCCGCTGCTGCTGCTGCACGGCGGCGCCGACCGCATCACCCCTGCTTCGGGCAGTGAGCAGCTTTACCAGGCGGCGCAGTCCAGCGATAAAACGCTGAAGATTTACCCCGGCCTGTATCACGAAATCCACAATGAGCCGGAGCAGAATACAGTGTTCGCCGACATCGTAACCTGGCTGGACGATCATGTACCGGCGGCCACCCCGTAAGCCGGGCACAACGGCAAAACGCGGAAAGGTGACGCTGTGATCATGCAGGGGAGCGGTAGGCGCACCCCTATCAATATCTCAAAATTCCACTGCCAGAGCGTGTTTGCCCAATCCTGGATTATAATCAGGTGAACCATGTTTGAGGTCAGGTGAAACCGTTTATGTACCGCTATGTGATCGAAGACAGCCGCCACGTCCTGCCATTTAACGAACCGGCCAGCCAGCTTACGCTGGGCATCGAGCCGCTGAAAATCCACCAGGAAAACCTGTTCGCCAGCGTGTTTACAAAGTGCGATCTGGGCGGCACGTTTCACAGCGCCGATCAAATCCGGTACATCGCGCCGGGCGAAGCGATCGTCTACCGTGACAACCTGTGGTTCGACCGCGAGTTTCTCGAATACTTTTTGCAGCAGGCGCGCCCCACGCGGCAGCCCTGCCGCGCCGCGTTCTATGCCGACGATGTGGCCTTCCGTACTTATACGCTGCCGCTGACCACCGGCTTCGAACACGCCCACGACGCACGCGGGCGGGAAATCTGCCTGGTTGATCTGTGGTACTTCCCCAACGGCTACGCCGACAATGTGCTGCCAATCCCGGTACCCAGCGAGGCCGACGAAAAATCCGCCGAAAAAGGCTTGTACAACGTGCCGCACTTCATGGTGCATGAACAGGGCGACCTGACCCATTACCTGCCGGCGCGGGCGATTCTGTCCATCGAAAGCTGGGTGCATATCTACTACGCCAGCGTGATTTTTGGCGTATTCACACGCGGCAGCCGGTTTGAGAAATACGTGAAGGAACACAACTTCTACACACTTAAGCTGCTGTGGCGCGGCATCATGGAACAGAAACAGGTGTTGATGACCTCCGAAGTGGTGCGCGTGGGCAAGGATACGACGATAGACCCGTCAGCCATCATCACCGGCCCGACGACGATTGGCGACAACTGCTTCATCGGCCCTGGCGTGGTGATTGATAACTGCGCCATCGGCAACGATGTGAACATCTCGCAGGGCTGCCAGTTGATGTTAAGCACCGTCGCCAACAACTGCTTCCTGCCATTCCGCGCTTCGATGTTCATGTCCTCAATGATGGAAAGCACCATTCTGGCGCAGAATACCTGCGTGCAGATGTGCGTCATCGGGCGCAACAGTTTCCTCGGCGCGGGCACGACCTTCACCGACTTCAATCTGCTGGGCGAACTGAACGAACGCGGACAGATCGTGCCGCGCCCGATCAAAGCCTCGAACATCAACGGCGATCTGGAAAGTGTGGGACAGGCGGTGCTGGGCAGCGCCGTCGGCCACAACTGCCGCATCGGGGCGGGCATGATTATCTTTCCGGGGCGCATGATCGAGTCGGATGTGGTGCTGGTGGCCTCGCCGCACCGGCGTATCATCACGCGCAATGTCACGTTTGAGGAAAGCGACCATCACGCGCTGGACATTCGCGGCGCGGTACACCGCCGTATGTATCCCCGGCTGGACGAACATGAGACGGAAGAGGATACGTGGAGTTCGTGGTAATAAACACCATCAAAATGAAGCACGTTAAGGCGCTGGCTCTTGTCAATAACCCTTCGTCAGAGTAAGGTTTGTTGGTTTCGATTTACCAACCCTGGAAAGTTCCATGCCTGACGATACCTTTGCTTTCATCATCCACCCGATTCAGATCAAAAAAGATGTGGCGCGGAAGTATCCGCTGCTTGGGAAAATCCTGTCCGAACGGCAGATCAACTTTTTCTCGCGCTTCTTTCCGCCGGTGTATCTGTCGGAAATCGAGGGGATTCGTTCCGCCGCCACCGGGCGCGAATTACGCGGCTGGCTGATCGCCTGCCCGTTCACGCCGCCGACAATGCTGGCGCTGCCGGTGGAGACTGTTTATAAAAAGATCGTCGCCTGCGGCCACATGGCGGAAGAACTGGGCGCGCGGCTGCTCGGCCTCGGCGCGTATACATCGGTGGTGGGCGACGCGGGGCAGACGATAGCCGACCGGCTGGCGCTGCCCGTCACGACCGGCGACAGCTACACGATTGCGATGGCCGTCGAAGCTATCCGCGAGGCAGCGCGGGCGATGGACATTTCCATGCCTGAGGCGACGGTGGCCGTCGTCGGCGCGACCGGCGCGGTCGGCAAAACCTGTGCCATCATGCTGGCCGGGGAATGCGCGCGGCTGGTACTGGTCGGGCGGCGGACGGAGGCGCTGGAGGGCGTGCGCGAGCAGTGCAAGGGGCAGGCCGCGCGGGTATCCACCAGCACGGACATGAACGCCATCTACGACGCCGACCTGATTCTGACCGTCACCAGCGCCGTCCATGCCGTGATCGAGCCGCGCCACCTCAAACCCGGCGCCGTCGTGTGCGATGTCGCCCGCCCGCGCGACGTGTCGCGGCTGGTGGCCGACCAGCGTGACGACGTACTGGTGATCGAGGGCGGCATGATCGAAGTGCCGGGACCGGTGGATTTCCATTTCGACTTCGGCTTTCCGCCGCGTATGTCCTACGCCTGCATGGCCGAAACGATGGCGCTGGCGCTGGAAGGCCGCTACGAGGATTACACCATCGGCAAGGATATTACCGTCGCGCAGGCGCTCGAAATCAGCCGCATCGCCGCCAAACACGGCTTCCGCCTCAGCGGCTTTCGCAGCTTCGAGGCTGAAGTCACGCCGGAAATGATCGCCACCGTGCGCGAACGCGCCATACGCAACCGCAAAACGTGGTCGCCTGCCCTGTGAGGCCGTGATGGTTCAGCCGCTTTCCACCCCGCTTGTCAGCCAGGTGCTCGCTTATCTGGGCGTGCCCGTCACCGCGCCGGACGTGCCCACCCTGGAACGCCTCGTCGGCGCGTACACACGGCGCGTGCCCTGGGAAAGCGCCTCACGGATTGCCCGCCGCGCGGCGGTGACGGATGACGAGAACTGCCCGCGCTGGCCGGAGGAATTCTGGCAGTTGGCGCTGGCGCAGGGAACAGGCGGCACCTGTTACGAAAGCAACTATGCGTTCTTCAGCCTGCTGGCGGCGCTTGGCTACCGGGGGTATCTGACCGTCAATGACATGGAGGCGATGGCCGGCTGCCATTCCGCCATCATCATAGAAACCGGCGAAGACCGCTGGCTGGTGGATGTCGGCCTGCCGCTGTACGCGCCGCTGCCCATGCCCCAACCGGCGGCCACCCAGCGGCGCGCGCCGTTCTTCCACTATGCCATACGCCCGGTACAGCCCGCACGTTACGTGATCGAGCGCAGCCCGCACCCCCGGCCATACTGTTTTACGCTGATTGACGAGCCGGTAGACGAGGCGCGCTACCGGGACATCACCACCCGCGATTATGGCGCTGACGGCCTGTTCCTTGACCGCATTATCATCAACAAAGTCGTGGCTGACCGCTTATGGCGTTTCAACAGCGCCGAACCGCCCTATCATCTGGAAATATTTGAAAACGGCGAGCGGCAGGATACCGTCATCGAAGGGGATGTGCCGGCAAGCATCGGGCAGCATTTTGGCATGGATACAGTAGTTGTGACCGCCGCCTTCGCCGCGCTTGGTCTGAATCCCTGAATCTCAACCCATCAAACCGCCCTTTGGCTCTATACTGATTTTGTAGCACGGCAGCAGGTTAGCCCGATCCAAATCTGTCGTTTGGTTAGCGTCTTCCAACCAAATTATTGCGCGTGCTGGCGTGATTAACCATAAACCTGTATGATTTATTTGACAAATGAAAGAACGCAGGTTCGTTTAAGCACCCAATGCTTAGGATAAACCGGGGGCAGTATGACTAAAGGCCGCATTCTGGTCGTCGAAGACGATTTTGATATTTCCAACATGC
>JARKOK010000010.1 GCA_029975765.1 Aggregatilineales bacterium
CCGTTGATTCGGCGGCAGGCTGTCAATGGTATGCCGGATGTGGTCGAGTACTTCTGATGACAGCAGCCGGTCTTCCGGCAGATCCGCCCAACGCCGGGGGATGGACACCCAATGATGCGCGGCATCATGGCCGTCGGGGTAAAAATGTTCTGGTGTAACCGCCGGTTCATCCGAATCATCCGGCTCATCGAGCGTGACAAACCGGCCTTCACGCTGGGCATGGGTTTTGGCGCGGTTAACCAGAATGCTGAACAACCAGGTCTTCAGGGACGAACGCCCTTCGAAGCGGTCAATCCCTTTCAGCACCGCCATCCAGGTTTCCTGCGCAACTTCTTCGGCAGCGTCAGGCGTATGAACGTAAATCAATGCGGTACGTACCAGCGCGGCATGATGGCGGTCAAACAAAGCCACGTAGGCCGCCTCATCCCCACGCCGCAGCGCCTCGATCATCCCGGGAGTCTCATCCATAGGTACTTTCATAAGTTCTATTGGGCAATCGTATTATAGAACAAATTCCTTTCCCGGAATCTAAATTTGTGGATTCAGCCGGAAAGGGGTAGTCTAGAAGGCAGCATAATGGTCTACATCGCACTCAAAGATAGTCTTACATCGTAGATTGCTTAAGGAGAGTTACAATGGCACAAAAAGGTTTTAATCGTCGTGACTTCCTGAAGGGAAGTCTATTTGCCGGGTCTGGCCTGGTGATGGGCAACCTGTTGTCGTTCATTGAATATCGTCGTGCGGTCGCTCAGGATCAGCCGCTGCGGGCGGCCATGTCAAGCGCCGGTCTGGCCGGCACCTGGAATGCTCAGGGTCAGGAAGCCGCCATGTGGTGGTGCAAGCTGCTCGGCGTTGAACTCACCTGGTTTGATGGTCAGTTTGACCCGGTTATTCAGCGCGGCGCGATTGACCAGATGGCAACCGAAGACTGGGATTTCGTCGCCATGCAGCCGAATGCCATTGGCGCGCTGGTGGAACCCGTGCAGGCCATGATTGACGCCGGCATCCCGGTGATTGACATGGATACGCTGATCGCCCCGCTGGATCAGCTTCAGTCAATGGGTATCCTCACGTTCATCGCACCGAACAACGTCTTCATGTCCGAGTCGGTGGTCAACGTGCTGGTAGACAAAATGGGCGGCGCGGGCAAGATCGCTCACATCGGTGGTCAGCCCGGCCATACCGGCGCTCAGGCGCGCGGCCAGGGCTTCCTGAACGTTGTTGGACAGTACCCGGACATCGAAGTTGTCCTTGACGAGCCAGGCGACTGGGACGTGGCGAAGGCCGCTTCCCTGACCGAAACGGTTCTGAACCGTCATCCCGACCTGAAGGCGATCTTCGCCGACAACGACGACATGGCGCTGGCCGCGCGTCAGGCGGTGGAAAATGCCGGCCTGGGCGACCAGGTGCTCGTCGGTGGGGTGGACGCGATGACCCCGGCGATTCAGGCGGTCGCCGATGGCAAGCTGGTAGCGACCGCGCGTAACTCCGCCACCCGTATTCATGGGTGGGCTGTTATCGCGGGCGCCTACGCCGCCTCGGTTGGCCTGGAAGAAGCGCGGAAGAACGTCCCGTTCTTTGTCCTGGCGGACGGGCCGCTAATCACCAACGAACTGGACACCAACCCGGCTCTGGCCGCTGAACCCTGGAAGCTCAACAACTATGGTCTGAGCGTGGTGCCGGGTCTGATGTGGGCTGAAGAACAACTCGTCTTCTAGTCGCACCGACTATCTCAATCAGACGAGAATGATGGGTGCGGTGTAGGGGAGCGCCGATGTGCGCTCCCCGGCGGGCGATCACATCGGGCCGCCCCTACTTTCACATCATTGTAATACAAACAGAGGTATCCGAACCCAATTCGGATACCTCGAAATCTATGCCGGAAAATTACATGAATGCTTCTCCTGTACTCCAATTACACAACATCTCCAAACGATTTGGCAATATCCAGGCGCTTGACCACGTGGATTTTGATCTGCACGAAGGCGAAACCCACGCGCTGGTCGGTGAGAATGGCGCGGGCAAATCCACACTGATGCGGATTCTCTCCGGGGTCTACACCGAATATGAAGGTGAGTTCCTGCTGGATGGAAAGCCAATTCACCTGCACTCCCCCCATGATGCGCTTGGGCTTGGCATCGGCATGATCCATCAGGAATTGAGCGTCATGCCGGAGCTGTCAGTGGGTGAAAATCTGTTTCTGGGTCACCAGCTTACCACGCGCTGGGGTACTGTTGACTGGAAAAGAATGTATGCCACCGCCGAGCAGGAACTCGCCCGGCTGGGTTTTGAACATCTTGACGTTCGCCAGCCGCTTGGTAAGTATTCGCTTGGCACGCAGCAGGTGGTCGAAGTGCTGCGGACCATTATTTCGGGGGCGCGGGTCATTATCATGGATGAACCCACCTCCGCGCTTTCTCCGGCAGAGGTGGAACGCCTTATTCAACTGATTGACAAACTGCGTGAGAGCAGGCGCAGTATTATTTACATTTCGCACTTTCTGGAAGAAGTCATGCGCGTGGCTGACCGCATCACCGTCCTGCGCGACGGCCAGAAAGTTGCCACGCTGGATTCCGCCGAAACCAATGTAGGACATCTCATTTCGCTGATTCTGGGACGCGAAGCGAACGCGACCCTGCCGCCCGCTGTCACGAGTATGGATGGTCATATTCTTCTGGAAGTCAACAACCTCACGGCTGATGTATTTAAGGATGTGAGTTTTAAAGTTAATAAAGGTGAGGTGCTGGGGATTTACGGGGCAATTGGCGCGGGTCATTTTGATCTGGCGCGTGCCCTGTTCGGCATGTACCGCTATGACACCGGTACGATTGCCGTTGATGGACAGGTGTTCAAGCGTAACCATTCCGCCCGTTATGCGATCCAGCATGGCCTGGCCTTCGCCACCGAATCGCGGCGCAAAAGCCTGCTGATGGATGAAGCCATTTACCGCAACGTAACGCTGCCACACCTCAGCCGGATCGGTTCGCTGACACCCCGCCAGTCACAGGAATTAAAGGTCGCTGCTCCGGCCATTCAAATGGTCAATGTGCAGCCCCCGGACCCGTATAATCCGGTGGGAAAACTAAGCGGTGGCAACCAGCAAAAAGTTGCTATCGCGCGGTGGCTCACCTTCCCGCCGAAAGTTCTGGTCATGAGCGAACCAACACGCGGCATGGACGTGGGCGCAAAAAGCGAAGTTTTAAGCATCCTGCGCCAGTTCCGTAACGACGGTAACGGCGTGCTGGTCGTTTCGTCCGAGCCGGAAACGATATTGACGGTTTCCGACCGCGTGATTGTCATGTCACACGGGCGCGTCGTCGCGCATATGGACAACAAAGATTTGAATAAAGACGTGCTGATGAGGTTATTATGACCACTCAAACCGAAAAGACTCCTGAAATCGCTGCTTCCTCCGCCAAACCCTTGATTTCAGGTGTGTGGATGCGGCGCATTACGGCCCTCGCGCCGCTCTGGACGCTGCTGGCGTTGGGTCTCTTTTTCAGCCTGACCTCACAGACGTTTCTGCGCCCGGTCAACCTGAATAACATTCTGTCGCAGATTTCGACGCTGGCGATCTTTGCCACCGGCATGACCTTCGTGCTGCTGACCGGCGAAATTGACCTGAGCATCGGCGCGGTAGCCGCTCTGACGGGCATGATTTCCGCCTACCTGTTTGCTAACCTGAAAGTCCAGGAACCCATTCCCCTGCTGGTAGCCCTGGGTACAGGTACACTGCTCGGTTTCCTGAGCGGCATCGCTACGACCCGCTTTCGCATTCCGACGTTTATGGCAACGCTGGCAATGTCGCTCATCGCCGGCGGCCTGACCACGTACCTCAGCAAAGGGCGCACCATCTCTCAACTGCCTGAGGTTTCCGTATTTCTGGGCAGTGGGCGCATCGGCGGCCCGAACGGTCTCCGGGTACTGGTGATCGTGGCGGCGGTGTGTTTGCTGGTAGGGTACCTCGTCTTGCGCTACACCCGGTTTGGCCGCTACGTGTATATGACCGGCGCCAGCAAACCAGCCGCCCGGCTGGCGGGCGTTAATACCAATATCATCCTGACGGCGGTGTTAACCATCTCCGGTTTCTTTGCCGGGCTGGCAGGTATTGTCAGCACGGGGCGGCTGGGCAGCGCGCTGCCGGATACCATTCCCAGTTTCCTGATTGATACCATCGGCGCGGTGGTACTGGGCGGCACATCGTTAAACGGCGGGCGCGGCGGCATGGTGCAAACCCTGATCGGCCTGCTGATTTACGGCACGCTTCGCAACGGTCTGGATAATATTCCATCCATTGACCCGCTGCTGAAAGATTTCATCACCGGCATCGTGCTGATCTTCGCGCTGGTTGTCAACGTTCTGCTGGCGGGGCGCGCCCCGCGTGACAAGACCGGTTAGCTGCTGCCTGCGACACCGGGAACATTCATTCCGGTACAGGGGCACGCCGTGTCCCTGTACGTCAATACGACCAATAAATCAGATTTCAGACTGACACAACAGGCAAAACCCATCATGTTCACCGATCTTTCCCCAAAGTATCGTCCTCTCAGCACTGACACCGTCGCCGCTTATGTACACTCGCGCCCCGAACTGCGCGAGGTGTTCCACGACGGCGAACCGCTTGAAGCCGTCGAAGTTGGCGACGGCAATCTGAACTACGTGTTCAAAGTATGGGCGCAGGCTGATCCAGAACGCACCATCGTTCTCAAACAGGCTCTGCCCTACCTGCGGCTGGTAGGCGATAGCTGGCCGCTGCCGACCGACCGCGCCCGTATCGAAGCTCAGGCGCTTGAAATCGAATCCCGCCTGTGTCCGCAGCATACGCCCAGGGTGTATTTCTACGACGCGGACATGTATTTGATCGCGATGCAGAATCTGAATCACCATGTCATCATGCGAAAGGGGCTGATTCAGGGGATTCAGTACCCGCTGTTTGCCGACCACATTGGCCTGTTCCTGGCGCGCACGCTGGCCTATACGTCCGATCTGGTGCTGGACTACCGCACAAAAAAGCTGGAAGTCGCGCGGTTCATCAACCCGGAACTGTGCAAGATTACCGAAGACCTGATCTTCACCGAGCCATACCGTTATACCGAACGCAACCGCTTCCACAAGGAACTGGAACCGCAGGTGCTGGCGCTGCAAGCGAATGAGGCGCTGCGGGTGGAAGTGGCGAAGATGAAAGAAAAATTCATGACACAGGCGCAGGCGCTGATACACGGCGACCTGCATACCGGCAGCGTGATGATTAACCAGACCGAGACTTACGCGATTGACCCGGAATTTGCCTTTTACGGGCCAATGGGTTTTGACGTAGGCGCGGTCATCGGCAACCTGCTGTTAAGTTACGCTTCCCACGAAGTACGCACGAAGGATGCTGGCAAGCAGCAGGCGTTCCGCCAGTATCTGATGAACACGATTATCCGGCTGTGGCAGGTGTTCGAGCAGGAATTCCAGAAAGTCTGGGATGAGGTTGACCCGATCAACATGCCAAAGGGCTACCAGCAGGACTATATGCTGCGCGTGCTGCAAGATTCGGCGGGTCTGGGCGCCTGTAAGATGATGCGGCGCGTGATCGGCCTGGCCGGGGTGGAGGACATTCGCGGCATTGAGGATGTTCATGAACGTGCAATTGCGGGCAGTCTGGCGCTGAACATCGCCCAGACCTTAATCATGAACCGGCACGACATCCACACGATTGCCGATCTGGTGCAGATGACAGCCAGCTGCCGGCCAAGCTATCCCTGGCAGGGGTAAAACGCCGGCCCTCACCCAACTTCCTTATGGAGAGGGGCTAAATTGTTGCTGAACAGGGACACGAACCAGTTCGTGTCCCTGCCGATGAGTTCTAGATGCAGGCAGGATTTCACGATGAACGTACAGGGCAAACACTACCGCACCATCT
>JARKOK010000317.1 GCA_029975765.1 Aggregatilineales bacterium
GGCAGCGCCAGCCGTTCACCCAGCGTTTCCAGCGATTCGTCGGCGGTGAAGCCCGGCTCGTCGGTGGCAATCTCGAACAGGATGCCGTCGGAAATGCGGAAGTAGATCGAACGGAAGTAGTAACGATCAATGAACTGTGACACCGGCAGCCGCGCGCTGACCAGCCGCTGCCGCCAGTAACGCTGCTCGTTATCGTTCGCTACACGGAAGGCGATATGATGTACCCCGCCCGCGCCGAGCCGCGCGCCGGGGGACTGCGGCTGCTCGACGACGTGGATTTCCCTGCCCGGCCCGCCGCCGTCCATACTGTAGATGGCGACGGTTTCCCCCGCCGCATTGGTCAGCCGGGTCGTCTCTTCCCAGCCGAGGAGCTGTGTCAGAATCGGCGCGAGATAATCCAGCGACGGTGTAGACAGCGCCGCGCCGTAAAAACCGCGAATGGCGTGCTCCTCCGGGATGCCCGCGCCCAGCCAGATTTCACCCTCAAATGGCGCGCCCTGGTCGTCTACCAGTGTCAGGCGCTGGCCTTCCGGGTCGTCAAAGCGCAGGATGTCGCGCCCGTTGAACTGGGTAATTCCTTCGCGTCTCACCCCCAGTTGGTCGAAACGTGTGACCCAGTACTCCAGCGCCGCGCGGCCATTCACGCGGAACATCGTGTTCACGATGCTGTCCGTGCCGCGTCGGTCGGGGCCGATGGTCGGCCAGTCAAAGAAGGTCATATCCGTGCCGGGACTGCCGAGTTTATCGGCATAAAACAGGTGATAGGCCGACACATCATCCTGATTGACCGATTTTTTCACCAGCCGCAGGCCGAGGGTTTGGGTGTAAAAGGTAACGTTGTTGGCGATCTGCGCCGTGACCGCCGTCACATGATGAAGGCCGTGTAACTGCATTGCTGCCGCTCCTTAACAATACATCTCATCCAGGTACAGCTTTGACGCAGGCGGGCGGGATACCTTACCTCCTGCTCATGAATCACTCAGCGCCTCCCGCGCCGCTTCCAGGTCAGCGATGGCCTGCGCGGCGTTAGCGGCGTGGTCGCCGTCGGGCGCGAGGTCGAGGTAGCGGCGGAAGTCGGCCAGCGCGTTGTCGCGGGTGGCGAGGCCGGTTTGCAGGATTGAGGCGTACAGCAGGCCGCGATAGTAGTAGGCGTCGGCGTAATCCGGCGCGAGTTCGAGCGCGGCGTTGTAATCAGCTAACGCCTTGTCCCATTCAAACAGCGCGAGGTACATCTGCCCGCGCAGGATGTAGAGTTCGGGACTTTGGGAATCGAATTCAAGTGCAGCAGTCAGATCGGTGATGGCGTCGTCGTAACGTTCGGCGAGGGCGTAGAGTTGGGCACGAAATACGAGGGATGGCATTTCTCGTGTGCCGCAGGCATTGGTTACCATCAGCAGCGCAAACAGCAGCGTACACCCGCGCACGCGGCGGAAGAAGCGCCAGACGTTCAAACGTCTGGCTGCCGTAAAACCATATCCAATAAAGTGGACAACAGCAGAAAAACGTCTTAGAGAACCGGCTTCAACAGGTTTGGTTCTTGGGCAGCCGGACACCTGAGTGTCCGGCGTAGCTGGCATGGCCTGTCTCATGATCGCACATCCCTTTACCAACACTTAACCCATTATACCCCGCCCGCCATTTATCCCGCTTATCCCAAGCTTTTTGGGATAATGTGGTTTTGGATTTGGGATATAACCGGGTTGGGAGTAGCCGCCGTAATCGTTTTCGGGTATAATAGAAGGGATGATCAGGTGTGCTGGATGAAGACATTAACCCCGCCCCGATGCGCTGGTGCAGCGCCGATGAAACCGAAAAGCCGGAAGATTAACGCGTTTCTGTGACGTGATGATGGCCTGATGATTCCCGTAGGGGCGAACCGCCGGTTCGCCCTTGCGTCTGTTTCGAGAGATGCAGCTTTGGAGCGTGAACAAACATGGTGATGGACGCTGGCTCGATTCGCCCGATAAACATTAACGAGGAAATGCGCGGCAGCTACCTGGATTACGCCATGAGCGTGATCGTCGCCCGCGCCCTGCCGGACGCGCGTGACGGCCTGAAGCCGGTACACCGGCGCATTCTGTACGCCATGTATGATATGGGCATCCGCGCCAACTCGACCTACAAAAAGAGCGCGCGTATCGTGGGCGATGTACTGGGCAAGTATCACCCGCACGGCGACAGCGCCGTGTACGATGCGATGGCGCGTATGGCGCAGGATTTCTCGCTGCGGTATCCGCTGGTGGACGGGCAGGGCAACTTCGGCAGCGTGGATGGTGACAGCCCGGCGGCGATGCGGTATACCGAGGCGCGGCTGGAGCACATGGCGGAAGAACTGCTGGCCGACATCAACATGAATACGGTGGATTTCACCGACAACTATGATGGCACCACGCAGGAGCCGATGGTGCTGCCGGCGCGGCTGCCTAATCTGCTGCTTAACGGCACCAGCGGTATCGCGGTTGGTATGGCGACTAACGTACCGCCGCACAACCTGCGCGAACTGGCGCAAGCCATCGCTTATCTGATTGACCACTACGATACCCTGGACGACGTCACCGTTGATGACCTGATGCAGTTTGTCAAAGGGCCGGATTTCCCGACTGGCGCGCAGATCGTCGTGGGCGACGAACTGACGGAAGCCTACGCTACCGGGCGCGGGCGGGTCGTCATGCGGGCGAAGGCCGAGATTGAAGAAATGCGCGGCGGGCGCTTCCGCATCGCCGTGAGTGAAATTCCGTATCAGGTGAGCAAAACGGCGCTGATCGAACGCATCGTCGAACTGGTGCGCGAGGGACGCTTGCAGCACATTCACGACCTGCGCGATGAGTCCGACCGGCGCGGGATGCGGCTGGTGATCGAACTGAAACCCGCCGCGCAGCCGCGCACGGTGCTGAACCAGCTTTATAAATATACCCAGCTTCAGGCCACGTACAGTATTCAAATGCTGGCGCTGGTCAATGGTGAACCGCGCACCCTGAGCCTGAAGCGCGCGCTGCAAATCTACATTGACCACCGTTATGACGTGATTGTGCGGCGCACCGAATTTGAACTGATGAAACAGCGGGCGCGGGCGCACATCCTCGAAGGCCTGCTCAAGGCGCTGTCGAATCTGGACGCGATCATCCAGACGATTCGCGCCGCCGACGACACCGACGACGCGCGGCAAAAGCTGATGACCCGCTTTGACCTGAGCGAAGCGCAGGCCAATGCCATCCTTGAAATGCAGCTCCGGCGGCTGGCGGCGCTGGAACGGCAGAAAATTCAGGACGAATACAACGAAGTGCTGGCACGTATCGCCTATCTGGAAGACCTGCTGGCCTCGCCCGCCAAAATCCGCGATGTGATCCGTAACGACATCCTGGAAATGGCTGACGCCTACGGTGACGACCGCCGTACCGAGATCGTGCGCGGCGTGACGACCGAATTTGAAGAAGCCGACCTGGTACGCAGCGAAGAAGTGGTCATTTCGTTAAGCACGCGCGGGTATATCAAGCGTGTGCCGGCAACCGCCTACCGGTCGCAGCGGCGCGGCGGCAAGGGCGTGATCGGCATGACGATGAAGGAAGAAGACGCGCCGTTTGAAATGTTCAGCGCCAACAGCCTCGACACCATTCTGTTCTTCAGCGACCGGGGCAAAGTGTATTCGGAGCGTGCCTTCCGTATCTGGGAGACCGGGCGCGCCAATCGCGGCACGCTGATCCATACGGTGCTGAACCTCGCGCCGGACGAACACATTACGGCCATGCTGCCAGTGGAGTCGTTTGAACACGACGGTTATTTTGTCCTCTCGACCGTCAAGGGGCGTATCAAGCGCGTGGCGCTGGAAGAATTCGCGGCGGTGCGTCCCAGCGGTTTGATCGCGATGACGCTGGAGGAAGATGATTATCTGGGCTGGGTCAAGTACACGGACGGCGATCAGGATGTGATTCTCGTCACGCAGAACGGCCAGAGCATCCGGTTCCATGAATCCGATGTGCGGGTGATGGGCCGCCCGGCGGCAGGTGTGAATGCTATCCGGCTGGAAAGCGGTGACTGGGTGGCCGGGATGGATGTGGTGTGCGCGCCGCATACACATATGCTCGTGGTCACACGCAACGGCTTTGGCAAGCGCACGCTGCTGGCGGATTATCGGTTGCAGGGGCGCTACGGTCTGGGCACGCGCACGCTGGCGCGTAACGAAAAAACCGGGCCAATTGTCGCCATGCGCTGCATCAATCCGAGTGACGACATCATGCTGATCACCAAGAATGCGGTGGTGTTACGAACCCGCCTGGGCGAAATCCGCGAAGTCGGGCGCAATACGCAGGGCGTGGTCATCATGAACTTAAGCGAGGGCGATGAGGTGGTGGCGCTGGCCGTGATGAGCAACGGCGGTGACAACGGCGGCGCTATGCTGGCCGCGAACGGCGAAAGTGAAAACGGAGATAACAACGCGCCGCCGGATGGGGCTGGCGTTACGGAATAGCCGCTGCCGCGTGTATTCCAGAATCAAAAGGGGCGAACCCATACGGTTCGCCCCTGTGTTTATCAGGACTGGCGAAGCGGTTATTATTCCACTTCTTCTTCTTCGATCTTGCCCTTCTGGATAATCTCGACTTCGGCGGGCGTCACTTCGGTTTCGGCTTCTTCCTCGGTCGCCGTCACCACCGGGCTGATACGCGCCACCATTTCGTCCGGGTCATTGACGATCTGGATGCCTTCACCCAGGTTCAGGTCGCGCACGTACAGCGCGTCGCCGACATGGGGCATCCGGGAAAGATCAATCTCAACCTGGCTCAACAGCTTGCTGGGCAGAGTCTCGACCGTCAGCGTGGTTGTGCCGGCGGTCAGAATACCGAGCCGCGCTTCCACCGCCGCACTTTCATTGATGAAATGCAGCGGCACTTCCACCCGAATCGTGCTGGATTCGTCCACCGCGAAGAAATCCACATGCCGGATGTCGGCGCGCAGTACGTCCCGCTGCACTTCACGCGCGAGTACGGTCAGGGTGGTATCTTCCACTTTCAGGTCAATCAGGTGCGTGCCGCCCGCTTTCATCAGCGTAACTTCGAGCGGACGGTAGGGGATCTGCACGTGTACGGGGGCGATGTTCGCGCCATACACGACGGCAGGTACTAATCCCTGCCGGCGGAGCTGGCTCACTTTTTTGCCGGTAATCGCGCGCGGCTGCGCTTCTAAACTGTATCTATCGGCCACGATTGGGACTCCTCCAGCCTTTGGCGGTTCGCCGGATCATAAACGAACGCGCCGCAGCGTTGTACTCAAAAATTTCGTCTGTGGAAATGTGGGTCATTCTAACGGCGGGGCGGGGGTTCGTCAATGGGGAGTGCGCGGGCCGGATGCGGGTTTTAACATGACAGGGTAAGCTAGAGCGCAGGGCATTTTCGGCACAGGGAGGCGTTTATGCGGGTGGTGGTCATTGGCGGTAAAGGGCATATCGGTACGTATCTGATTCCCCGGCTGGTGGAAGCCGGCCATGAAGTCATCAATATTACGCGCAGCCAGCGTGCGCCGTACCAGCCGCATGGGGCCTGGCAGCAGGTGCGGCAGGTGACGCTTGACCGCGACGCGGCGGAGGCCAACGGCACGTTTGGCGCGCAGATTCGTGCGCTGGAGGCGGCGGTGGTGATAGACCTGATCTGCTTCACGCTCGACAGCGCGCGGCATCTGGTCGAAGCCCTGCGCGGGCAGGTGCAGCATTTGTTACACTGCGGCACGATCTGGATTCATGGTCCCAGCGCCGTTGTGCCGACGACCGAAGCACAGTCACGCCGTCCGTTTGGGGAATACGGTATTCAGAAGGCGGCGATTGAAGCCTATCTGCTGGATGAAGCGCGGCGCGCGGGTTTCCCAGTGACGGCGCTGCATCCCGGCCATATCGTTGGGCCGGGCTGGGAGCCGTTGAATCCCGCCGGGCATTTTAACCCGCAGGTGTTCGCCACTCTGGCGCGGGGCGAGCCGCTGGCGCTGCCGAATCTGGGGCTGGAAACGGTGCATCACGTCCACGCGGACGACGTGGCGCAGGCTTTTATGCAGGCCATGCTGCATTGGAGTACGTCCGTTGGGGAAAGTTTCCATGTGGTTTCTCCGGCGGCGCTGACGCTGCGCGGCTACGCCGAGGCAGTCGCCGGATGGTTCGGGCAGCCGGCGCAGCTGACGTATGTGCCCTGGCCGGAATGGCAGCACACCGTCAGCGAAGCCGAAGCGCGGGCAACCTGGGATCACATCGCGCACAGCCCGAATTGCAGTATCGCCAAGGCGCAGCGCCTCATCCACTACCAGCCGCGTTACAGTTCGCTGGAAGCGGTGTATGAGTCGGTGATGTGGTTGGTTGACAAGGGGCGGATTCAGGTGTGAGAGGGTTGCAGGGGGCGAACCGCCAGTTCGCCCCTGCGGAAACTCAGACGGATCCCAGCCAGCGCAGCGTCACATCGGTTTCACCCAGGCCGGAAGCATGGATGATCTGTGCATCGTCGGGCAGCAGATCGAGCAGATTGTCGCTCCAGTGCGCGCCGTCGTGCGCGGCCAGCCACAGGCCTTTGACCGGCAGATTGGTGGTGAGGCGCAGCGTTTCGCCCTGGCGCTCCAGGTTGATGGTGGGCTGCGGGAAGGCGTAATACTTAAATGGCTCCGGCCACAGCGCGGCACGCGCCAGCACGACACCATCCCGCAGCAGGCGAACCCCGATGACCACCGGCGCGGTGGTATCCACTGTCACCGTGCCTAATTCGGCAGCGCGGCAGGGCGGCAGACTCACGGCGCGGGTGGAGTGGTAGACCGGCTGGCCGTCCAGTGTCCACGCCTGAACATCCAGCGTGAGGTCGGCGGCGGTGGGCTGAGCATTGACCGCCCACATGGCAGCCGCGCCATCCACGCGCGCGATTTCGACCGTCAGCGGCGCAAGTTTGCGGCGTGTCACATAATAGGCGGGTTTAGGGCGCAGTTCGGAATCGACCAGCGCCCAACTGATCACCGGCCAGCAGTCATCCAACTGCCACACCAGCGCCCCGGAAACAGCATACTGGCCGGGGCCGCCCCAGCGCCGCCGCCAGTGGCTGTAGGCTGCTGCCACCGCTTCGGCCTGAATCAACTGCGAAGCGTAGATGGTGTTGTTCAGATCATCGTCTGCGCCGCGCAGGTGCAGGGCGATATATCCCGCGAGGCGCTGCACGCCGCCGGCAGCCTTGTTATGCCAGTCCAGCGTGCGGCTGCCGGTATAACGTTCGTCAGGGGCGGTGAAAGCATCAATTGTGGCGCGTGCCGGATAACTCTGCATCCCGAACTCGCTGACGAACCGGCCTTCCAACTGGCGATAGTCGTGGTAATCGAGCATCGGCCCGTGCCAGACTTCCCAACTGTGGCGGTCGCCGATGGTCGGGTCGTGGCACGATCGGTCGCCGCTGTACGGGCTGCCCGGCCAGTAGGGGCGGGTGGGGTCAAGCGCGGCGCAGACTTCCGGCAGCAGACCTTCGTAGATGGCGCGGGCGGGAAAACCCGTTTGGGTGTGGTCGCCGGTGAAAGCCGGGTCGTACACCTGATGGGCTTCCGCGATCTGGTAATCCTCGTTGTTGCCGCACCACAATACAATACAGGGATGATGCCGCAGACGCTTCACATTGGCTTCGGCTTCGGCGCGCACGCTGGTCAGGAAGTCCGGGTAGGCGGGGTACAGCCCGCAGGCGAACATAAAATCCTGCCAGATCATCAGCCCCAGTTCGTCACACAGGTCGTAAAACACATCGTCTTCATAGATACCGCCGCCCCAGATGCGCAGCATGTTCATGTTGGCATCGGCGGCCAGCGTCAGCCACGCGCGGTAGCGTTCCGGCGTCACACGCGGCGTGAAGGAGTCCGCCGGTATCCAGTTCGCGCCGCCGCAGAAAACCGGCTGGTTGTTGATCTCAAACAGAAAAGTTGTGCCGGGGTCGTTCGCCAGTGGTTCCTGCACCAGCCGCAGGCGGCGCAGGCCGAGGCGCTGCTCGCGCCGGTCAAACGACTCGCCGTCGTGAAGCAGATCGGCGCTCAGAGTGTAGCGGTTGGGTGTGCCGCTGCCGTTCGGCCACCAAAGCGCCGGGTCAGCAACGGTGAACGTATGCCGCGCCGCGCCGTCAGCCACCGGCACAAGGGCGCTGTCCACCAGCACGCCAGCCGGATCGCGCAGTTCCAGCCGTACCGAAAGATGCGATGTTTCATGGGCTTCGACCGCCACCGTGACCGGCAGCGTTGCGCTGCGTAAGTCAGCAGCCACTGCCGCCGGACAGTGCAGATCGGCGATACGGGCGCGGCTGGCCTCCAGCCGGACAGTTCGCCACACACCGGCGGTAATCAACACCGGCCCCCAGTCCCAGCCAAAATGATACTGAGCTTTGCGGGCGAACAGCCGGTTTGGATTGGGATTCCAGGCTGGACGCGGCCCGTGTTCGGCTTCGCGTTCCAGCGTGCGCCGCCAGGCGGATTCAAACAGGATGAACAGTTCATTCTGGCCGGTTTGCAGGCGGTCTTTGACGGCTACGCGCTGTGGCACGAACATATTATCGGACGTGAACAGCGGGCTGCCGTTCAGCCACACTGCCGCGAAGGTGTCCAGCCCGTCGAAACACAGATCAACCGCCGGCTGCTCCAGCAGAGCAGGGGACACGTCGAACGCGCAGCGATACAGCCAGTCCCGCTCGCCGACCCACTGCACCGCCTGTTCGTTCAGGCCGGCAAACGGGTCAGAGATGCGACCGGCGGCCAGCAAATCCTGATGCACCGTGCCGGGGACGGCGGCAGGCAGCCAGCCATCCGGCGCAGCGAAGGCTGTCAGAATATCCTGTTCAGCCGGACGCTCACGGAACTGCCAGCCGGTTGTAAGGGTGAGAGTCTCCATCAATGCTCCGATACAGTCAATAATGTCGGTGATGTGCGGTTACCGGTCGCCCGGCGGCAGCGCCGGTCCCAACTGCGAGAGAATCTGGGCAATCGGACGCAGTTCGAGCCACCATTGTTTGCGCGGGCGCTGGTTGGTTTCGTCAATCAACTGCGGCAGTTCCTCGATGTCATGTATCTGGATGCCGCCCGCGCCGAGGCCGATAAAGGCGCTGCTGGGGGTGCCGGCCTGCGCGTTCTCGATCAGGAATTCCATGCAGCGCGCGGCCAGCCGCGTAGCCTGAATACGGTCGAACGGCGACGGGTCGCCGCCCTGCTGCACGTGTCCCAGAATCGTCTGGCGCACATCGAAGAACGACCCGCCTTCTTCTTCAAACAGCGCGGCCATAAAATCGGACGTGTAAATGGGGTTGGCGTTCTCGTTGCGGATAATCAGCCCCAGCCGTTTGCCCTGTTTAAAACCGGCCACAATCTGATCGAGATCGGCCTGAAGGTCGCGCAGCGTGACCCCCTCTTCGTGCAGGTAGACCCGTTCCGCGCCAGTCGCCAGGCCGCTCATCAGTGCCAGATAACCGCACCGGCGGCCCATCACTTCGACCACGAAACACCGCTGCTGCGCGATGGCCGACTGCTTGATCCGGTCTACCGCCCAGACGATGTTGTTCAGCGCGGTGTCCGCGCCGACGCTCAACTCGGAACTGGGCAGGTTGTTATTGATGGAAGCCGGCAGGCAGATGACCGGGATGTTAAAGGCCGGGAAGTCGTCGCGGTGGCGGTAGAGTTCATACGCACCCCGGTAGGCCGTCCAGCCGCCGATCATCAGGATGCCGTCAATGCCCCATTTTTCGATGTTGCGGGCGATGCTGTACAGGTGGCGGCTGCTGGGCGCGTCGCGGTTCGTGCCCAGTTCCGCGCCGCCCATCGAAGCCCAGCCGTTGACGCTCATCCAGTCCATCTCGCGGATGTCGCCTTCGATCAGACCGTAAAAGCCGTTGGTCACGCCAAACATGGTATGGCCGCGATCCAGCGCGATACGCACCGCAGCGCGGGCGGCGGTATTCATACCAGGCGCGGGCGCGCCGCAGTTCATCACCGCCAGGCGCAGGCGCTTCTGCCTGGGCGGCGGTTTGTGGGGCAGGGAGCGCAGCAGGGTGCGTAAGGTGCGGAAGGCTGTTTTGAAGCTGCCGCCGCGCAGTTCCATCGCGCGTTCGTAATCGTGATTGGCGATGGCTTCGGCAACGGCGCGCGTGCGCTCCACACATTCCATTAAAGGCGCGCGGGTGATGCGGTTGCCGCGCAGGCAGATCAACTGGGGTTCGGTTTCCGGCGTGGCGTCAAATACGGCCTGGACGGCGGCATGACCCATCAGCGTGCCGAGGTTGCGGTCGAAGGCGCTGGGTGTGCCGCCGCGCTGGACATGCCCCAGCACCGTCACGCGCACTTCTTCGCCCAGACCTTTTTCCAGAATGTTCATCACGTCCGTGCTGCCAATCGGGTTGCCATGCCGGTCGTGCGCGCCTTCAGCGATGATGACGATGCTCTCGCGGCGGCCAGCCTTGCGCCCCGCCTTGAGGTCGGCGATCATCTTTTCCTGCCAGTTGTCCATCTCCGGCGGGTATTCCGGGATGAGCACCCACTCCGCGCCGGTTGCCAGACAGGCCATAAGCGCCAGATAGCCACAGTGCCGCCCCATGACCTTCACAACGAAAGTGCGCTGGTGGCTGGCGGCGGTGCTGCTTAAAGCGTCTACCGCTTCAGTGATGCGGTGCAGCGCCGTATCCGCGCCGATGGTCATGTCCGTGCCATGCATGTCGTTGTCAATCGAGCCGACCAGCCCGACGATAGTCAGATTGGTGTGGCGGTCGGCCACTTCCTGGCTGACCTCGCCCCGCTGTACCAGTTCCGTCAGCAGCGTCGGCCACTCCTGCCGGAACAGGTTAGCGCCGGTCAGACTGCCGTCGCCGCCGATGATGATGAGGCTGTCAATTTCGTGTTCCAGAAGATTGCGGGCGGCGATGCGCCGGCCTTCATGGGTGCGAAAATCATCGCAGCGGGCCGTGCCGATTACCGTACCGCCCCGGTGCAGAATGCCGCCAACCGATTCCCAGGTCATCGGGCGGATTTGATCGCCGCCGTCTATCATGCCCTGGTAACCTTCATATATGGCATAGACCTCTGCGCCCCAGTGCAGCGCGGTACGGACAACCGCCCGAAGGGCAGCGTTCATACCCTGCGCGTCCCCGCCGCTCGTTAAGACCGCAAGACGTTTTGTCGGCATAGATGATATGCTCCTTCAGAGCCAGGTTCAGGCTGAACAGAGTGGAATGGGCTGTGTGCGCCTGGTGGATAGCTGTCTGAAAATCATGGCGCGCCATACAATGAAGCCGGTGGATGCGGGTACGATCATACCAGAGTCCGGGTCAGGCTTCAAATGTTCGTTTGGTCGCGCGCGGTCAGGTCAGCGCCGCCGGCGGGTAAACTGCCGCACATAGTCAGTCATCTTGGCGTGCAGCTCGCTGGTCATACGGGCTTCGTCATAGTTGTAAAAGGGGTCAGGGGGTGAATACGTAAAAGCGCGCTCCCGGTCATCCAGTACCGCCGACAGCCAGACAGACAACTCCAGATCGCCGCTGCCTGACTGGGTAACCGAAAAGCTGATTCTTAAGTCCGCGTGTTCGCTTTCCACCTGCGCCGCGACCTGTTTGCCAATCCGTTCGATTTTATCCAGCAGCATCTTCTTTC
This sequence comes from Aggregatilineales bacterium, assembly GCA_029975765.1. GTDB lineage: Bacteria > Chloroflexota > Anaerolineae > Aggregatilineales > Phototrophicaceae > CFX2. Next base: position 11,611 of record JARKOK010000317.1, read on the forward strand.
CCTCCTTTATGATGACGATAGTGTAACAAAAAAAGCGGGAAGAATAACCGGTAAGTGTCCGCACCCAGTCGCACGAGAGAATGACAAAATGGGATACATTTTGTGATTTTTTACACTTGCCTTGCCTAATTGACCTGCCTCACCATTAATTTAAATAGACTTTATGCCAGAAAACATTGTTAACCCGCGCTGAAACAGCGGATCACAATTCAGACTCATCACAACTGCTGAAAGTTGGTTATGGCCTGCTTTCAGCAGTTGCGTTTTTTCACCTATACCTTTACCGACAGGAGGTGCTCTCAACCACTTTTTACCAATGTTATCCTGGTTACTCGGAGGAGGTGAGCTTTGACCGACCAACCCTCTGTGACCGCGCCTGGTGATACGCTATCGCCGCCTATCCCAAGTCCGGGTAGCTTCCTTATGGAAGTGCTGGAAGTCACCCCTGGCGACTCGCGTCTCCAGATGTGTATCCAGTGTGGCACATGCGGCGGTTCGTGCCCTTCAGCAGCGGATATGGATAACACCCCCCGGCAGATTTTCGCCATGATTCGAGCCGACATGCGCGAAGCGGTGCTGCGCAGTAACACCCCCTGGTACTGCGTGTCCTGTTACTACTGCACCGTGCGCTGCCCGCAGGAGGTGCATATCACCGATGTCATGTACACCCTCAAAAGTATGGCGATTCGTGAAAAACTTTACGACGACTCAACGGCCCCCGACTTTTCCCAGACGTTCATTGGTTATATTGAAAACTTCGGTCGTAGTTTTGAATTCGGGCTGGCGACACGCCACAACTTACGGCATCGCCCCTTCCAACTTCCCTCAATGGTGCCGATGGGGCTGGGGATGCTCACCAAAGG
>JARKOK010000044.1 GCA_029975765.1 Aggregatilineales bacterium
GAGTCAAGAAACAAGTCTGCCTGCATGAGAGTCCCTTATCCGGCGCTACAATCGTTAGAGATGCAGTCATTGTAGCACAAATCTGTAAGCGGCTGTGCAAGCGGGACAGCAAAATCAGGCCGGCACGGCGCCGTTGACGACCATCCCGTCTACCAGCCGGATGATGCGGTCAGCGCGGCGGGCCAACTGCGGATCGTGGGTAACGATCACAACGGTCGTCCCCGCCTGCTCACGGATGGCTTGCAGCGTGTCCATCACCATCACGCCGGACTCGGTATCGAGGTTGCCGGTCGGTTCGTCCGCCAGCAGCAGCGGCGGGTTGTTCGCCAGAGCGCGGGCAATGGCAACCCGCTGCTGCTGCCCGCCCGATAGTTCGGCTGGCCGGTGGCGCAGGCGGTCGCGCATCCCCAGCGCGGCCAGCAGTTCTCTGGCGCGCCGGTCAGGGTTGAACTGCGGCCTGCGGGAAAACTGCACCGGCAGCGCCACATTTTCCAATGCCGTCAGCGTAGGAATGAGGTTAAAAAACTGGAAGATAAAACCGATCTTTTCGTTGCGGATTTCGGTCAGTTCATCTTCGCTCATGCGGGTGATATCCACGCCGTCAATTTCAATCGTACCGCCGGTCGGTGTATCCAGACCGCCCAGCAAACCCAGGAGCGTGCTTTTGCCGCTGCCTGACGGCCCCACAATGCTCACGATTTCCCCGGCGTAAATGTCCAGGTCCACCCCGCGCAGAGCGTGAACCAGCGTGCTGCCAAGCGGCAGTTCCTTTGTAAGACCGCGCGTGCGGATAACAATGTCCTGACTTGCCATAAACTCAGCCGCTCCTGCGTAGATTCGTGTCTCTGCTGTTCTACGCGCCCGTCGTGGTTCGGGTTGCATTATACAGGTATAAGTCTGATTGTATCAATCGTGACAGATGTTCAGCGCCACACTGCCGGTTTCTCATGTGGTGCTTAGTTTATATCGTTACAATCTTCACAAGTACCGCAGGCTTAATGGTATCAGTAAGGAATAACCGATGTCAGCTCAATTAAAAGGCTCAACCGCGAATCAGAGTTTACCCCGCCGCTTCGAGGCGGTGGACATTCACCTCACCCACTGGATGTCCCGTTACGGCGTGACGCTGCTGCGTATCAGTCTGGGGATCGTCTTTGTCTGGTTTGGCGCATTGAAGTTTTTCCCATCACTCAGCCCGGCGCAGGACCTGGCGACCCGCACGATTGAAACGCTGTCGTTCGGCCTCGTTACCGCCAGTATCTCGATGCCGGTGCTGGCGGCCTGGGAATGCGCGATTGGCATAGGCTTAATCACCGGCAGGTTTATGCGCGCCACCCTGCTGCTGCTGGCGCTGCAAATGGCCGGCACGATCACGCCGCTGTTCCTGTTTCCTGCCGAAACATGGCAGATTTTCCCGATCAGCCCGACCTTGGAGGGGCAGTACATTATCAAGAATCTGGTGTTAGTGTCGGCGGGGCTGGTCATTGGGGCTACCGTGCGCGGCGGCGCGGTGATCGCTAACCCGGAAGCCGCCCGCGAAGCCCTCGAAAAACAGGAACAGGAAGCGCGCCAGACAGCCCTTTAGCGGATTTCATTCGTGGGAACGTTACGCCGGTTTTGCAGCAGATTCATAAAGGCCATCAGAATGTCCGAGCGGGTGATGATGCCAACCAGCGTCTCATCCCGCATCACCGGCAGGCAGCTGATCTGATTTTTAAGCATCAGCCGGACGGCTTCCGAGGCCGGCGCTTCGGGCGCGATCACAATCGGGGCTGGTGTCATCATCGCCCGCACCGGCAGATGATTCACCAGTTCTTCATCCTGCCAGCGTTCGCGCAGGATGTAGGGGGAATTTAAGGCGGTGCGACAGTCACGGTCGCTGATAATACCAATCAGATGCCCATTCTGCCCCAGCACCGGCAGGTGATGGCAGCCAATCCGTTCCATCGTTTCCAGGGCGTCGCGCAAAGTATCATCTAATCGAATCGTGGCCGGCTTTTCGGTCATGATGTCGGATACATACATCATACATACTCCATAATGGCCCCGGTTGCAGCAGGGCCATTATTGTTGATAGATAGACACGAACAGCCGCTTAACCGGTTGCCGTTGGCGATTGGGCCCGCGACTTGACCAGCATCCGAAAGATGTCGGATTCGGTCAGAATACCTTGCAGCTTACCGTGTTCATCTACCACTGGCAGCCCGCTCACTTTTGATTCCAGCATGATCTGCGCGGCATCCAGGATACAGATATCCGGCGAGACGGTGAGAACTTTACGAGTCATCACTCGCTCGACCGTCAACTGTGCCCACAGATAATTCAGTTCCCAGATGCTCAGCGTCGTGGCATCTGACGGACTGGCTTCGCGCACATCACCAATCGTGACAATTCCCACCAGATGATCGTTTTCCACCACCGGCAGCCGCCGGATGCCATTTTCCTTCATAATCTGATGAGCACTGCTAATCGAAGTTGTTGGGGTTACTGAGATTACCGGGCTGGTCATCCATTCACGCACCATTACATTTTCAAGCATGAGCCGGTTCTCCTCTAGGGAAAGCACTCAAATTCAGCGATACGAAATTGAATCTTACCCCCAACTATAGGGCTATCTGCCAAAACGATGGTACTGCAAAAGCTATGATGGATGTCACAAGCCTAAAGCATCCGCACGGGAATCACGATGGTGACACGCGTGCCCTGGCCCGGCGCGGTCTGAATCGCAACGTTACCGCCGTGCAGCGCCGCCCGCTGCTGCAAGTTCCGCAGCCCCAGCCCGGCGTGATTGGACAGGCTGTGCAGATCAAACCCCTTGCCGTCGTCCGCGATGATAATCTCAAACGTATTGTCTTTCTGTTCGGTCGTGATGGTGATGCTGTTGGCTTCGGCATGGCGGACGGCGTTGCTCACGGCTTCGTTCGCCATCTGGCAGATAGCCTCGAATGTCGCCGGCGTGAACAACGGCTGGTCGTCCGGGGCGTCAATCTGAATCGCCAGGGTTTGCGGCACGTGCAGGCGAGAAATGAGGTCGCGCAGGCGCTGGTAAATCGTGCGCTGGCGCGGGTCGCCCGGTTGAAGATTCATGATATAACGACGAATATCCGCGATCACGGTATTCAGGTCGCCAATCGCCTGCTCTACGCCCATCGGGCTGACCTCGCCTGACATCCGCAGCAGATCGAGGTGCATCCCAATGGCATACAGCGATTGGATGATGCCATCGTGTAATTCCATGCCAATGCGTTCGCGTTCTTCCAGCAAAGCCAGGCGGCGCTGCTGGTCGCCCAACTGCGACCCGGCAATCGCCAGCGCCGCGTAGCCGGCCATTGTCTCAATCAGCCATTCGTCCTGTTCGCTGAAAGGCTGGCCGTCCTCCCGATCACACAGGTACAGAATACCAAACAACTGCTGCCCGACCTGGATCGGCACGCCGAGCAGACTGGTCATCATCGGATGGCCGGCGCAAAAACCGCCGGAGCGCGCGTCGTCCTGCATTCGCTCCAGTCGGATGGCCTTACGCTCCTGGATGATCGCCCCCAGCAGGCCGTGACCTACCGGCAGGTGATTCATCCGTTCCAACTCGTCGGGCGCCATGCCGACAAACTTAAAGTACTTCAGGTTGCCGCGCAGATTCGGCACGCCCAGAGCCGCATAACGCGCCTTCACCAGGTCTTTCGAGACCTGGGCAATCCGTTCTAGAACCTGTTCCAGATTGCCTGCTTCGGCGGCATACATAACAGCCGAGGCAATATCCTTGAGTTGTGATAAGATGATCTGTGTACTCTCGTTTTGGGGAGTTTTGTCACTCGACATATTGGCTGGAATCGAATATATATTTAGGTTTGCGCTTATTGTAACCCGAATCAGCAGATAAAGGCAGGGCAATATTATGACAAATACTGTAAGGATTCTGATCGCGGACGATCACTCGGTTGTGCGTGCCGGCCTGCGCGCATTGCTGGAACGGCAGGGACGTTTCCGCGTGATTGCCGAAGCCGCGACCGGGGAAGAAGCCGTTGCCAAAGCGCAGGAAAGCCTGCCGGATGTGGCCGTGCTGGATGTGCGAATGCCAGGTGTCTCCGGCATCGAAGCCTGCCGCCAGATCGTGGACAGCGTGCCGGGCTGCCGCGTCATTATGCTTACCTCCTATGCCGAAGATGAACTGCTGTTCGCGGCCATCCAGGCCGGCGCGTCGGGTTACGTATTAAAGCGCATTGGTGACAACGAATTGATTCAGGCGATTGAACGTGTCAGCCGGGGTGAAGGAATGCTGGATCCGGCGATGACGGCGACTGTCTTTACCGAAATGCGGAAAGCCAGCCAGGCGCAGCACGCCGCTGCGTTTGCTAATCTCACCTCGCAGGAACTCGCCGTGCTGGCACTGGTGGCGGAAGGGCTGACCAACCGCCAGATTGCGATCAAACTGTATCTGGGTGAAGGTACGGTGCGAAATTACGTCAGCAGCGTGCTGGCGAAAATCGGCGCATCCAACCGGGCGGAGGCGGCGGCCTACGCCGTCAAGAACAATATCCGCGAACTGGTGATGCCTACCCAGGACGAAGACGGCGAATAAAAACCTTCAATACCGGGGGTGAGGGCGCACAGGGGTGCGCCCTCACGATTCACGGTTATTTGCCATCCGCATATTTGCTGGGCACCACATACACCGGGCAGCAGCGGGTGGCTAACACCTTGTTCGTCACACTGCCAAACAGCCACCGGCTGAGACCGGAACGGCCATGCGTGGACATCACAATCGCGTCCACTTTCAGCCGGGCGGCAACTTCCGCGATCACACGCGCCGGCTCGCCAATCGCCGCTTCGACACAGATGGTCAGTTCCGGTTTGTCAATCCCTTTGGCAATCTGCTCCAGGTACTTTCTCGCCTGGGGCACCAGTTCCTCAATGGTAGATTGAAAATCCGGCACGGTTGCGGGTGGATAGTAACCGTAGACGGGGACTTCCGGCACATCTACCGCCGACAGCAGCGTGATCTTGCCACCGGGGCAGAGGATGTTAATCGCGTGGTCAAGCGCCTCCTCCGCCAGTTTCGAGCCGTCCAGCGGAACCAGTACATGCTGCAACATGGGTACCACCTTTCGATTTACGCCTCTCCACCTTACCTTAACTGTAAGGCTTTACGAAATCATCAGCCAGTATCAAACTTCTTGCCGCTAAAGGGATATTCGTCACTGTTGAAAGTGGCGCGTTTCCCTGTACACTCAAAGAGTTATGATTGATGTTTAGAGGGATAATTTAACCTATGGATTGGCGTCCTCGTCGCATTACGGCAGAAGCCGCTGCCGCGCAAATTCGTTCCGGCCAGCGTATTTTTGTGACCGGCAACTGCTCCACGCCTCAGAAATTCATTCAGGCCCTGCGGGATCGCCATCAGGAACTGCGCTCGGTCGAGCTGGTACAACTGCTTGACCTGGGTGTTGGCGATTACATCACGCCGGAGATGGCAGATCATATTCGCATCAACAGCCTGTTCATCAGCGGCAAGGTTCGTAAAGCGGTCAACGATGGTATGGCCGACTTCACGCCAGTGTTCCTGCACGAAATCCCCCTGCTGTTCCGCACCGGGCGCTTAGGGCTGGATGTGGCCGTGATTCACGTCAGCCCACCGGACGAACACGGGTACTGCTCTTACGGGGTGGAAGTCGGCGTGACCAAAACCGCCGCCGAAAGCGCCGGTATGATCATCGCGGAAGTGAACCCGAATGTGCCGCGCGCGCTGGGCGACAGTTTCATCCATGTCAACCAGATTGATTACTTCATCGAAGTGGACTACCCTCTGCTGGAAGTCCATCCCGAACCACCGTCACCGGTGCAGGACCAGATCGCCCGCTATATTGCCGAACTGATCCCCGACGGTGCGACCCTGCAAACCGGCATCGGCGGCATCCCTGACGCCGTGCTGCGCCGGCTGACGAATCATAAAAACCTGGGCGTACATACCGAACTGTTTTCAGACGGCGTGATGGAAATGATCGAACTGGGCGTCATCACCAACAAAGCCAAGAATCTGCACTACGGCAAGGTGATCGCCGGTTTCGTCCTGGGGACGCAGAAGCTCTACCGGTACATCCACGACAATCCGATTTTTGAATTCCACCCGACCGAGTACGTCAACGATCCGTTTGTGATCGCGCAGAATGACCGCATGGTCTCGATCAACTCCGCGCTGGAGGTGGATTTAACCGGCCAGGTATGCGCCGACAGCATCGGCACAAAATTCTATTCCGGTGTCGGGGGACAGGTTGACTTCGTGCGCGGCGCATCACGCAGCAAGGGTGGCAAGTCGTTCATCGCGCTGCCCAGCACCGCCAAGAACGATACCATCAGCCGCATTGTACCCATGCTGAAACCGGGCGCGAGCGTGACCACCAGCCGTAACGATGTGCGTTACGTCGCCACCGAATACGGCGTGGCTGATCTGTACGGCCGTTCGATCTCCGAACGGGCGGTGGCGCTCATTAACATCGCGCATCCGAAATTCCGCGACGAACTGATGGAATTCGCCCGCGAACAGAACTACATCGGCAAGGTGTTTGCCTTCGGGGATTAACGCTGCGGGACACAATGGTTTGTGTCAGATCGCACTATGATACTTTACAGGGGCGAACCACCGGTTCGCCCCGACGTTATTTTACCTACCGTACCGGCTCTTTCTGGTAGACCGGCGTCACCCAGTCACGGTACTTCGGCACGCGACCAGAGACGACATCAAAGAACAGATCGCGCAGGTGGCTGGTGATCGGGCCAAGCTGCCCCGTACCAATCGGACGGTGTTCCACCTTCGTAATCGCCGCGACCTGCACGCCCGTGCCGCACATAAAGGCTTCATCGGCCACGTATACCTCGGTGCGGTCAATATCCCGCTCGACCACCTCTACGCCCATCTCGTCCCGCAGCAGGTGCATCAGCGACCGGCGCACGATGCCTTCCAGCACGTTCGACTGCACCGGCGGGGTGATGGCAACCCCATCACGAACCAGGAAGAAGTTGGCCGCGCTCATTTCGGAGATATGGCCGTTCTCATTCAGCACAATCGCTTCGTCATAACCGGCGACTGCCGCGTCGGTTTTGATCAGCGCGGAGTTGGCATACGCCCCGGCGATTTTGCCACGCGCCGGGATGGCGTTGTCTTCTACGCGCCGCCAGGCGGAAAACGCCACATGCGCGCCTTCTTCATTCTGGATGTACCGCCCGAACGGCAGGCTGAAGATCGTGACATCATCTTCCAGATTATGCAGCCGCACACCGATCAGTTCCGATGATTTATAGGCTAACGGGCGAATGTAGCAGTTCTCGCGGAAGCCCTCGCGCCGCAGCAGTTCGGTGACAACATTTGCCAGTTCTTCGGGCGTATAGTGGAGCTGGATGCGAATCAGGCTGGCGGATTGGATGAACCGTTTCATATGGTCGTGGATGCGGAACACATACAGTTGTTCCTGCTCCTCATTCCAGTAGCCGCGCAGGCCGCCAAACACCGCCGTACCATAATTGAGGGCGTGAGTCATCACGCTGACCTTCGCTTCCTCAATCGGAACGATCTTCCCTTTAAAGTAGGCAAAACGGGTTGTGGTTTCAGTCATGGAAAAACTCCTTTTTAAACAGCGCCAGGCTGTCAGCCGTTCGATGAGAGACGACGAACGGCACTCCCCTGTTAAACTTCACGATGCAACGCTTTATGCGCTCATTATAAAAATCAGACATGCACCCCGATAGAACCACTGCATATCACGGCGCGCCGCCGCCCAGCGCAAACAGCGCGCTGAACACCAGCAGTCCCAGCGCCAGCAGAACAACACCTGTCAGCCGAAGGCGAGGCGAGGCCGCGCGCAGGCGGTCGGCCAGCCACACGGTAAACGGGAACACCGGCAGCATGTAGCGGGCAAAACTCTGCGAGTAGAGGATGCGTTCCTGGCCCCCCCATTCCCAGTTGATTTTGCTGGCAGCCACCAGCAGCGAAACCACCGCATACAGCAGCAGCGACAGCCGGCCATGACGCCGGTCACGCGCCAGTATAACACACAACACGAGGGCGACGACCAGCGCCCAGCTATCTGGATTAAACAGCGCGTCAGCCGGATGGTCGAGCATCCAGCGCAGATTTATCAGCAGCCCATCCAGCGGGTTGACGAAAAAGATGTACGAGCGTGTGCGGTAAATCGTATCCAGCGGCGGCAGACCGGCGCTCTGCCGGAACGCCAGAAAGCCGGCCAGCGCCAGCGGAATCAGCGCCAGCGGCCAACCGGAACGCACGACGTACAGCAGGCGGTCACGCCATGTCGGCCAGCGCCGGAAGGCGTCTTCAAGCAGCATCAGCCCGACCACCCCCAGCAGCACCCCCCCCTGCGACCGCGCCAGTGTCGCCAGCGCGCCAAACATCGCCGCCAGCCACCAGCGCCGCCGCGCCCCGGCGTAAAATACCCCCAGCGCCATACCCAGATACAGCGCCTCGGACATCGGCGCGCTGAAGAAGAAGGCCAGCGGCAGCAGCGCCATTACAATGACTGACCAGCGCCCCAGCGCGGAATCGCCATAATACACCTCGACCACGCGGTACAGCATCACTAACGCAAAGGCAAACGCCGCCGTGCCAAATACCAGTCCGGCCACGTCCACCTCACCCGGCATGATACGGTTCAGCAGACCGATAGCTGCCGGCGTCAGCGGCGCAAACACCGTCGGGCCGGGGTCAGCAGCGCGGTAGCCGTTCTGCGCCAGATTGAGATAATGCGAACCATCCCACCGCCGCCACACCCCCAGTACAGCGCGCGACAGCGGCGACTCCAGCACCGGCAGGCCGGCAACCGGGTCAGCATGAAGCTGCGCCGGGATACCGGTGCGCTCCCCCACCAGCAGCCACACCGCCGCCAACCACACCAGCAGCGCCAGCCGCGATGCCAGCGCCGCGCCGATGCCCCATCTAAATGCCGAACCCCAGCCCGCCATCACGGTTTTCCTAAACAGCATGTCCCGTAGGGGCGGGGTTAGAAACCCGCCCCTACTCCATTATCTCTCAGAACTCCCTCGCGCACCCTGAAGAATCAAAACCGGGCATCACAGCCCGGCTTGTTTTTACATACTTTGTTGTTATCGGTTAAGGGCGCAAGGCCTTGCGCTCCGACAGACGTTATAGATTAACTCAAATAGTCACGCAAATTATGCGCCAGACGCGGGTGGCGCAGGCTGCGCAGCGCCTCTTTCTCCAATTGGCGTATGCGTTCGCGGCTGAGGCCAAACTTGTTGGCGATCTCTTCCAGGGTGTGCGGCTCGCCGCCGCCCAGGCCAAAGCGCAGGCGCAGAATGTGGCTCTGGCGCGGTGTCAGTTCACTGAGAATTTCTTCAATCGTTTCCTGTAACAAATGCTGGGTAGCCGCCTCAACCGGGCTGGGCGAGTCCTGATCCTCGATAAAGTCACCAAATTCGCTGTCACCATCATCCCCGACCGGGCGTTCCAGCGCGATAGCGTGCTGGCTGGCGTCCATCATGCCGCGCACGGCTTCGGCGGGCAAATCCATCTCAGTCGCAATTTCCTCAGGCGACGGGCGGCGGCCTAACGATTGTTCAAGGTTCTGGGCGGTGCGGTACATCTGGCGAATACGTTCGGTCATGTGGAGGGGAATACGAATGGTGCGCGTCTTCTGCGCCAGCGCGCGGGTGATGGCCTGCCGAATCCACCACGTCGCGTAAGTGCTGAAGCGGTTGCCACGTGTGTAATCATATTTGTCCACCGCGCGCATCAGGCCAACATTACCTTCCTGAATCAGATCAGGGAATGGCAGCCCCTGCCCCATATACCGTTTGGCAATGCTGACGACCAGCCGGGTATTCGCCCGCCCCAGATGTTCGCGGGCGGCCTGCCCATCCCCTACCAGCCGTTCCATGTGGGTAATCCAGCCGGGGCCGTACATTTCCCGCAGGCCGGGTTTGCACAGGCACTTCTTGGCTTCCTTGCCCAGTTCAATTCGTTTAGCCAGTTCGATTTCTTCCAGCGCCGTCAGCAGGGGTTCCTGCGCCATTTGGCGGAAATACAGACCCACCGGGTCATCCGGGGAAACTGCGTTAATGTCGCCCACGCCGGGGTCCTGGGTCAGCTCTTCCGGCTCAAACTCAAATTCACTTTCTTCGCCCAGTCCCATGCGGGGCTGCGGTTCGCTTTCCTGCCGGATTTCGACGCCTAACTCATCCAGTTCGAACAGCAGGGTTTCGATACTGTTCATATCGTCCCCTTCGTCATCCAATAATTCAAGCACGTCGTCGAAGGTCACAAAACCGCGTTGATCAGCCCGGCTCATGAGTTCCTGGATCACGTTACACCCTCTGTGGACTCGATGTACAGATAGCGTACAAACGCCGCGCTTGTTACTGGAAACAAACACGGCGGAAACGAAACAACTTCATTTTAGCACAATTTTAGTCCGTTTGTGAATAAACTCTAAATATGGGGATGCGTAAGAAAAGTCCAAATGCGTAAAGACCATTAAGGTTTGGTAATGTTCCGGTTAGAATCTACCAAATTCAGAGAAAATTCAGCTAGAGTTAGAGATTGCCATTTGCGTGGCAAAAACGTAAAGAGTATTATGTAACATACAACACCTAGAGGGATTTGCATGGCAACCCGCCGTTTCACTAATGACCTTCCACCTGACCCGGACGCGACGGGGGTAAAACCACCGGCCAGCGCAGCGCCGTCTCCACCACCGGCTCAACCGCGCGCCGCAGCCCCTAAATCAGTGCCCAATCGCGGCGGTGCGGCGCATATGCCGCGCACGCTGACGCAGGTAATTAACGAAGCAAACGAGCGCGTCATTCAGGGCGACCTGGTGGATTATGTTCCCATGTCTACCGGTTTCGACCCGCTGGATGGGTTCATTGGCGGCGGCCTGCGTAAAACCGAACTGATTCTGCTGGGCGGCGCTCAGGGCATCGGCAAGACGATTGCCACGCTGCAAATCGCCCGTAACATCGCCATGCGCCCCGACCAATATGCTTTTTACCTGTCTTACGAACATACCGAAACCCACCTGATGCACCGGCTGCTGTGCATGGAAAGTGTCAACCCCCCGGAGGTTGACCTGAGTCGCGGCATCAAGCTGCGCGACCTGTATCAGATCATCGTCGCGGAACGGGCGAAAGGGTTCATGGGTCGGGAGAACAACCCGGCGGGATCGCTGCAAGCCATCCTGCGGGACAATCCCAAGACTGCTCCGGCGCTGCAGCGCATGGCGCGTTACTCTGACCGCATGATCCTCGTGAAAGCCAGCCCGGCGGTCACGACGCTGAAGGCGATCAAAGAGATGACCGCTCGCCTGTGCGACGCGACCGGCGGCAACGTGACGGTGTTTGTAGACTATCTGCAAAAGATTGCGGTCTACCCCGAACGCCCGCGCGACGAAAACGACAAAGTCACCATCATTGTTGAAGGATTAAAGGACATCGCGCTGTCGCTGGATGTGCCGGTGTGGGCCATCGTCGCCGCCGACCGCGAAGGACTCAAGAGCAAGCGCATCCACCTGTTCCACCTGCGGGGCAGCAGCGCGCTGGATTACGAGTCCGACATCGCCATCATCATGAACAACAAGTACCACATCCTGTCGAAAGACCACGTGGCCTTTAACCCCTACACCGCCAAGCAGTTCCGGGACTGGGTGGTGTTCACGGTCGAAAAGAACCGTGCCGGTCGCGCCATGCAGGATATGGAATTTCAACTGCACGGCCAGCACTTCGCCTTTGACCCGCGCGGCCAGAAAGTGCAGCAGCAGTTGATTGACGATAAAGTGATCGAAAGCTGACGTTCCGCTGTACCATTAGCCCCCAGTGAGAGCGCGGCCTTCGCGCTCTTTTGATTCCTGAACCCTTTTTTTGATACACTTA
>JARKOK010000053.1 GCA_029975765.1 Aggregatilineales bacterium
CGAAGTGGCCGACCGCACCAGCCGCCACGAACGCGCGCTGGGCAACATTGACCGCAAAATTCAGGGCGCGGTGGACATGGACGATATTCTTCAGACGACGGTGCGCGAACTGGGCAAGGCGCTGCGTGTGCCGTACACCGCAATTGAACTACAACTGGCCGGCACAACATCATCAGCTAACGATATACCTGAGTCAAACACATAACCAGCCAGGCTGTTATCGCTGGAGCGACTATACCCGAGGGACGAAAATGTACCTGAAAACCAGTTTTCATCTTGTCTTACTCTGTATGGCAAGCCTTCTGCTGGCCCTGGCTGGCTGCAAAACGAATACGGTAACCTCCACATCAGCGAAATCCTACACGGTCGGAATTCTGACCCATGCCCAGAGTTTCGCCGCAACGTTGGATGGCTTCAAAGCCGACCTCACCCGGTTAGGCTATGAAGAGGGGGCAGATATCACTTACCTTTATGATGGCCCCAAAACTGGCGCTGAATTAGAAGCTGCCCTGAACAAGCTTCTGGCTCAGGAGCCGGACTTGATTTTTACTATGGGTACACCGGCGACTACAGCCGTGAAGCAGAATGCTGCCGCACAGCATATTCCGGTGGTCTTTGCGCCCGTAAATGACCCGGTGGGTTCTGGAATTGTTGACAGTCTGGAACAACCCGGAGGAAACTTTACGGGTATCCGACCCGGAACAACCGACGCCAAGGCGCTGGAATGGCTGCTCCGACTTGCCCCCGATGTCACCACGGTGGTTGTGCCACACGTACCAACCGACAGCAGTTCCGTACAATCCCTGGCGGCGGTGACGGCAGGGGCAGAGCAGTTGGGCCTTCAATTGATCGTGGTCGAAGTCCAGACAGTAGAGGACATTCAAGCCCTGGAATTACCCTCGGAAGCCGAGGCTATCGTCCTGCTGCGCTCCGGTTTGATATTGTCCAATGCCGGGATACTGACGCAGGCTGCTGGTTTGAGAGGGATTCCCACCGTATCCACTGACATCGTAGAATCCGAGGTGCTGGTGGCCTACGGGTCAGAATATTATGAGATGGGGAAACAGGCGGGACATCTGGCCGACCAGATTTTTCAGGGCATTCCGTCCGCTGATCTACCGGTAGAAAGCGGGGAATCTTTCCTGTATATCAATCTGGAAACCGCGAGCCAGATTAACCTGACGATTGCCGACAGCCTCTTGCGGCAGGCCGATTTCATCGTTCGGGGCACAGGCAGCTAGGTAGATCGAGAGGGTATATCATGTTTAGGAATCTACGTACACGGCTGGTCATTCTTTTCATAGGGCTGTCTGTCGTTCCGCTGGTTATTGTCGGTGTGATATTAAACCGGCTGAGCTTTAACACACTGGAAGAACAGGCCGTAACACTGCAAACCGAAGTAGCTAACCAGCTCGCTGTCAAAATCAACAACTTCTTTGTTGAGCGAGAAAGCGAACTGCTATTGGCTACCACAACCCAGGAATTCGCGGCGATGACTGCGACCCAGCAAAGAGAATTCCTGCAGTCGCTTCTATCTTACCAACCAGCACTGCAAGAATTATCGCTGCTGGACAACCAGGGCAAAGAAATCAGCCGCGTCTCACGCACGGCTGTCATCTCAGAAACGCAGTACACCGATTATGCACAATCTGATCTTTTCACCGTACCTGTACGTACAGGTGAAATCCGCTATCAGCCGGTTCAGTTTGACAGGACGCTTCTCGAACCGCTGATGACAATGGCCGTGCCAATCCCCAATCCACGCACGGGTCAGGTCGAACAGGTGCTTGTCGCGCAACTGCGCTTTAAATCCATCTGGAACTTAATCGCCAATTTAAAAACACAAACGGGCGAGGAAGTTTACGTGGTAGATGTGCAGGGCAACCTGGTAGCCTATCGCAATCCGTCGGTTGTACTGCGCGAAACATCATTCACGCTGCCGGCCACGAACGGTCGTTTCACAGGACTATTTGACGACGATGTCATTCTGGCATCATCGAACATCCAGCTTGGCGATCAAACGCTGGTCGTCGTTGCGGAACGTGCCTACGAAGTCGCAACCTCACTGGCAGCACAAATTTCAACCGTCTCCTTCGTCGCTATCATCGCCGTGCCCCTCCTCGCAGTTGCTCTGGCGTTCTTATTCATCAGTCTGATTATGAAGCCCATTCGTAAACTGGCAGATGTGGCCGTCGCCATTCAGGAGGGCAATCTGTCCCGGCGCGCGGTTGTAACCAGCCGGGATGAAATCGGCAAACTGGCGCTCGCCTTCAACAGCATGGCCGACCAGTTGCAGGCGTTCATCGCCGGGCTGGAAGGCCGCGTAGCCGAACGCACCCGCGATCTGGCAACGACGATTGAGGTGGGCAAGCTGGCAACCAGCATTTACAGCCGGCAGGAACTGCTGCCCCGACTGGTTGAATTCATTCGGGCCAAATTCGGTCTGTATTACACGCAGATTTACCTGCTGGATGAAGCCGGACGCTACGCCAACCTGAGCGCCGGGACGGGCGCAGTCGGTGAGCAGCTTTTGAGCCGGCAGCACCGCCTCGACATGAGCGAAACCTCGCTGGTCGCCCGCGCGGTACAAAGCGGCCAGACGGTGCTGGTAGCCGACACGACCACCAGCAGCATCCACAAGGCGAACGACCTGCTGCCCGATACCCGGTCGGAAATGACCATCCCGCTGATGGTCGGCAATACAATCATCGGCGTGCTGGACATGCAGGCCGATACCGTCGGCACCTTTAACATGGATAATCTGCCGGTGTTCGAGGCGATGGCAAGCCAGATCGCCTCTGTGCTGCGCGGCAGCCAGGCGTTTGACGAAGCGCAAACCGCCGTTCAGCGCGCGGAAGCCCTGAACCAGCGGCTGACCGCCGACACCTGGCAGAGCTATCTGGGGCAACTGGAAAGCGGGCAGGCACTTGGTTACCAGTATGATCTGGAAGCCCCGCGCCCGCTGGATACCGGGATACAGGCTAACGGCGATACCCCCCATGTCGTCCAGCCGGTTGTACTGCGCGGCCAGACCATCGGCTCACTTGTGATCCACGAAGACCGCGAACGGGAATGGAAACCGGAAGAACTGCTGCTGGTGGAAGACGTTGCCAAACGTGTAGCCCAGGCGCTCGACCAGTACCGCGCTTTTGACCAGATCAAACAGGCGGAAGCAGAAGTGAGCAAACGCGCTGCCGAACTGCAAACGGTGGCGGAAGTGAGCGCGGCCACCGCCAGCATCCTGAATCTGGACGAACTGCTCCAGCGGGTGTCTGACCTGACCAAAGAACGGTTCCGCCTCTACCATGCCCACATCTATCTGCTGGATGAAGCCGGACAAAACCTGATGCTGGCCGCCGGCGCGGGCGAAATCGGACGCATGATGAGGATGGAAGGCCGCCGCATCAGCTTTAACCACCCGAACAGTCTGGTGGCTCGCGCCGCCCGCACCCGGCAGGGTGTGATCGCCAATGACGTGGCGCAGGCGCCGGACTTCCTGCCGAACCCGCTGCTGCCGGAAACGAAGGCAGAAATCGCCGTCCCGATGATCGTCGGCGACGAACTTATCGGTGTGCTGGACGTACAGGCGAACCGCGTCAACCACTTCAGCCAGGAAGACGTGCGCGTACAACGAACCCTGGCTGACCAGGTAGCTATCGCCGTTCAGAATGCCCGTATCTTCGCCAAAGCCAACCAGCAGGCGACGGTGCTGGAAGCGTCCAACGACTTCATCTCACTTGCCGATCTGAACGGTAATCTGATCTACATGAACCCCGGCGGCGCCCGGATGATCGGGTACGACTCGCCCAACCTGTTCATCGGCAAGAGCATCTCGGATGTTCACCTGCCGGAAGACTTCGAACGGGTGAACACCAACGCCGTGCCGGCAGCTATGCAGACCGGCTACTGGCGCGGTGAAAACGGCCTGCTGCACAGGGACGGCCACCGCATTCCGGTTGACCAGGCCATCTTTGTCATCCGCAACGCGGCAGGCGAAATCACAAATATCGCCACGATCATGACCGACATCACCGAGCGCAAGGCACAGGAAGAAGCCCTGCGGCTGAACGAAGAACGCTTCCGCTCGCTGGTGTCCAACGTCCCCGGCGCGATTTACCGCAGCCTGCTAGACGAACACTGGACGATGGCGTTCATCAGCGACAACGTAACCAGCCTGACCGGTTACCCGGCCAGCGATTTCCTGAACAACAGTGTTCGCACCTATTCCAGCATCATTCACCCGGACGATGTGGCATTCGTGGACGCCACAATTTCGAAGGCCGTGCGCGAGAAGAAACCGTACTCGCTGGAATACCGCATTGTTCACGCGTCGGGCGACATCCAGTGGGTATCCGAAGAAGGTCAGGCGGCCTACGACGCAGACACCGGCGAACCCCTGTGGCTGGACGGCGCGCTGTTCGACGTGACCGAGCGTGTGCTGGCGCAGCAGCAGTTGCAGGAAAACGAAGCGCGGCTGTCGGAAGCGGTGCAAATGGCTCGCATGGCGTACTGGGAGTTCGACTACGCCACAGAGAAGTTCACCTTCACCGACCAGTCCTATGAGATGGTTGGTACCAGCGTTGACATTGAAGGTACGTACGAGGTCAGCGCAGCGGATACCGCCCAGAAGTTCATCCACCCCGATGATGCGCTGCTGGTTAATACTGTCATTCAGGAGGCCTTCGAAACCACCGATCCAACCTTCACCCGCGAGATTGAGCTGCGTCTGATCAAAGCGGATGGCTCCATCGTGACGGCCACCGCCCGGATGCGCGCCGTTAAGGACGAACACGGGCGCACCGTGAAACTCGTCGGCGCGAACCAGGACATCACCGAACGCAAGGCCCAGGAAGAAGCCCTGCGCCAGAGCGAAGCTCAGCTTTCGGAAGCCATCCAGATTGCACAGATGGGCTACTGGGAACTGGACACCGCCACCATGAAATTCACCTTCAACGACCAGTTCTATGCCCTGCTCGGCACGACGGCTGAAGCTGAAGGTGGCTATGAAATGGACGCGGCCACCTATGCCACCAAATTCGTCCACCCGGACGATGCGGCTGTAGTCGGGGCAAATGCCCAGGTTGCGGTTGAAACAACTGCTTCGAACTGGTCTGACGAACTCGAAGCGCGCAGCATCCGCGCAGATGGTCAGCAAATCTACTTCCTGGTGCGGATGCACGCCGTGAAGGACGAGCACGGGCGCACGGTCAAAATTGTCGGCGCGAATCAGGACATCACCCAGCGCAAGGCGCAGGAAGCGGCGCTGCGACAGAACGAGGCGCAGCTTTCGGAAGCCATCCAGATTGCCCGCCTGGGCTACTGGGAATTCGACTTCGATACACAGTTGTTCTACTTCAACGACCAGTTCTACTCCATGCTGGGCACCACCGCCGAGGCTGAAGGCGGTTACACGATGGATCCGATGACGTATGCCACCAGGTACGTCCATCCGGACGATGCGGTTGCCGTAGGCGCGAATGTTCAGACCGCAAGGGAAACAACGGACCCCAACTGGTCGGACGAATTCGAAGCGCGCAGCATCCGCGCAGATGGTCAGCAAATCTACTTCCTGGTGCGGATGCATGTCGTAAAAGACGCGCAGGGGCGGACGATCAAACTCATCGGCGCGAACCAGGACATCACCGAACGTAAACTGGCGGAACTGGAACTTGAACGACTGATGACAGAAGCGCAGCAAAATGCGCAGTTGATTCGCACAGTGATTGACGCGACGCCCGACTGGATTTTCGCCAAAGATCGTGAGTACCGTTACCTTCTGGTGAACGAAGGGTACGCTCGTGGCATCGGCATGACGCCCGAAGCGATGATTGGCAAGGATGACCTTGAGCTGGGCTTCCCCGAAGAATTGGTGCTGGGCAACCCCGAAAAAGGCATCAGCGGCTTCCGCACCGACGACACTACCGTACTCACCAGCGGCCAGATGGTGCATAACCCGTATGATCCGGTCGTGTTCGCCGATGGCTCAGAGCATATTCTGGATACCCAGAAGCTGCCCCTGCGAGATGCTGCCGGCGATACATTTGCCGTGCTGGGCTTTGGGCGCGACATCACCGAACGCAGACAGGCGGAGCTGGAACGCGAACGGCTGATGGCCGAAGCGCAGCGAAACGCTCAACTGATCCGCACGGTAATTGACGCGACACCCGACTGGATTTTCGCCAAGGATCGTGACTACCGCTACGTCCTGGCGAATCAGGGTTACGCGACCGCCATCGGCACGACCACCGAAGCTATCGTGGGTAAGACCGATATTGATCTGGGTTTCCCGGAAGAAATCGTCTTCGGCAATCCTGAAAAAGGCATTCGAGGTTTCCGCACCGACGACCGGGCTGTGCTGGAAAGCGGCGAGTCCATCTACAACCCCTACGATCCGGCCACCTTCGCCGATGGCAGTCTGCATGTTTTCGACACGCAGAAGATGCCGCTGCGCGATGCCGACGGGAATGTGTTCGCCTCGCTCGGCTTCGCCCGCGATGTGACGATCCGCCAGCAGCAGGAAGAAGAAATCCGCCTCGCCCGTGAAGAAGCGGAAATCCTGTACCAGGTGAGCGCGGCGATCAACGAAGCGAAAGACCCGCATACGATTGTGGAAGCCATTCAGCGGCTGGTCGCGCCCAAGGAAGCGATGGCCGTCACGCTGTCCGCGTATCCAACCGGCGACTACACTACGTCCAGGACTATTCGTATCCTGTCGGCCTGGACACGGAGCGGTATGTCCAGCGAAGTGCTGGAATTCCCGCTGGAAGACTTTACGCGCGGTATGATGCGCGACCCCAACACGATCAGTCATATTGATGACATAACGACTGACCCCACCCTGAGCGACACCGTGCGCGAGGCCTATCGAGCCTATGGCATCACCGGTATACTGAGCATCCCCATGTTCCTCAACGGCAAGCTGGCGGCGTCGCTGTCCGTTCAGACCGATGAACCCTACCACTTTACCGACCGGGACACTCGTATCTTCCGCGCTATCGCCGAACAGGCCGCTGCCGCGCTGGAACGTATGAACCTGATCCAGGAGACGCAGAAACGCGCCGCCGAAATGGAAACGGTCGCGCGGGTGAGCGCCGCAACGACCACCCTGCTGGACACCGACGAACTGCTGACATCGGTCTGCAATCTGACAAAAGACAGCTTCGGCCTGTATCACGTACATATCTACCTGCTGGACGAAACGGACACCAATCTGGTGCTGTCCGCCGGCGCGGGCGAAGCCGGGCAGATCATGAAGGCGGAAGGCCGCACGATTGCCGTCAGCCATCCGAACAGCATCGTGGCGCGGGCCGCCCGCGAGGAACACGGCGTGATCGCCAACGACGTATCGGCAGACCCACACTTCCTGCCCAACATTCTACTGCCGCTTACGCAGTCCGAAATGGCCGTGCCGATGATCGTGGCCGGCAAACTGATCGGTGTGCTGGACGTACAGGCCAGCGAGGTCAACCGTTTCACCGATGAAGATGTGCGCGTGCAAACGACGCTGGCCGACCAGGTTGCTATCGCTATCCAGAACGCGCGGGCGTACAAAGTCCAGCAGGAAGTGGCCGACCGGCTGCGCGAGGTTGACCGCATGAAATCGCAGTTCCTGGCGAACATGAGCCACGAACTCCGCACCCCGCTGAACTCGATCATCGGTTATGCCGAAGTGCTGCTGGACGGCATTGACGGCGACCTGAGCGACGAAGCG
>JARKOK010000064.1 GCA_029975765.1 Aggregatilineales bacterium
CCTGTACGAATATTACCTGCGCGGTTTTGCGGCGGTCTTTCCGGGGGTGGTGAAACATCTGGGCGCGTTTCTGCTGCGGGTGCATCAGGCGCGGGGCTACCAGCGTGAACTCGCGCCGCGCGGCATCCTGTATGAGATTTATCTGCTGCCCATGCAGCAGAACCTGGCCCTCAGTTTTAATTATCTGTGGCAGAACAAACTGCTGGTGGGCGAGGAAGGCCAGCACCACGCGACTCTGCTTCAGCAGAAGCTGATCGAACAGACCGCCGATCTGACGCGTTATCTGTTTCATCTGGAACGCTTTCCGGCAGCCTTCATGCATGGCGACCTGCATACCCGTAATATCATGATTCGCCGCAGCGCCGCGCCCGCCAGCAGCGAAATGGATCTCGACTTTAAGCTGATTGATCTGGAAAAAGTGCGGGTGGATGGTGATCTGGCGATGGACATCGGCCAGTTGAGCGTGGACTCGCGGGTGCTGGTGGGTGAAACGGCCAAAGCTACCGAACAGCAGTCGCCGCTGCTGGCGGTTGTCCGGCAGGTGGAGAAGGCGTACCAGGAATTTGCGCTGGAGCGGCAGGACAAGAACTTCAATGCACGGTTTGAACTGGCGAAAGCGCGGGCGTACATTCGGATTGCCAAAGCCAAAACCCGCCAGATTGACCAGCACTTGCGAATGGGCAAACGTGGGGTGGCGATGGACACCGCCCGCGCTATGCTGTCCCATCTGGAGCAATCGGCCCGACACCTCCAGCTTGTGCTGAAAATGCTGAGTTCGCCGGCGGCGTCCAGCACCGAACGCCCGACGTGAGTGTTGTATCACACGGGTACAGCCCGCGTCTGGCCGATGTGGGCTTGAAGCGCCGTCGGGCGCTGACTATAATCGCACGTCTGGTGCATACCATCAATCAAAGAGATAGACAACATGACCATCAAGCAGGAACTTCTCAACCGCCTGAACCAGCGCACCGCTCGTGTCGGAGTTGTTGGCCTCGGTTACGTTGGTTTACCGCTGGCGGTAGAGTTTGCTGAGGCCGGTTTTACGGTCATCGGTGTAGATGTATCCGCGCCGAAGGTGGAACAGCTTAATCAGGGTGAAAGTTATATTCTGGATGTGCCAACCGAACGGCTGGCGCCGCTGGTGAAAAGCGGGAAACTGAGCGCCTCAACGGATTACAGCGTGCTGCGTCAGGCCGATACGGTGAGCATTTGCGTGCCTACGCCGCTCCGCAAGACGAAAGACCCGGATATGTCCTACGTCATCGAATCGGTGGAGGCGGTGTCGGCGGTCGCGCATGAGGGGATGCTGATCATACTGGAAAGCACAACCTATCCTGGCACAACCGAAGAAATTATCATACCGCGTCTGAAAAACCGGGGTTTTACGTTGGGTGAGGATATCTTCGTCGCCTTCTCGCCAGAGCGGGTTGACCCCAGTAATCCCCAATACGGCGTGCGGAACACCCCTAAAGTGGTGGGCGGTGTAACCCCGGCCTGCACCGAAGTTTCGGGTGTGCTGTACCGGACGGCGGTAGATCAGGTATTGGAAGTTTCATCACCGACGGCGGCGGAGATGGTGAAACTGCTGGAAAACACCTTCCGGGCGGTGAACATCGGCCTCGTTAACGAAATGGCGCTGATGTGTGACAAACTCGGTGTGGATGTGTGGGAAGTGATTCGCGGCGCGGCCACCAAGCCCTTTGGGTTCATGCCGTTTTATCCGGGGCCGGGACTGGGTGGTCACTGCATTCCGATTGATCCACTGTATCTCAGTTGGAAGTTGAAGGCGCTGAATTACAACGCCCGCTTTATTGAACTCGCCAGCGAGATCAATACCTCAATGCCATTGTATGTCGTCAACAAAGTGTCGCTGGCGCTGAATGATGACAGCAAATCCATTAAAGGCTCAAAAATTGTGGTGCTGGGCGTGGCCTACAAACGCGATGTGAATGATGTGCGCGAAAGCCCGGCGCTGGATGTGATCGGTCTGCTGCAGGAACGCGGCGCGGATGTGGTATATCATGATCCGTATATCGAACAGGTGCGGCTGGAAGCCGGCGAGATCATGCGGAGTGTCGACTATTCCGATACACTTCTGGAAACGGCGGACTGTGTGGTGATCGTCACCGATCACAGCGTCTTTGACTGGCAGCATGTACTCGATCACAGCCGCCTCGTGGTGGATACCCGCCATGCCACTTATCCACGCGCCGGGCGGGCGCGGGTTGTGCCGCTGTAACGCCTGCTATCTTAAGGAGCAAAGCCCGATGGATTTACCCTTTCATCTGCGCGCATTACCCCCGGAAGCTCTGGATGTGCTGCGCTTTTTTGGCGGGCTGGAAGAGTCCGTCGCTCATGCCACCCACATTATGAACGAAGTGGGTTTGAGCGAACGCGCTTTCGGCAAGGTTGTCCGGCGGCTGGTGACAAAAGGGTATTTGCAGATGGGCGGCGACCAGGTGTACCGCCTGACGGATTTTGGCGCGTCATCGGTGCAGGAACTGGCGGCCTACGAGGAAGAAGCGCCGCCCGCTGCGGTCGTCTCGGCGGTGCCAATGGTGGCCGAACGCCAGATTTTCCGCCGTCTGGTGCTGGTGACGCCGGGTGAACTGGTTGCCGGCAGCCCGGCAGAAGTGCAGGTTGGCTTTAACCGTGCCGCCGGAGATTTTCCGCCATCGGTGGAGATTGTGGTGCGCCTGTCGGTGGTCAACGGTGAACCGGTGCGCCCCCAGGAAAAAGCCTACAACCTGACCGGCGCGACGACTTACGAAACATTTGCAGTCACGCCGGGGCGTTTTACGCGGCTGCGGCTGCGCGCGCAGGTGTACCAGCTTGGCCCGAACCCGGATGATATTGCCGTTGCCGGCGGGATGTACGTGGATGTTCCGGTGGCTGCCCGCGCTGCTGCCGCTGGAAACGAACTGGTCGCTTACGGCGCTGATGTTCTGATTACAGCTTAAAAGGTATCTATGACCGCGCAAGCTTCGCCGCTCTATCCCCGCCGCCGCTGGGTTCGCGGCCCCATTCGATTGATGGGGCGCGCGCTGACCCGCCTGCTGACCCGCCTGACTATCACTGGACGGGAGAATTTTCCGTCCGCCGGGCCGCTGATTGTCGTCGGCAATCATGTCGCCATGCTGGAAGCGGCGCTCATGGTGTTATACACGCCCTATGATCTCGAACTGCTGGCAGCGGGGGAAATCCCGCTTGACCCGCGCTACGCGCCGTTTGCCAAAGCTTACGGTTTTATTCCGATCAAACGCGGCGCGATGGATCGTCAGGCGATGGAAGCGGCGCTGGAAGTCCTCAAAAGCGGCGGTGTGATCGGCATGTTCCCGGAAGGCGGTATCTGGGAAAGCGCGTTCAAACGCGCCCGGACGGGTGTATCGTGGTTGAGCTACCACGCGCAGGCGCCGATTTTGCCGGTTGGGTTTGGGGGGATTGACGGCGCGCTGGCTCAGGCGATGGCCTTTAAGCGCCCGAAGTTATCCATGACTGTTGGTGAACTGATGCCGCCGGTGAGAGATGAACCTGGCAAGCCGCTGAAACTGGTGCTGGAAGAAGGCGCGCGCAGCGTGATGGCGCGTATCGAATCGCTGGTGCCAGAAGAAGATAAACGCCGCTGGAATCGCATCCGTGACGAACGCTTTGAACTCCAGCTTGCTGTCCGGCAACCGGATGGTACGCCGGTCGTCATCCCGCCGGAAGTGGCCGTGACACAGGCTGAAATGCTGGCGAAGTTCTTTCACCGTCCGCTGCTGCTGGATGTGCTGACGCGCAACATCAGGCTGCCGGTCGAGGCACTCAAACAGCTTGACACCGAACATCATCCGGCGCGCCTGGCGGACGCCGCCGATCTGGCACTGGGTTATCTGAACGACAACGCGCATTTTCTGACGTATCGTTTTGGTTACGAGCAGGGCAGCCAGATGCGTGAGGGGCTGGCGCAGCTTCGGGATTTAAGCCGGTGGGCGCAGCAGAACGGGTACGAGGTGTACGTTACGCCGGTGCGCCGCTACAAACGGCGCGGCAGCGACGAGGAAATTGTCGAGGATAAACCCGGCGCGCTCCCTGCACTGTAACAGTATGCCATCTTGCGTTATACTTCGCGGGCGAACCGATGGTTCGCCCTTTGCCGTTGCAGCGGGGGAGAGGCATGGCGGAAGTTGATTTTTCCAGGGTTCACGCGCTGGTGGTGGAAGATGACGCCGGCGGTATGGCGATCATCGGCGTGATGCTGCGTTATATGGGGGTGTCGGCGCTGATGAATTCGACCGGCGAGGGGGTGGTGGAACTGGCCTGCGCCATGCGCCCGCGCCCGGATGTGATCTTCGTTGATTTGAATCTGCCGAAGACCAGCGGCTACGAAGTGCTGAAAAAAATCCGCGCTGAAACGCTGCTGAACGATGTGCTGGTGGTGGCCGTTACCGCGCAGGACGCGGATACCGAAATACCGAAGTGCCAGACCGCCGGTTTTGATGGCTTTATTGGCAAACCGCTCAGCCGGTCGCGTTTCCCGCGCCAGGTGCGGCGTATTCTCAGCGGCGAGGCCGTCTGGGAAACGTATTAAAGGGGCAGCCCGTATGACTCGACCGAAAACGCGGGGCGAGGCCGAAGCGGAATTTACCCGGGCGATTATCAAGTTTGAGAAAGATTACCTGGGGCGCGGCCCGACCGATGCCCGCACACTGTTTCTGAACGATTTAATCCTGGTGCGGTTGCGGGGTATCCTGACGCCGGCTGAGGTCAAGCTGGCTGAAACCCGCGAAGGTCAGAGGCTGGTTAAGGAGACGCGCCGCCAGTTGTTTGAAAGTTCCCGCCCCCTGCTGGAAACCATCGTCCGGGAGGTGACTGGCTGTGCGCTCATCAGCCTGCATACCGATATGAGTACCCGCACGGGCGAGCGCATTATCGTCCTGACAGTGGACGATGATCTGAGTGCGCGGTTCTTTTAGGCGGGTGTTTAACTGCCGTCATTCGGCGGGTGTATCTTCATGCCGGGCTAAATGCTGCTTCAGCTCATCGGCACACTGCTTCAGGGCTTTAGCGAAGCCGGTGCGATAACCGCGCTCATAATCATCCGTGAAACCCCGAAACGTACTGATGGGCTGCGCGTAGTCCCGCCAGCTCTGCAAAAGCTCGACGAGCTGTTCCTTCAATGCCTGCGTCATTCTGTCCTTTCTCATGCCCCAGCTTACAGACATGGTTCGATAACAGAGCTATTGTCCGGCATTTTCGTCGGAATTTTATCGAAAATAATCACTGTAGAAGTTTGTTGGTAACAAAGTACTATGCCTGAATATTGATTGATGGAAGAGCAGCTCACGGTTTTCTCACTCAACCGGCCATCACCCCCTCATTTTTAGGGGGTGGCGAGCGGTTAGCTCATGATATGATGCCCTTATCTCATCACACTGCATCTATTCGTGTTTAAACCTCAGGTTACTGAAGACCGGCAGGTAGATGAATCGTGACTGAGAGCAGCCTGGGCAATTCGGCAGACAGGGCAAAGGGTCGTCAGCGACCAGTTGCCAGGTAGGCCGGCATCACCACTCACCAGGGGCGGGATGTCGGCTTTTTCTTTTTGGTACAGGTAATTGAGGGTTGGAATGGTATCGAAAACGGTTGAGCAGCACAAACTGAATGAAACACAGACCGAACCGTTTCACTGGCATACCGAAGGGGCGGAACAGGTTACACGGCGGTTGGATGTCCAGCCGGACGTGGGGTTATCCGAGGTGCAGGTCACAACACGCCTGGCACAGTATGGCCCTAACGAACTGGTGGAACGCGGCTTAAAAAGCCCCTGGGTGATTTTGTGGGAACAGATCACCAATCCGCTGGTGCTGCTGCTGATCTTCGCGGCAGTGATTTCGGCGTTTCTGGGCAAAGCTGACAGCGTGATTGCGATTGCCGCAATCGTCATTCTGAATGCTGTTTTAGGAGTAGTGCAGGAATACCGCGCGGAACAGGCGATGGCCGCGTTAAAGAAAATGGCTGCGCCGCTGGTACGGGTGCGGCGCGGTGGGCAGATGCTCGATATTCAGGCGCGCGATCTGGTTCCCGGCGATGTGGTGCTGCTGGAGGCCGGCAGTGTGGTACCGGCGGACGCCCGGCTGGTTGAAGCGGCCAACCTGCGCGTGCAGGAAGCCTCGCTGACCGGCGAGTCGCAGCCAGTGGAAAAAGATGTGGCGGCACTGACCGACGAGAAGGCAACGCTGGGCGACCGCACCAACATGGTCTACATGGGCACGGCGGTGACTTACGGGCGCGGCGCGGCGGTAGTGGTGGAAACGGGCATGAAGACCCAGCTTGGCCGCATCGCCGAACTGATTCAATCGGTGGACAGCGAAAAAACGCCGCTTCAGCGCCGTATGGGCGAGGTGGGCAAGGTGCTGTTTATCGCCGCGATTGTCGTGATGGTGATCGCCTTTATCATCGGGATCGTCACGGGTGAGACGGCTGAAGAAGTGCTGCTGAATGCGGTCGCCATTTCCGTCGCGGTGGTGCCGGAAGGGCTGCCCGCTGTTGTGACGATTGCGCTGGCGCTGGGCGCGCAGCGTATGCTGAAGCGCCGCGCGCTGATCCGTAAGCTGCCCGCCGTCGAAACGCTGGGTTCGGTCACGACGATCTGTTCCGATAAAACCGGCACGCTGACCGAAAACAAGATGACGGTCGTGCTGGTAAATGTGGCCGGTCATGCCGAAGGTATTGATGATGTGGTGGGGCAGGGGATGCCCGCGCTGCTGTCCGCCAATGGTAATGCCGAGCCGCACGTGGTGACACACTCGCTGCTGCTGACCGGCAGCGCCCTGTGTAATGACGCCGCGCTGCAATATGACCCGACGATGCCGGGGCAGTTCCGCGCGATTGGCGACCCAACCGAAGGCGCGCTGGTGGTGGCGGCGGCACGCTTCGGGCTGCGGAAAGCCAATCTCGACCAGACCTTCAAACGCGTGGGCGAAGTGCCGTTTTCGTCGGAACGCAAGCGCATGACCACCATTCATCTGCTGGATGAAAGCGTGCCGGCGGACGACAACGCCCGTTATCTCATCAAGCTGATGCACGCCAAGAGCGCGCCCTACATTGCCTTTACCAAAGGCGCGGTGGACAGCCTGCTGGAGGTGTGCAACCGGGTATGGGTGGATGGGCAGATCGTGCCGCTGACGGACGAGTGGCGGCAGCGCATCGAACGCGCTAACAACGGCATGGCGGAAAACGGCCTGCGGGTGCTGGGGCTGGCGCTCACCCGTCTGGTCGAACTGCCGGAACATCTGGAACCGGAAGTGGTGGAACGTAATCTGGTGTTTGTTGGCATGGAGGGCATCATTGACCCGCCGCGCGCGGAAGTCAAACAGGCGGTGGCAACCAGCCGCCAGGCGGGTATCCGTCCGGTGATGATTACCGGCGATCACCCGCTGACGGCCCTGAACATCGCCCGCCAGTTGAATATCGCCGGCGAAAATGACACCGTGCTGACCGGCCATGAACTCAACCGCATGAGTGAGGCCGATCTGGATAATGTGGTGGAGAAGGTGGCGGTTTATGCCCGCGTGTCGCCGGAGCATAAGCTGAACATCGTACAGGCGCTCCAGAAGAAAGGCCACATCGTCGCCATGACCGGCGATGGGGTGAACGACGCACCCGCGCTCAAACGCGCCGATATTGGCGTAGCGATGGGTATTACGGGTACGGCGGTATCCAAAGAAGCGTCGGATATGGTGATCGTGGATGATAACTTTGCCACCATCGTCAGCGCGGTGGAAGAAGGCCGTACCATTTACGACAACGTGCGCCGCTTTGTCAAATACCTGCTGGCGAGCAATACAGGCGAATTATTCGTGCTGCTGGCGACCCAGTTGGTCGCCCTGATGACCATCCCGCTGACGACGCTGCAAATTCTGTGGATGAATCTCATCACCGATGGTATCCCGGCGCTGGCGCTGGGGGTCGA
Organism: Aggregatilineales bacterium; assembly: GCA_029975765.1. Classification (GTDB taxonomy): domain Bacteria; phylum Chloroflexota; class Anaerolineae; order Aggregatilineales; family Phototrophicaceae; genus CFX2. The sequence goes on from JARKOK010000064.1 coordinate 7,955, forward strand.
AAAAGCCGAACGCGGCGGTATGAACCGGGCGCCCTATGCGCCGACGGAAAGCATTTTCGGGCGGGGTATGGGGCGGCATATCCTGATTGTGGGTTTCCTGCTGGGTGTGACCGGCCTGCTGCTGGGTATCTGGGCGTTTAACAACTATCAGGCGGAAGCCGCGCCGGTCGCGAACGAACTGGGCCTGACGATGGAGCAGTTGGTCGAAGCGCAGCGCGCGGATATTGACCCCACCGACTCCGCCCAGGTGGCGCTGGAAGCTGAACGGCTGGACATCACGCCGGAGCAGTTGGCGCGGGCGCTTGAATCCGAGCGCGGTTTTACCTATAACGCCTTCACGTGGAATACGATGGTTTTCCTGTTTCTGACCGTCGCCCAGATGGGGCACGCGCTGGCAAATCGGTCACACCGCGAGTCCACTTTTGTGATCGGTTTCTTCGGCAACCGCTTTCTGGTCATCGCGGTGGTGCTGACGGTTATCGTGCAGCTTATCGCCGTTTATGCGCCGTTCTTCAATCATATCTTTGACACCACGCCGCTGACGCTGGAGCAGCTTGTGATCTGTTTTGTCCTCAGCACGATTGTGTTCTGGGGTGTGGAACTGGAAAAGCTGCTCATCCGGCGCGGCGTATTTAGCGGGTAGGTGGTCATGGGGCATGGCCGGCCATGCCCCCACTGTCACACACATGAACCCGACCACACAAGGCGGTGAACGGGTTCGGTGAAATGAAATAAGAGGAGAGGTTATGAGTGTGTGGTTGGTTGTTCTGCTGGGAATCCTGTTCGTTGGGGCGGTGGCGGTCTTTTTAGACCCTGGTGTTGGTTTCTTCATGGCCGCCGTACTGGTGCCGCTGATCGTCATCGAGTACGTGATTCAGTCGAAGTATGTGCGTGTTCTGCGCGCGCTGGTTGAACGCTACCAGATGCTCACCGGGCGAGACCGGCGCAGTACCTGAAACTGTCAGTCGAGGTGCGGTTCCATTGTTATGTTATTGTCGTCTGCCATTAACGAAATTCCAATGAAGCCGTAGAGATAATCAATCGTTGGGTTACAGCCTGGATAGGCGGGCGGTTGGCACGCCTCCCCGGCTGGAACGGAATGTATGACAGCGGAGTGTCTTACCCTTCTTGCTCCGCTCGCGTAAAAGTGTATCGTTAGAAAGGGATAGATGATGTTGTATGATGATCTGCTGGAACAACTGGAAAATCCTCGTACTCGGCGTAAAACGCGCGGCAGTGACCGCCGCCCGCGCCGCTGGGAAGACTACCTGACGGCTGATACCAAAAGTTATTCACCGCGTAAACCCAGGCCGCGCGATGACGAGGGCGACGATCTGTTCGTTGAGTATAACCGCCGCGAACGCCGGCGCGATCCGCACTGGAAGCGGCGGAGAGAGGATTAATCACACCATGCTGTGCCCGGTCTGTCAGATAGACTTGAAGATGGCTGATCGCCAGGGCGTCGAGATTGATTACTGCCCGCAGTGCCGGGGGGTATGGCTCGACCGGGGCGAATTGGACAAGATTATCGAACGGTCAGCCAACC
>JARKOK010000066.1 GCA_029975765.1 Aggregatilineales bacterium
CAGAAAATACCCGCCTTCCGGCGTGTCGATCGTCTGGCCGCCGGTCAGCAGCTTGCCTTCCTGCGTGCCAATTTCCACATAATCCATCATCGTCTTCAGGGCTTTGGCGTCAATCACTGGCCCCATCCAGCTTTCCGGGTAGTCGGTCACCCCGACCGTGATCTGCTCGGCCAGTTCGACCACGCGGTTCACCACCTGGTCATACACTGCGTCCACGATGATCGCCCGTGACGCGGCGGAGCACTTCTGCCCCTGATAGCCAAAAGCACTCACCACGATTCCCTGCGCCGCCTGCTCCAGATTGGCCGTTTCGTCCACGACGATGGCATCCTTGCCACCCATCTCCAGAATCGTGCGTTTCAGCCAGATTTGCCCCGGCTGCACCTTCGCCGCCGTTTCGTGAATCCACACGCCGACCTCCTTCGAGCCGGTGAACCCCACGAACCGGATGCGCGGGTGCGCCACCAGATAGCCGCCGGTGGTTGACCCCGGCCCGGTCAGGAAGTTCAGCACGCCGCCGGGTACGCCGGACTGCCACAGCAGTTCCGCCAGTTTATAGGCAATCCAGGGACTCTGGCTGGCCGGTTTGAAGATGACCGTATTGCCGGACACAATCGCCGCCGCCACCATCCCGGTCGGGATCGCCAGCGCGAAGTTCCAGGGCGGAATGATCACGCCCACGCCCAGCGGAATGTTAGTCAGCGACAGCTGCTCCGGCGGGTTCGGCACCAGCATGTGGCTGACGTCCGCAATCCGTACCGCCTGCCGGGCATAATATTCCAGAAAGTCAATCGCTTCGGCGGTATCGGCATCCGCCTCAACCCCGCTTTTGCCCACTTCCAGCACCATCGTCGCGCTGAATTCGTGTTTGCGCCGGCGCATTTCCGCCGCCGCGCGCAGCAGCGTGCGGGCGCGTTCCGCCGCCGGAACGTACTGCCACGTCTTGAATGCAGCCTCCGCCGCCTGCAAGGCCTTATCTGCGTGTTCTTTCGTGCCGCTGACGAACTGGCCGAGCACTTCCGCCGGACGCGAGGGGTTGATGGAGGTGAAGGTGCTGTCGGCGCTGATGCGCTGCCCGCCGATCACCAGCGGGTACGTCTGGCCGATGTCAGCCTTCACCATGTCCAGCGCGGCGCGGAAGGCTTCAACGTTCTCCGACTTCGTGAAGTCGGTGAGTGGTTCGTTATAAAAAGCCGGTAGCATGTGGATCGCTCCTCAAATGATGATTGTGAACAGCCGGAACTGTCCTGAGTTTGCTGTCATTGTACCATGTGGGGGTGACAGGCCGCCGCAATTTGGACGCTTTGCCCGACCGGCGAATTTACCTGAAATTCACATTTGCTCTTACCTGTCCCATCGAGGATGAGGTATACTAAGGTACAGACCTTAACAACAGAGCGTGTCGGCATCGCGGCCCGTCGTCCATCCACACTTCACACTCCAACCGGACGCTGCCCACCGGCGCTTGAACCATCACCCTGCTTCCGTCGCTGCTGCCACCATCATGCCAGCGGAAGCGCATCGTTCACCGTTCGGCGCCGCTGTCACTGCTGTCTGACGGGACATCTTCTTACTGCTCCAGCACTGTACCCCTTGTCCCGCCGGTCGAAATCGGCGCATCGCAAACCACCCCGGCTGCTCTGTTGGCAAGGTTGCCCCTCACGAACCAATCTCCGCGCACACCATCACAATCTGCTCGCCCCGGCATCGTGTCAGAACCAGCGTGCGCGACTCGCGGCCTTTCAGTTTTAGCTGCGCGATCAGCGCCTCCGGCGTGACGGCTGTCCCGCGTTTTTTGACCGTTACGCTGCCCACCTCGCGCGCGTTGAGATAAGCGCGCAGTTTCTTCAGATTAAACGGCAGCCAGTCCAGCACGCGCCACGCCCGCACCCAGGGCGAGTCCGGCGGCACATCGGTCGTGAAATATGCGATGGTTTCATCCAACTGCGCCCCGCCGAAATGCGCCGCCGCGTCCCGCACCAGCCGGGCGCGAATCAGCGCCGGGTCGGGTTCCACCAGCCACGCGCGTGGAGAAGCGGCAGTCACGGCTCTTTCTCCCTCTCTCTGCGGGTGCGTGTTATCCCAGTGAAAGGCCGCGCCGCCCGTCAGCAGCGTAGCGCGCAGACCGGTGAACCCCGCGCCCAGCCACAGTACCGCTTCTTTCAGATCGCCGTCCACCGAAACAAATTCGACCTGCCCGCTGTAGCCGCCCACCTGCGCCAGTTCCACCCCCGGCGACAGCTTCACCACGATCAGCCGGTTCTGCCAGCCGCGAATCGTGGACAGCGGCGGTACGTACCGTTCCACATCAAAAATCCGGCTGCCCTGCTCATCCCGCCGTGCCGGATCGAAAAATATGGCATCCGCTTCCGGCAGGCTGGCGCGCGCGTCGGCCACCTCAAAACGCGCGGGCCGCCCTAACGCCGCCGCGTTCAGCCGCGCCAGTTCGACGCGCACCGGGTCAATCTCCAGCCCCACCACCGCCAGCCCTGCCGCTGCGAACGCCAGCGAGTCCGTCCCAATCCCACAGCCGGCGTCCACCACACTCGCGCTGAAGGCCGCCAGCCGCCGCGCCCGATACTCCCGTACCTGCGGGTCGCTGGCCTGTTCCAGCGCGGCGCGGGTGAAGAACATCCGGCGCGCATCATCGCCGAATTTATCAGCCGCCTTCCGCCGCAGCCGGGCCAGTTCCAGCGCGGCGCGCGCCTGGTCTGCCGTATAGTCTTTTCGTAGTTGGGTGATGAGCCGGAGCGTATTCGTATCGGACAGGTCTTCAGCGCCGAGGCGTTCCAGCAGCACCGCCCCGGCAGCCGAAGCCAGGAAATTGACATCAGCGAGGGAAAAAACCATAAGGCCGCGTGTTGGTTATTCGTCCGGCGCTTCGGCAGCGGCAGGGTCAACCGGCAGCAGGTGAATCGTGTTCGTCTCCAGAATGTCGTCTGTCGGGTTAATCATCACCGGGTTCGGCCAGCCGTACACCACCTCCCACCGATATTTGGCGATTTTGTTCACCCCTTCGATGCGGTGTGCCAGCACCGCCGGCTGCATGAAGGCCACCGCTTTCGGCAGGCTGCTGAAGGCCAGCAGCACCGTTTCGTTATCGCCCGAAACGGCAACAGCGTGCCATTCGATGATTTCATCCGGCTGCATATTCCACACCGGTTTATTCGGTGCCTGCTGCACCAGCACATAGACATACCGCCCCGGCTGCGGGGCAGCATCGCGGCGGGCCATCTGGCGCGCGCGGTCAACGGTACGTTCCTCGGTATGCGGTTTTTCGCCGCGCAGCAGCACCCCCACCGGCGACGGGCATTCGAGCGCGTTTTCCACCAGCACCCGCGTATAGCCGCTGTTTTCCAGCATCTTCACCAGTACCGGGCCGGGCTGCCCGGTCGAACTGACGACGATCAGCCGTCCGCCGGGACGCAGCGCCCGGAGCGCCGTTCGCAGCAGCGCCACATCCGGCGCGCAGTTCAAGGCGAGCACCGCGTCTGCTGTATCCGCCGCGATGTCCCAGGTTTCGGGTTTGCCCACCGGCAGAATCTCAAGATCGCCGCGCAGCGCCAGCAGCGCCACCCCCGCCCGGCTGTTGACATCCAGCAGGCGCAGCGTCGCGCCGCTCGGCGGCAGATGCCGCGCCGCGGCTTCCAGCAGCAGTTGCTCCAGGCTGGTCATTGGCCGCGCTTACGCAGCTCCTCCTGCGCCGACTCAATCAGCACCAGAAATTCGTTCCAGTCCTCTTCAACAAAGTAGATGGTCGCCTGCGTCAGTTCCAGATCGTAGGTCGCGTCCGCGTCGGGTTCGCGGTTCACGGCCACCGCGAAGTTATCGGTCGCCGTCAGCTCGCCGGTCATGCCGTCAGCCCGCGCCACCAGCGCCAGCAGTTCGTTCCATTCCTCGGCGAACAGATGCACCGTCACCTGCCCCAGTTCCAGATGATAACCAATTTCGTCATCCGGCTCGTGTGATACCCACACGATGAAGTTTTCGGTCGAAACCAGTTCCTCTGTCTGTACGTTGTCAGGCATGATCTTCGTTCCTCCTTAACAGGTTGCGGATTTGCTCGCCCATCGTGCGAACCGCCGCGCTGCGCCAGGGCGGCACGGCCTCCAGCCTTCCCCGGTTCACCGGAATCCGGCGACGCAGGGCCGCGCTCACGGCACGCACGCGTTCGTTCTGGAATACCCGCCGGATACGTTCGACCTGCATCACGCGGCTGGCACGCGCGCGCCACGCTTTTGACCGACCGCTGTTCCAGATGCGGCGCACATCCGCCGCCGCGTTGCGAACCAACTGTTTATCGAATTCCCACACCCGCGCGGCCAGCACCAGCGCCGTTACCGGATTTGCCGGACGCCGCTTCGATGGCGGGAACGGGTCCTGATCGAGCAGCTTACCGTAGATATATTGCCCCAGAACCCGCAGGCTGGCAACCGACGGCGCCGCCAGGATCACCCCCAGCGCCCCCGCCAGACTCGCGCCGGTCAGTACCGCAACAATCACGATAAACGGGTGCAGGTTCAGGCTGCCGCCCATGATACGCGGCACCAGTACAATCGCTTCGATATTTTGCAGAATCGCCCATACGATAATGACGACCAGCGCAAACGGGCCGCCTTCCAGAAATGGCAGCGTGGCCGACTGCGACGACAGCGCCAGCAGCGCCGCCGGAAAGATCGCCAGCCCCGAACCGATGCTGGGTACAAATTCCAGCAGGCCGGAGATCAACCCCAGAATGATCGGGTTCGGCACGCCCAGCAGCGTCGCCACGATGAACACCGTTGTGCCCATCACCAGACTGAGCGTAAGCTGGCCGCGCAGGTAGGCGTTCCACACCTGCCCCAGTTCGTATAGTATCCGGCGCACGTCGCTGCGATAGGTGCGCGGCGTGGCCTCGACCAGCTTGTCAGCAAACATCACCCCATCGCGGATCAGATAAAACATCATGGACAGCATGAAGATGATATTGACGATGGCCGTCAGTGCGCCGCCCACGAAGCTGAACGCCGGCAGCGTCAGCGTGCTGATGAACGAGCGGGTCGCATCCACCAGATTGAGGTCTTCCAGCCGCAGCACATCCTGATTGCCGGGTGTGCCGGTCACCTGACGCAGTTGATCCAGCGGGATGATCGGCTCGCCGTTGATCAGTATCGGCTCGCCGCCAATCGTGATGGGAAGGCTCAGGCCCCGTTCCAGCGTTTCGCCCAGGCTTTCCAGCAGCGGCGGAATCCGGCTGCCAAATTCCTCAAACTGCTTGGCGATGCCGGGGATAACCACCAGAATCAGGATAATGATGCCGGTGATCACCATCACGAACGTCAGCAGCACCGCAATGCCGCGATGTTCGCGCCCCGCCAGCGGCCCGATATTCAGCACGCGGTTATCCAGCCAGTTCGCCAGCGGCGTGAACAGGTAAGCCAGAATGACGGCCACGATCACGACCGGAATCGTTTCGCTGAAGCGCAGCAGCGTCAGGCCGGCCAGCACCACAACAAATACCACGACGTAGCGTTTGGTACGTCCCGTCCAGGCAGGCGAACTTACAGGCGGTGGCAGGGCAGACACAATCTTTGGTTTCCCGATAACCGTTTCTACGTATATATACCCGAATTCAGGTTAGAGGTTGCTATATTTATTTGAATTTTAACAGTTCTCTTACGCAGGCGGTAGCAGCAAAACAACCAAAAAGGCAGAACGGGGTTCGTACCGCAACCTATTCCTGGCGGGGCGGGTCATGAAACCCGCCCCCAACATCCGGCCATCAATTCCGTTGCAGTACCAGTTCCGCTGTCTGCGAGTAATCCTGCGTGTCCAGAATCCGTACCGTGTCGTCGAAGATCACGGCCAGGCGTGTGCCCTCCGGGTTAAACGCCAGTCCCCACGCGTTTTCAGCGTTTGCGCCATCGCTGAAGGTTGTCACCAGCGACAGCCCTTCCACCTTGAACACCCGCACCACCGCCGTTGGGTCGCCTTCCGCCGTGACGACGGTCTTTCCGTCCGGGCTGAAGGCCAGCGCGTAAACGCGGTTGCTGGTCGTCGAGCGCGCCCCCCGGATAAACGAGGTGCGCTGCTGTGTCGTCACATCCCACATCTGCAAATTACCCACCGCGTCCCCAACGATGAAGCGCTGGCTGTCCGGGCTGAAGGCCAGCGCCGTCACGCTCGTTTCCAGCGTTCCCCGATCCAGCACCATCACATCTCTGTCGCGCCCGCCCACCGGCACCAGCAGCACGCGCCCATCATACACGCCCATCCATTTACCATCCGGGCTGATGGTCAGCCGCAGCGCACCCATATAGGCCAGTTGACCGCCGGAAAAATCCTTCAGCATCAGTTGGAAATCCGGGCTGCCGGTTTCCGCGTCCACCGTTATCAGCGTGCCGCCGTTGTTGAACGCCAGCCGGGTGCCATCGGCAGTATAGGCCAGGCTGTTCGGCGACATAACCGGGCGTTCGCCGACCAGTGCCAGCGCCGTTTCGCCGCTTTCGAGGTTGTACACCTGGGCGGAATAATTGTCGCCGTCATCCTGCGTAACCGCCAGCCGCGCGGCCTCGCGGGGGTCGAAGGCCAGATCGCTCACCTGATACCCGGCCAGCACCTGGGTGGGCGGCTGCGTGAAATCCGCCGTATCAAACACGTACACGCCGTCCGCCGTCCCAACGGCCAGCAGCGAGCCGTCACCGCTCCAGCCAATCGCGCGCGCGCCGCGCAGGCCGATATACGCCGGCGTGGGTGTGGGCAGGATTTCGACCAGCTCGATGAGGTACTCACCGTCAACACCCTCCGCCGTCCAGCCAGTCGTGCCGCTGGCCTGCACCTGCCACCAGTGGATGCCGTCCGCGCACACCGGCCCATCCATGATCTGGAAGGGGCTGAGCGGATTGATCTGGCCGATCTGCCTGCCGCTTGTGCCGGGGTTATCCCGCAGGCGGCTGGGCGTGTTGGAGGTGGTTTTTCCCTCGCGCCCCACCTGTAGCCGGGGCGGCAGCGAGCAGACCGCGTCACCGCTGGCCGTCGGCTGCGGCATGGCGGTGGCCTCGCGCACCACCGGGTCAACAAAATATTCCCCGGCGCTGCCTTCGACCGTCCAGCCGACCGTCCCCTGATAATTTACCTGCCACCACAGAAAACCGCCGGCACATTCCGGGCCGGCCAGCACCTCAAACACGCCGCCCGCCGGAATCTGGCCGACCTGCTGGCCGGAAGTCGAGGGTTCGCTGCGTATCCGGTTGGACGCCCCCGGCGCGACTTGTCCCCGCCCGCCCACTTCCAGACGCGGCGCGGGACAGTCCCCCTGCGCGACAGTCACAGCCGGCACCAACACGAGCAGCAGCAAAATGATGCCAAAACGCGCGTATTTCATTGGCGATGAACTCCTTAAACCGGTGCTGAAAAACCATCATTATACCAGCGGTTCAGACTTCAGACTGCTGGATGGCGCGGAATGACCGCCACTTTCACGCCAAATAAAAAGAGGCGGCCACGCGGCCACCTCTTGTATTCCCTGCAACCAGACTTTAGTGGCGGTCGCCACCGCGATCACCACCGCCGCGATAACCGCCCCGGTCGCCGCCGCCGCGATAGCCGCCCCGGTCGCCACCGCGATCACCACCGCCGCGATTGCCACCCCGGTCGCCACCGCCGCGATAGCCGCCCCGGTCGCCGCCGCGATCACCGCCGCGATTACCACCGCCGCCGCGCCGTGAATCCCGCGAGCGCGCTTCTTCTGCCGTCCAGCCTTCCAGTACGGCCTGACGGCTCAGGCGCACTTTACCGCCGTCGTCCACATCCGTCACCATCACCATGATTTCATCGCCCAGCGCCACCTCGCTCTCGACCGACTCCACGCGGTAATCGGCCAGCTGCGAGATATGCACCATGCCTTCCTTGCCCGGCAGGAATTCCACAAACGCGCCATACGGTTCGATGCGGGTCACACGCCCCGTATAGATGCGCCCGACTTCGGCATCTTCCGTCAGGCCGCGAATTTCATCCACCGCCTGCTGCGCCGCCGCCGCGTTGATGCTGGAGACGAACACCGTTCCGTCTTCCTGAATGTCAATCTTCGCGCCCGAACGTTCCTGAATCGCGCGTACATTCTTGCCGCCGGGGCCGATCAGCGCCCCGATCTTTTCGGGGTTGATCTTCACCGTCGTAATACGCGGCGCGTATTCGCTCAGTTCCGGTCGCGGCGCGGGCAGTACATTCAGCATCACCTTGAGGATTTGCAGCCGGGCGTCGCGCGCCTGCGCCAGCGCCTGCCGCATCACCTGTTCGGTCACGCCCTTAATCTTGATGTCCATTTGCAGCGCGGTAATGCCGCGTTCCGTCCCCGCAACCTTGAAGTCCATGTCGCCCAGGTGATCTTCCAACCCCTGAATGTCGGTGAGAACGGCGACCTTATCCCCTTCCTTGATCAGCCCCATCGCAATCCCGGCCACCGGACGGATGAGCGGCACGCCCGCGTCCATCAGCGACAGGGTGCTGGCGCATACGCTGCCCATCGAAGTGCTGCCATTGGAACTCAGTACTTCGCTGACGAGGCGAATCGTGTACGGGAACTCGTCCTCCGGCGGGATCATCGAACGCAGCGCCGTTTCCGCCAGCGCGCCGTGACCGATCTCGCGGCGTTTCGGCCCGCGCAGCGGCCATGTTTCACCCGTCGAATATGGCGGGAAGTTGTAATGATGCAGATAGCGTTTGGCATCTTCAGGGCTGAGGCCGTCCAGTTCCTGCGCGTCGCCAGGTGTGCCCAGCGTGGTGATCGTCATCACCTGTGTCTGCCCGCGTTTGAACAGCCCCGACCCATGCACGCGCGGAATCACGCGTACTTCTGCTGCCAGCGGGCGAATCGTGAGGTAGTCGCGGCCATCCGGTCGCACGCCGTCTTCCACAATCCGGCGGCGCACTTCTTCCTTCAGCACCGTCTCCAGCGCCTCGCCCACCGCTTTTACGGCAATCTGCTGGTCAGGGTCGGCAATCGTCTTGTTACGCGCCTCGTATTCGGCTGTCAGTTCGTCGCGCAGCGCATCAATGGCCTCGTTGCGACCATCACGGTCGGTCTTTTCCACCACGATCTGCCGCACGCGGTCGCGCACTTTAGCGGCCACTTCCGCCGCCAGCGCCTCATCCAGCTTGAAGCTGGTATAGGCCGCCTTCGCTTTGCCAATCTCGTCGCGCATCCGCTTCTGGACGGCGATCACTTCCTGGATGGACTCGTGCGCCAGCGTGAGCGCGCGCAGCATCGTTTCCTCGTCCACCTCGGTCGCACCGCATTCCACCATGTTGATCGCGTCTTCCGTCCCGGCTACCCGCAGGTCCAGAATGCTGTTTTCCATCTCGGAAATGGTCGGGTTGACCACCAGTTCGCCGTCAATCAGGCCAATCCGTACCGCCCCGACCGGCCCTTCCCACGGGATGTCCGAAATCATCACGGCGGTGCTGGCGGCGATGATGCCGAGCATATCCACCTGATGTTCCTGATCGTGGCTGAAAGCCGTCAGAATCACCTGCACTTCGTTGCGTAAATCCTTGGGGAACAGCGGGCGCAGCGGGCGGTCAATCACACGCCCCACCAGAATCGCCTGATCCGAGGGTTTACCCTCGCGGCGGAAGAAGCTGCCGGGAATACGTCCGGCGGCATACAGTTTTTCTTCGTAGTCCACGCTCAGCGGGAAGAAGTCAATCCCCTCACGCGGCTTTTTACTCATGGTGGCGGTGGCAAAAATCATCGTGTCGCCTTCCGTCACCGTTACCGCGCCGCCGGCCTGTTCGGCCAGCCGGCCCGTTTCAATCACCAGCTCGCGGTTTCCGACGCGAGCCGTATAGCGGTGATTGATTCCCATTCCATTTTCCGTCATCTGTGTCTTCTCCTAGAACGGAAAAGCCTGACAGCCAGGGACTGGAAAGTAGGGCTAAACGCTCGTTTTAGCCGCACGTTCCAATTCCTGCCCTGCCAGGCTGCGATAAAATATCAGTCGGGAGGCGTTCGATCAGCATCCCGACACACACTAGCTTACTAACGGCGCAACCCCAGTTTTTGAATGAGTTCGCGGTAAACATCCGGTTTTGTCTGGCTGAGATAGCGCAAATGCCGCCGCCGCTGCCCCACCAATTTGAGCAAACCACGCCGTGAATGTTCGTCGTGTTTATTCACTTTCAGGTGGTCAGTCAACAGAATAATCCGCTTGGTCAACAGGGCAATCTGAACTTCGGGTGACCCCGTGTCATTGTCGTGGCGGGCGTGTTCCCGAATGAGCGTTTCTTTCTCGATTTTACTGATAGGCATCGTACCGTCCCCTGTACTTGTCGCCACGCAGGCCGGACAGCAGGCCCGCAGGTCTTTTAATGTGATGGCATTATAGCAAAGGGACTTTCGTCTGCCAATCCTCAATAGTTGACGGTGGGTTATTCCGCCCGCTGCGCGTCGGCCACCAGATTTACCGTGTGGTGCGTGCGGAACAGGCTGTACTGCCCGGCCCGCCCCGGTACGGCGTTTAAGACATTTTCGGTTTCCATGATCGAAAACCACAGATCGAGATTCCAGGCCGTATCGGGGTCCATCGCGCTGACGCTCTGTTCCGAAATCAGGATGTTCCGCTCGTACAGCGCCAGCAGCACCCGGACAAAGGCGTCACGCTGCTGCAAAATCGTCTGGCAGGTTTCCGAGTTCAGGTTCAGCGAGATGCCCTTCGTCATGAAGTCACTCTGCGGGTTCGAGTATTCCGAAATCTCCGCCGCGTCGTTTTCCTTCAGATACTCCACCGCGCGCTGAAAGGCCATGCCGGTGTCGAATGGCCGCAGGCGGCGGTGCAGGCTGCCCAAAGGGCACCACGTAAAATTGCGGAAGCTGGTGAACTGCTCCACGCTGACGATGATGCGCCGCACCATACTGCCCGTATCCGGGTTCAGATTATCCAGATCGGTCAGCGAGATGCCCGCCCAGTTCGGCCCGGCCTGCTCGTCATCATCCGGTCGCGGCATGGGGAACGGCGCGGCCATCGGCGGCAGTTGCAAATCCTTTTGCAGTTTAATCACCGGCACCAGGTCTTCCGGGTTGTGGCGGTGCGGCAGCAGTTCGCGCACCAGCACCCGCTCGCGCACCAGACAGTCAATCCACTCCGAGCGCCACTGGTCGCTGTAATTGCACCCCGGGCGATCCAGTTCCCGATCCATCGCCAGCCCTTTGAGCAGGAAGCCGTAGTTCACGTACTCCCAGCCGCGCACGGTCAGCGTGTTCAGCACCCGCACCACCACCCGGTCACGGATGAGGCGCGTTTTTTCCACAATCGGATGCAGCGCATTCAGGCTCAGATCGCCGCCGGCGTTGATCGCTTTCAGGATACCCAGCGAAATCGCCTGCGAGATCAGGTCTTCGCCGCGCGGGCGCGAGATCACCGCGCCTACCTCTTGCAGTTGGTCAAGCAGTTGGTGCATGGGCAGCACTTCCCGCCCCATCGCCACCGCCAGCCGATCAAACTGAATAATCACGCTCGACCACTGCGACGGCGTGAAACCCAGCGTATCTATCCCATTGTCCGCGAACGACACGGTGCTTAACGACTGGTGCGTTTGCAGGTCGGTGAAGTCTTCGACATACTCAATCGTTACGCCGGGGTTGTTTTCCAACTGGCGGCTGGTGCTGCCGCGCACGCCCCACACAATCACGGTTTTGTTGCGTGTCCGCAGGGCGTTCAGCACCTGGTTGAAGTCGCGGTCGCCACTTGCCATAATGTACACATCCGCCGAGTCGGTATGGCCGGCGTCGGTAATCACATCGCGCGCAATCCGCATATCGGCGCTGTTTTTGCCCGGCAGATTGAACACCGGGTCAATGTTCGCCAGCATCAACCGGCTGGGCGCTTCATCGGCTACTTCCCGCCCCTGCGAGTCCACCAGCGGCGGCAGGCTGCCGCGCTGCCCCCAGGGGGCATAGGCCGCCATCTTCACCACCTGCCCGTGCGCTTTCGCCTGCATAACGAAGCGGTCAATCAGATGGTCGAGATTCACCACGAACCCCTGTTCGTTCAGGCTGATGGCGATGTTCTCGAAGTCAATGTAGACCGCAACATTCTTGGTCTGAATTCCCAGCAGGCTGTCGAGCGGCTGGTAGATCACATCATTCTCAAACTCGGTGTCCTGGAGCGCGTTCTCCGACCCCCACACGCGGATGCGCGCGTTGCGGGTGGTTTTCACCCGGCGCACCAGCGGGATCAGGTCCGGGCTGGAAGTTGCCAGAATCAGTTCGTCTACCGGCTCCGGGTCAAACGAAAAGTAGTGGACGATCAATGCATCGGCCAGTGTGTCCCGGCGCGGCATATCAAACACATCGTAACCCGCCGCTTTGAACACACGCTGGTAATTCGCGCCCGCGCTGCCGTGCTGCGTCCAGTTGGAAACCGCGACGGCCTTCAGACTCTCCGCGCTGAACAGCCCCGCCGCCAGCGCCGCGCCGCCCCGCAGCCCAACCGCTAATTCCTGTACATCTACCGATACTCCCCGGTTTTTGAACCGGTGAAGCAGGTCATCTACATCTACTATTAAATACGCCGCCATTTCTAGCTATCCTAAAAATTACACCACCTGAACCTCGAGGCCGGTGGTCATGTTAGTCGTCTTGAGCATTTTTTGCCTTACGGTCCGGTGATCACAAACAAATGTTTTATTCAGAAATAAGGGTAGCAAACTGGTCAAGATTACCAGTACCCCGGCTGACAATCAATGGCCGAGTTTGTTTTATATTGAATATCATTATACACAATCCGATTCCTCCCCAATTTAATGTTTTCACTTTATTCTACTATTGTCATATAAAATTTCGATTTGATTATGAACGCCCCTCCTCGAACACCTGCTCAACCTCATTATAAACGTAAAAACGGCAGCCGCGTGCGAACAATTTTGCGGAATACCTTAAACGTTTAAGATTAAGCCGGGATGAAAAATCATCCCGGCCTCATCCTTAATATGCCTTCGCCAGCAGCGCCACCTGTGCCGCCGGCTGCCCGGTAATGGCGCAGCGGCCAGCGCCGCCCGGCTGCTCGAAGGGGAAACAGCGGATCGTCGCGCCCGTTTCTTCTTTGATGCGGGCTTCGTCATCGCCCGTCCCGGCCCACCACACCCGCGCCCAGCCGCCCGCCTCGATGATTTGCTTCACCTCGTCGTAGCTGGCCGCATCGTGGATGTTCGCGTCCCGGAAATCCGCCGCCTGCTGAAGCAGGCCAGCCTGCACCTCGGCCAGCAGGTCGAGCACCCGCGCCGCGAGGTTATCCTGTGGTACGAACTGCTTGCCATCTCTGCCGGCGATGTCGCGCCGCGCCAGCGCCACTGTGCCTTTTTCCACATCCTTCGGCCCGACTTCCATCCGCACCGGCACGCCGCGCATTTCCCAGTCATTGTACTTGAAACCGGGTGATACGCTGTCGCGTTTATCAATCGTAAGACGGACGTTCGCCGCCAGCAGTTCTCTGGACAGCCGTTCGACCGCTTCCATCACCGCCGTGCGTTCGGCATCATTTTTGTAGATCGGTACGATCACCACCTGGTACGGCGCGACTTTTGGCGGCAGGCGCAGCCCTTTATCATCGCCGTGTGTCATCACAATCGCGCCAATCATGCGCGTGCTTAAGCCCCATGAGGTCGTCCACACGTACTGCGGCAGGTTGTTTTCGTCCACGTACTGGATGCCAAACGCCTTCGCAAAGTTCTGCCCCAGATTGTGACTGGTGCCGGATTGCAGCGCCTTTTTGTCCTTCATCATCGCTTCGATGGTGTAGGTATGCACCGCCCCGGCGAACTTCTCGCGGTCGCTCTTTTTGCCCTTGATGACCGGAATCGCCGCGTCAT
Source organism: Aggregatilineales bacterium (assembly GCA_029975765.1). Taxonomy (GTDB): domain Bacteria; phylum Chloroflexota; class Anaerolineae; order Aggregatilineales; family Phototrophicaceae; genus CFX2. The sequence continues at coordinate 13,846 of JARKOK010000066.1, forward strand.
TGATGGCGAAATCGGCGTACACGTCCAGCATCTGTCTGGTTTCGGCTTCGGCTTCTTCAGCGGTCGCGTGGGCGGTGTGGCCTTCCTGCCACAGAAACTCGGTCGTCCGCAGGAAGGGGCGCGTTCGCAGTTCCCAGCGCACCACGTTCGCCCACTGGTTAATCAGCAGCGGCAGATCGCGGTACGACTGAATCCACTGCTTGAAGGCGTCCATGATGATCGTCTCGGACGTAGGCCGGACGACCAGCGGTTCTTCCAGTTCCTTGCCGCCCGCGATGGTCACAACCGCCAGTTCCGGGCTGAACCCTTCGACGTGTTCCGCCTCGCGTTTGAGGAAGCTTTCCGGGATAAACAGGGGGAAATAGGCATTCTGGTGGCCGGTAGCCTTGAAGCGGCGGTCTAACCCCGACTTGATGGCTTCCCACAGCTCATAACCATACGGCTTGATGATGAGACAGCCCCGCACCGGCGACTGGTCGGCTAAATCGGCCTTATAAACAATTTCGTTGTACCATTTTGAAAAATCTTCGCTCTGCGGTGTAACGGCCTGCGACGCCATATGCCCGTTCCCTTGTGAAACTTTTTACAAAACAACAACCGCTTATTATACAGGAAAACCGGAGAAATTAAGCAGGGAATTTTCGTACAGTCAAAATGCCCGGTTTACCCTCACGAAATGTTAATGCTTCGTCCGTCATGGCTGCCGTCCTCAGCCTGCCGCCGTAATCAGCCTGCTGCTTTAGCCGCAATCCGGTTTCCGCCGAAAATGGCGTGCTGGTTTGCGCTTTCGGTCGGATTACAGCACGCCGCTTTACCTGTAATCTGAGGTCTGTCATCAGTTACAGGAAAGGACACAGACATGAACCGGTTCCGCAAGTTTATCGCTGTCGCCGTGCTGGTCGCCATTGTGGTGATGGCGGTCACCCCCGCCGCTGCGAAGGTTACGGTGGTCTTCCTCAGCGCCGGCGACCCCGGCAGCGTCGAGGAACTGCTGACGCGCAAGGTCAACGAATACGAAGGCCAGCACCGCCTGATCGGTGACCAGTCCGGCTTCGAGGCACTGCTGACCCGTAAGGTCAACAAGTACGAAGGCCAGCACTAAGCCGCCAGCCCATCAAACCGTAGGGGCGCACCGCCGTGCGCCCCAACATACCTTTTTGCTCGCCCGTACCGCCTACGCTTCCTTATATTCCACCGGCACCACGCTGCGGTTGAGTTCCTCCCACAGCCGCGCCACTTCCGCCTGCATCCGGGACACGACTTCCTCCACCGGCACGATGCTTTTCTCCGGGCTGGCGCGGTGTTTCAGTTCCACCCCGCCCTGCTCCAGCGCCTTCCTGCTCACGGTCAGCCGCAGCGGGCAGCCGATCAGATCGGCATCGTTGAACTTCACGCCAGGGCGTTCGTCGCGGTCATCATACAGCACTTCCATACCGGCGCGTTTTAAGCGGTCGTAAACCGTATCGGCGGTTTCATTGGCCGCGCTGCTGCCGGATGTATCCCGAATCAGCACCAGATGTACCTGATACGGCGCGACCGACACCGGCCAGCACAGGCCGTACTCGTCGTGGTGCGCTTCGGCCACACACGCCAGCAGCCGCCCGATGCCGATGCCATATGACCCCATCACTACCGGCTTCGAATTGCCTTCGTTGTCCAGGAAGGTGCAGCCTAGCGCGTCGCTGTAGCGCGTGCCCAGCTTAAAGATGTTGCCCACTTCCACCCCGCGCACCGCTTTCAACGGCTGGCCGCACGCCGGGCAGGCGTCCCCTTCACGGGCGGCGGCGATGTCCGTCACTACCTGCGCCGTATAATCCCGCCCGTAGGTCACGTTCAGGAAGTGATAGCCTTCCTCATTCGCGCCGCTGACCAGATTGGGCGAGTTGGGAATCAGATCATCCACCACTACCAGCGCATTTCGGACACCGATGGGTGAACCGTACCCCGGCACGGCCCCCACCGCGCGGATTTCATCCTCCGTCGCCGGGCGCATGGCCTTCGCTTTCACGGCATTGACGAGTTTAACCTCGTTCACTTCCATATCACCGCGCACGATAGCCAGTACAAATTTCTGCACATCCTGATTGTTTTCGGATACCGTCGCCAGCATAAATACGGCCTTCGCCGTTTTCGCTTCCGGCAGGCCGAGGAACTGCGCCAGCGCCTCAATCGTCGTTGTGCCGGGAGTCGCCACTTTTTCCAGCGGCAGCGGCACTTCATGCGGCAGTTCCGGCTTTTTGAAATTTGCCACTTCACGGTTGGCGGCATAGCCGCAGTCGCAGGTCAGCAGCGTATCCTCGCCAACCGGCGTCAGATACATAAATTCGTGCGCCAGCCGCCCGCCCATCATACCCGTGTCGGACTTCACCGCGATCACGTCCAGCCCGCACCGGTTATAGATGCGGAAATAAGCTGTGTAATGGGCGCGGTACTGTTTGTCCAGCCCATCCCAATCCGCGTCCAGCGTGTAGCTGTCCTTCATCGTGAATTCCCGCACGCGAATCAGGCCGCCCCGCGCGCGGGGTTCGTCACGCCATTTCGTTTGCAGGTGATAAATCAGCGCCGGAAGCTGGCGGTACGAGCGAATTTCCTTCCGCACCAGATCGCTGACGATTTCCTCATGGGTCATCGCCAGCACCATGTCCCGCCCGGCGCGGTCCTGAAACCGTCCCATCTCCGGGCCAATCGCGTACCAGCGCCCGCTTTCCTTCCAGATGTCCGCCGGATGCACCACCGGCATCGTGATTTCCTGCCCGCCGATGGCATCCATTTCCTCGCGCACGATGTTTTCAATCTTCGTCAGCGCGCGCCGCGCCAGCGGCAGATAACTGAAGATACCGGCGGCCAGCGGGCGGATAAACCCGGCACGCAGCAGCAGTTGGTGGCTGACAAGTTCCGCATCGCCCGGCGCTTCGCGCAGCGTCTGGCTGAACAGTTGGGACATTCGCATGGAGGTAACTCCTGGTAACGAGGGTGCTGCTTAATGATATAGATGAAGCGCCAGAACGCCAAGTGGATTAACGTCAGTTAGGGATAACGTTTTTAGCCCTCACCCGACTTCTCTCAGGGGACATGCGTCCCCATTCGAGTCGCCCTCTCCCTCATGGAGAGGGACTTGATGACCTCTCCTGATCCGAATTCTCCCCTTCGCCCTGACGCGGAGCGGAAGGGGCCGGGGGATGAGGGCAAGAGGCGCAACTCCCTTATCCATAACTCGCGTTGGATTAATTTATCGAAGTATGGGGAATAATATGTTTCGTCCCGGCTGCCAATTCCTCATTTTCCTGATAAGCGGCTGCCCGGCTCTACTTCTCCCACTCCCGCCCGTCATTGATTTTCAGCTTGTCCATGACGGCCTGCCCCAGGTCAATCCCGTTCAGGCTGGCAAGCTGCATCAGGTACAGCAGCACGTCGGCCAGTTCACCGGCCAGTTCGGTCTTGTCCGCCGCCTCGCCCCACTGGAACTGTTCCAGCACTTCGGCGGCTTCGACCGCCAGCGAAATGGCGATATTTTTAGAGGTTTGCGGGTGTGGTGAATCGGCGTCATACCACCCTTTGCTTTTGACAAAGGCGTGCATGGCAGCGGTCAGTGTGTCTAAGTCCATCGTCAGTTTCCAGTCTCCGGTTACCAGTTTGCAGTAAACATCTAATCACCGGTTTTTATACTGGTGTCTGGTATCTGGTGACTGGTAACTCAGTACGCATTCCGATCCCGCCGCAGCACCGTCTGTAACACCGTGCGAATGATGATTTTGATGTCCAGCCACAGCGACCAGTTTTCGACATACCACAGGTCGTACTGCGTGCGTTCGGCAATCGAAGTGTCGCCGCGCAGCCCATTCACCTGCGCCCAGCCGGTCATGCCGGATTTCTCGCGGTGGCGTTCCATATAACGCGGGATATGTTCGCGGAATTGCAGCACGTATACCGGGCGTTCCGGGCGCGGCCCCACCAGGCTCATTTCGCCCAGCAGCACGTTAATCAACTGCGGAATCTCGTCCCAGTTGGTGCTGCGCATAAAGCGCCCCAGCCGGGTCACGCGTGGGTCATTTTCGACCGTCCAGCCAGGGCCGCTGACTTCTGCATCCATCCGCATCGTGCGGAACTTGACCAGATGGAACGGGCGGCCATCCAGCCCCATCCGTTCCTGCGTGTAAAACACCGGCCCGCCGTCCTGCCATTTGATGACCAGCGCCGTCAGCAGCATGAACGGGGACAGAAACACCAGCCCGAAGAACGAACCCAGCATATCCAGGCTGCGCTTCAGGCTTAACTTCCAGCCGCGCAGGGCGATATCCCGCACCGTCAGCAGCGGCGTCCCGCCCAGGTCATCCACGCTCAGATCGCCGGCCATATATGCGAACATATCCGGGTAAATCTTGATGTCCACTCGCCCGCGCTGGCACAGCGTCACCAGTTCGACGATTTCCGCCCGCTGCGCCTCCGGCAGCGCGATAATCACCTGTTCGATATTGCGGGCATCAATCAGCCGGGGCAAATCCTGATACGTCCCGATGATCGGATACCCGACCAGCGAGCCGCGTGTTTTGGTCTTGCCGTTGACGACCACGCCCACGATGTTGTACCCCAGCGCCGGCTGGTCATTGATCTTGCGGGCGATGTCGCGGGCGATCTTCCCCATGCCCACGATCAGCAGATTGTCGCGGTCCAGGCCGCGCTGCCGCAGATACGTTTGCAGCATATGATAGAACTCGCGCCCGACGACGACCAGCAGCACGCTGAATACCCACACGTAAAAGAACATCCCACGTGAGTAATCCACTTCAAAGATCGTCGTCTTAAACACCAGTTCCTGCACGGCGCTCGCCAGCAGCGAGCCAACCGTCACCACCCCCACGATCCGGCGACCCTGGTCAAACCGGCTGGCCGCGCGCGGCAGGTGGTACAGCCGTGAGAAATAAAACATGCCGATGATGATCGCAACGTGCAGGATCAGCGTCGGCACATACTCGATAAACATGGGGAAACGTTCGTCCGGCAGGCTGAACAGCGGCAGCGTGATGCGACCGATGTAACCCAGCGTAAACGCGCCGGTCAAAGCCAGTGCATCAAGCGTCAGCAGCAGGATACCGAGCGCCTTGCGCGTCCGGTTCGGGCGGGTTGACGGCAGGATTCTTACGGGTTCGAAGGCACCCGAATCTCCGGCCAGAGGCTCGGCCCCCCCTTCACCAGCAGCCCCAGCATCACCACGGCGTGCAGCCACAGCGGCGTCGTCCGCCGGTAATGCTTGCGGTAGAAGATCAGCATCGCCCGCTGAAACTCGAACTGCGCTTTCTTGCTCCGGCGGCTGGCCGCCCGCTTGACGTGTTTGACCGTCACCTGCGGGTGATAAAACACCTTCCAGCCCGCCTCTTTTATTCGGAACGCCCAATCTAAATCCTCTCCATACATGAAGAAGGTTTCGTCCAGCAGCCCCACCGCCTCGATAGCCTCGCGGCGAACCTGCATGTACGCCCCGACCACCGAGTCCACTTCCAGCTCCTGATCGGGATCAACGAACGTCATATTATACCGTCCAAAGCGCGGACTGTGAGGGAACAGTTTGGACAGCCCGGAGAAGCGATAGAAGGAAACTTCCGGCGTGGGAAAACTGCGGCGGCAGGCCAGATCAAGGCTGCCATCTTCCAGTACCAGCTTTGGCCCGGCAGCGCCCGCCGCCGGCTGCGCGTCCATGAACTGCACCATGCTGGCGAGCGCGTCCGGCGGCACTTCGGTATCCGGGTTCAGCAGCAGCGCGTAACGCGGCGCGTCCGCGTCCACCGCCCCGGCCCCCCGATAGCCCAGCGCCCGCAGCCCCAGATTGTTCGCGTAGGAATACCCGCCGTTGGTTTCGCTGCGGATCACCTGCGCGGCGGGGAACTCACGGCACACCATGTCGGCGCTGCCATCGGTCGAGGCATTGTCCACCACCACCACGCGAAACCGCTCCACGCCCTGGCTGTCAAACACCGTTTGCAGGCAGCGGCGCAGCAGGTCGCGTGTATTCCAGTTGACGATCACAATGCCTAAATCGTGCATACACCTTCCTCAATCGTTCGGATTGTACCACACGTTTTCCGACGCAGCACAACGCGCCCGCTATGATCAGACACTTACGCAGCATTAAGGCAAATCGCGTAATATGGACGACAGTGGGCGAGACTAATGGGAAACACAAAACAGCGTAGGGGCGAGCCTGCGTGCCCGCCCGCCCGCCGGGATAGGCTAATCAGCACCCTTACCTGAAGGAGTTTCATGCAGTGAAAACCGAAAAAGAGAAGATGCTGGCGGGCGAACTGTATAACGCCGCCGACCCGGAACTGGTGCGCGAACGGCTGAACGCCCGGCGGCTGACACGCCTGTACAACCAGACGCTCGAAACGGATGACGCGCTGCGGGCTGAACTGCTGCGCGAACTGCTCGGCTCGACCGGCGATCATGTCTACATCGAACCAACCTTTCGCTGTGATTACGGCTACAACATCCACCTGGGCGAAAATTTCTATGCGAACTTCGACTGCGTGCTGCTGGATGTCTGCGAAATCCGTATCGGGGATTACTGCCTGCTGGGGCCGGGTGTCCATATCTATACGGCCATGCACCCGCTGAATCCGCAGGAACGAGCCTTGGGGCCGGAATACGGTACACCTGTCACCATCGGCCATCACGTCTGGATCGGCGGGCGCGCCGTGATTAACCCCGGCGTCACCATCGGCCATCACGCCGTGATCGCGTCGGGCGCGGTCGTCACCAAAGACGTGCCGGATAACGTGGTCGTCGGCGGCAATCCCGCCAAAATCATCCGCGCAATCGAAGTCGCCAGCGGCTAAAGCCCTCTGGCTGAACGAAACACGTCCCTGTCCGCCTGCTCATAGAAAGGAACGAATCATCATGACCACCAGCGAAACCATCACCCTCGGCGGCGGCTGCTTCTGGTGTCTCGAAGCGGTTTACGACCAGCTTAAAGGCGTGGACGATGTGGTGTCCGGCTACGCCGGCGGCCACGTCCCCCGCCCCACCTATCAGGCCGTCTGCACCGGCACGACCGGCCACGCCGAAGTGGTCCAGGTGCGCTTTAACCCGCAGATCATCACCCTGGATGACATCCTCGATGTGTTCTTTACCATCCACGACCCCACCACGCTCAACCGCCAGGGCGCGGACGTCGGCCCGCAGTATCGCTCCGCCATCTTCTACCACACACCGGAGCAGCAGGCCGTCGCCGAACGGAAGCGCCAGGACGCGGCAGCCCTGTGGCCGAACCCGATTGTCACCGAAATCGCCCCGCTGGACACCTTCTACCCGGCGGAGGATTACCACCAGGAATACTTTGTCAACAATCCCTATCAGGGTTACTGTATGGCCGTCATCGCGCCGAAGGTCGCCAAATTCCGCAAGCAGTATTTCGAGCGGCTGAAGGCGTAGGTTGCTGCCGCCGTCACGTCGCCGTCGGCAGCGTTTTTAAGGGTGTGCCGCGCAGCGCCGCCCGCAGCGCCTCGCGGTCATCCCAGGGATATTCAACCGTGCCAAAGCACATGCTCTGCTCGTGGCCTTTGCCGCACGCCATCACGATGTCGCCCGGCTGCGCCATCTGGCAGGCGCGGTACAGCGCCTCACCGCGGTCCGGTACCCGTATGAACGTCTTGCCTTCCACCCCGCCCTGCGCTATGCAGCCCTGCGCCATCGCCTCCAGGATGTCATCCAGCGACTCCGTGCGCGGGTCTTCCGCCGTCAGAATGGTGAAGTGGGCATACTTCGCCGCCACTTCCGCCATCAGGCGGCGTTTCTCGCGGTCGCGCAGCCCGGCGCTGCCAAACACCGCGATCAGCTTTTTGCCAAAACGCAGCATCTTGCGCCCCGCTTTCAGCGCGTTTTCCAGCGCGTTCGGCGTGTGGGCGAAGTCCACCATCGCTGTGAACGGCTGCCCCTCATCAATTCGCTGCATCCGTCCCGGCACGCCTTCCAGCGCCTCAATCCCCGCCCAGATCATGTTGGGGTTGAAGTGCAGGCTGTACCCCACGCTGATCGCCGCCAGCACGTTGTACACGTTGAACTCGCCCGCCAGCGGCGTGACGTATTCCATCGTTTTGTACTCGCGTTCGAACACCGGCCTGATCTCAACCTCAAACTGCGTCGTCTCCGGCAGATAATAAATCTCCCCGGCGCGCACATCCGCCGGATTATGGATGCCGTAGCGCACCACCTTATCCGCCGGGAACGCCGCGAAAAAATCGGCGTTGGGGTCGTCAGCGTTGATGATCGCAATTTTCGGCTGGTGCGGCTTGCGCTGTGACTGCGCCAGCATCTCGAACAAACGGCCTTTCGCCGCGCGATAGTTCTCAAACGAGCCGTGATAATCCAGATGTTCGTGCGTTACGTTGGTCATCACGGCCACATCCACATCCACGCCCTGCAAGCGCCCCTGCGCCAGCCCGTGACTGGTCATCTCCAGCACGGCATGGGTCAGCCCGTTGCTGGCCATCTGCGCCAGAAAACCCTGCACCTGGGGCGCGCCCGGCGTGGTCACATGAAAGCCCGTATCGGCTGACGTGCTGCCCAGTTCCGCCGACACGGTGCTGATCAGACCGGCGCCGTTGTCTGTCACCTGCTGTAGAACGGTGTGAATCAGGGTGCTGGTGGTGGTTTTACCATCCGTGCCGGTCACACCGATCACGATCAGCTTACGCGCCGGGAAATCGTGATAGGCTGCCGCCAGCCGTCCGATTGCTTCCTGCGCATTCGCCACCCGCACATAAGGCACAGGCAGATCGTTCAGATCGCGCTCGCCAACGATGGCCGCCGCGCCCTTCTCTATCGCGCGGGGGATGAAATCGTGGCCGTCGGTGGACAGGCCGCGCCGCGCGACAAACACGCCGCCTGGCTGCAAATCCGCATCAGCTTCAACCACCGGCGCGGTAATCGTGGTATCGCCGGACACGCTAAGAACGTCAGGTACTTCCGAAATGAGGTGAGATAACGTGGTGCTCATGGTGGACGATTATAGGAATAAATCCCGGCGGCTTCAACCGGGCTGGTGCAGGATGGTGCTACAAACGAAACGCGCCGGTAGTGTTCCGGCGCGCCGTTATCGAAGCATAGGGACAGCTCATGTCCCACTTTTCTCTCTGAGAGAGGAAAGCGATGAGAGATGATTTACCCCAACCGCGAACCCAGTTCATCCAGGCCGCTGCGAACGCTGCCGTCTACCAGACGGTCACCAGCGCGCACGACGAGGCCGCCCAGAATCGCCGGGTCAACCTTAAACATGACGGCTTCCGCGCCCAGTTCACGCTGCACCCGCGCCTGTTCATCGGCGCTCAGGGGCATGGCGCTGGTCACTTCCACCGCACCGGACAAGCCGCGCGCGTTAGCCGGCAGCTTGCTGAAGAAGTCGCTGATCAGCGCGGACTGGCGTTTTTCATCCAGCGACGCGCCGATGAGACGCTGCGAAATCGCTACCGCCACGTTCGCCACCTGCCCGCGCAGGTCGGCCAACTGCTGGTTGCGTTCGGCTTCCGCCGCCTGCCGCGCTTCAGCACGGATACGTTCGGCTTCGGCGCGGGCTTCGGCTTCGATCTGCCGCGCCACTTCTTCGCCGCGTGCCCGGCCTTCTTCAATCACCCGCGACACATCCGTGCGGGATGAAGACAGAATGCGATCGGCTTCGGCTTCGGCGTTCAGGCGGGCGTTGGCCGCCACCTGCGCGTCTTCCAGCCCTTTAGCGATCTTCGCCGCGCGCGCGTCCAGCATGTTCACAATCGGACGCCACAGCAGCAGCGTCAGCGCGCCAAAGATGATCACAAAGTTGATGATCTGCGCCAGCAGATACCCGGCGTTCAGCCCCAGCGCGGCAATACCACCGCCTTCTGCGGCAGCCGCTTCGCCTTCAGTGGCCGCTGCTTCCTCGCCATGAGATTCAGCGGTGGGTTCGGCGGTAGCTTCGCCTGCCTGCGCCAGCGCCGCCATCGTGGGGATGAGCAGCGCGGCTGCCATCACCAACAGCAGGAGTTGTGTCCAGAATGTTCGTCGCATGTCTATACTCCTCGACATGCTCTTACA
>JARKOK010000070.1 GCA_029975765.1 Aggregatilineales bacterium
TTGCCCTCATCCCCCGGCCCCTTCCGCTCCGCGTCAGGGCGAAGGGGAGAATACGGATCAGGAGCGGCCTTCAAGTCCCTCTCCATGAGGGAGAGGGCGACTCGAATGGGGACGCATGTCCCCTGAGAGAAGTCGGGTGAGGGCTAAAAACGTTATCCCTAACTGAGGTTAAACAAATGTCTGAATATTTGGTTACCCGTTGCCAGAGCCTTTGTGCTATTTTGAATATGGATCGAACTTGATCGTCAAAGTTCATCAGGGTGAGCGCCGGAATATCACCCAACAGCGAACCTGGGGACACAGGACTGCCTGTTTCTGTTTTTTCCACGCGGGACTGCTTTTTGGTAATCTCGGCAATTTGGGCACTCCCCCTGTGTCGCCGTCGCCGACTTTGCTAGGTTATTCCACTGACCCGGCCATGCCATCCTGTACTACCGGCAGAACCAGCGCCGATGGATGCCCGGCATCGTGGTAGATGGTCTGGACAGCCGCCTGCATCGTTTGTCCGCCGATACCATCGCCCGTGCCCAGGTTGCGCGTCCAGCGGGGGTGCGCGCCGCTGGATACCTGAAGGCGCAGCCGGTGTCCGGCTTTAAAGTGGTAGGCCGTCGCCCACAGATCAATTTCGATACACTGGCTGCCGTCCGGCTGCGCTGCGCCGCGTCCTGGCTCGATGCGAAACAGACCATCACATACGTTGATCGAACGGCCATCCGGGTACACGTCGCACAGGCGGCCAAAGAAGTCGGTGTGCTCAAGACTCGATCTGACGTACAGTTCCAGCCGTACCGGGCCGATCACTTCAAGCGGCTGGTGCAGCGGTGGTGTGGTGAAGGTCAGCACGTCCGGGCGGGCTTCCAGTTTGCGGTTGTCGCGCGCGCCGGCAAACGGGCTGAACTGCGTGCCGCCAACCGCCGGTGTGGGGTCAGCCGGGTTGTAGAAATAGTTGTCCGCCCCTTCGTCCACCGCCGGAATGTCGGTATCAAGCTGCTGGTGGGCGTGCAGGTAAAAACGTGTCAACTGCGCGGGCGGCGGCCAGGTGTCCAGATCGCGCCATTCGCGTGCGCCCATCACGTAAATCCGCACCGGTCTGGGGCGCATGTGCCGCGCATCACCCTTCAGGTAATTGTTGAACCAGGGTATGCCGGCGCGCAAATCATACAGGCTGGCGATTTCGCTGAAGTGATGCCAGGGGCCGACAGTCAGATATGGCTGGCGGCCAGCGGCTTTCAGCGCGGCATAGTCATCCAGCAGCGCGCGCAGGAAGAAATCGTACCAGCCGCTGATCAGATGCGCCGGCGCGGTGACACGCTGCGGCTGCGTGGACTGGTGGACTTCCCGCCACATTTCATCATCCGGGCGGATATGTTCCAGCCATTTCTGGTAAAACTCGACCGGCTTACCCAGAGCAGTCGTATCACTCTGGGTGACCGGCAGCGTGGTGAACGCCGGTTGAATCGTGCGTTCGACTCTGGCAAGCTGTCGCAGGCCGTGCAGCAGGTTTTTGCCCTCGTCCAATGCCTGGAAGATCGCTATCCAGTGCAGCGCGAGACTCAGATCAAACGCGCCGTCGGGATAGACGATGCTCTGCAAATGCGAGCCGGTGATGCTGGGCACCATCGCCTTAACCGGCGGCGCGTCAGCGATCACCCACTGCACGATGCCCAGATAGCTGCCGCCCCACAGTCCCAGCACGCCGTTAAACCAGTGATGGGTTTTCAGCCAGTCAAGCGTCGCCAGTCCATCGGCTTTTTCGTTAAAATACGGGTCGAATGTGCCTTCGGAATCAAACCGCCCGCGTGTATCCTGGATGACGACGTGATAGCCGCGCTCGGCAAACCGGTAAGCACAGAAATTCAGCAGCAGACCAAAGGCGCCCGCCTGTTTACAGCGCCCGTAAGGGGAACGAATCAGGATGGTGGGGAAGTTGCCGGGAATTGTCGGGAAATAGTGGTCAGCCGCCAGCGTCAGACCGTCATGCATCGGCACGCGCAGACCGGTTTCAACCTGCACGTGATAGTGTGGGGGCGGCAACCGCAGTACCAGCGCGAGCCACTGGCGGCGCAGCCGGTACACCAGCAGCGTGAACATCGCCACCAGGATCAGGATGCCCCGAAACCGTTTCATCTCGACCTGCTCTTTCGTGTGGATGGTCAATCTATGGGGCTGGAGCGGGCCGGGCTTAAAATCGCCGCGTCCGCTGCCTTCCAGCCAACCGGCTCCCATTCCAGGCGGCCATTCCGGGCAAACCGTGATAGAAAGGTATAGATCAGCCGCCGGTCAACTGCCGGACAGCGCACGCCCGACCCGGCCAGCGCCTGCTGGGTGAACGCCGTACCCAGCGCCTGATATGCCGTGCTGCTCACACCCAGCATCCGTGCCGCGAAATCAATGTGAAAGAAGGGCAGCAGGGGATACAGTGGGTTATGATCGGGATTGGCATGTTCTTCAATAGCTTCCACCCATTCGTTAAACGGCACTTTCCTGACCGGATAACCGGCTTCCAGCACCCGGTCAAAAATATCGCTCCAGTGAATGGGTGTCGGATTGAGCAAATGGAATACCTGCCCGATGGACGCTGGCTGCCGGGACAGATAGACCATCGCGGCGGATACAAAATCCACCGGGGTCATGTCCATCAGATGCCGGATGTCGGGCGCATAACCGGCCTGGATGCAGCCGATCAGCACGCGCGCGACAAAATCATCCACATTGGAAACCCCGGTCTGGCTGTCGCCGACAATGAGGCCGATGCGATGAATGGTGACAGGGATGCCCCGGTCGCGGGCCAGCCGCACGACCTTTTCAGCCACATATTTGGTTTGAAAATAGCCTACATCGGGACACTTGGTTTCGTCAAGCTCATCGGATTCCTGTCCACCGACCAGACTCTTGAACGCCAGCAGGATTCCCAGTGATGAAACGAAATGAAAAGGTTTGGCTTTCAGGGTGGTCGCCAACCGCAGCCCTTCCTGCGTGCCGCCGACATTGGCCGCTTTCAGATACTCATAGGGGGCAATATAGCTGAGTTTGCTGCCGCAGTGGTAAATGCTGTCTATGCGGGCGGCGAGATCGCGGAAGGCCGCTTCGGTCAAGCCGAACAGCGGCAGTTTGAGGTCGCCCACGACCGGCACGATGCGAGATTGATAGGCTTCCTGCCAGATGAGGTAACTATCGAGGTTCTGGCGGACGCGCTGCACAGCCTGGTCGGGGTTATACGCACGCACCAGACAATGCACCCTGGCACGGGTGGTTTCCAGCAGATCGCGCAGCAGATACGCCCCGACAAAGCCGGTCACACCGGTGAGGAAAATCTCGCCCGGTTCGGCGGCCAGGTCAACCGTTTCCGGCAACGGCTGAATGGTTGGGTCGAGGGCGGCTTCTCGATCCAGTCGCGGAATAAAATCATTTTCGGCCATCATCAATCCTTTTTATGGGACTGGGAAATATTTTCTTACCGGCTGTTTTTGCTATCATTTACAATAACGGAACTTGCCCGCTATGAATAGTTACAGATGGCGTGTCAATATACTGTCATTTGGATGATCTTTGTTTCTAATAGTGGTTGTCAGTCTGTGCTACAATACGAAGAAAAAATAGATTATGGAAAAAACCGGGTAACGCCCATGCGCGAGATTCCGCAGCTTCAGAAAAAGCCGGGGGTGTCGCTGGTTCTCAGCGGCGGCGCAACCAAAGCCTTTTATTTTCATCTGGGTGTTTTAAAAGTGTTGCAGCCGGAACCGATCACTTCGATTGTTGGTTCCAGCGCCGGGGCGGTCATCGGCGCGTTCATCGCGTCGGGCGCATCGGTAGATAATCTGCTGGCCGCGCTGTACCAGCAAAAGGTTTATCTGCCGAAGTTTGACGCCTGGGTGCAAACGCTGACCTCCACCATGCTGTTCAAGCCCAGATACCAGGATATTGCCTGGCAGGCGCTCCTTACCGGCTACGCCGGGATGCGCTTTCTGGCGTCACTGCCGGTGCTGTATAACCACGATCTGGTGTCGGAGGCGATAGACCGCCTGATTGAAAGCCAGTCCCATGTGACCGGCTTTTTCGACTCGGTCGCGCTTGAACGCCTGTTTAAGTCCCTGCTGCCCTCGAATGATTTCGCGCAGTCCGAGATTGACCTGTATGTCATCGCCACCTGTCTGGACTGCCACGCGCGCGGTGTTTTCAACGGCGTGTATGAATTTGAGGATGGGGAAAACCTGTTTGTAACCCATGTTCCCATTCACAAGGCGGTGCGCGCTTCGACCTGCATCCCCGGCATGTTCGAACCGGTGAAGATCAACGGGCGGTATTTCATTGATGGCGAGATCAAACAAACGCTCTCGGCAGACATCGGTGTGAATCTGGCCGACAAGGTGATCATCTCGCATACCTACCAACCGCTGTACCGCAGCGATGCACTTAGCGTCCATGATCTGGGCTGGCTGAATATTGTCAAGCAGTCTACCTCAATGGTGTTCAGCGAACGGATCGCGGTATGGCGGCACATTTACCAGCAGCAGAACCCCGACAAAGAGCTGATCTGGATTCAGCCGGATCCGGAGGATCTGGAGTTCTTTACCGCGCCGGAATTCTCGTTTAGCCCGGATGTGCAAAAGCGCATGATTCGCTGCGGCGAAATCGCCGCGCTGAAAGCTTTGGATCGAACGCCGGTTTAGTGTTAGAAAGGTTTTACCGTGAAAAAGGGCAAACATGGGCAGTTTTTGGGGCCGGTGGATACGGCATTTTATATGGTAGATACGCCAGAAACGCCGATGAATATCGGCGCGATGACGGTGTTTGATGGAAAAATCGTTTTTGACGACCTGTTGAAACTGATTGATGCCCGGATTTACCAGGTGCCGCTTTACCAGCAAAAGGTTATTCAGGCGCCGATGAACCTCGGCCAGCCGATGTGGGTATTCGACCCGGATTTTTACGTTGGCAATCACGTTTTCGAAGTGACACTGGAAGCGCCCGGTACCGGCGAACAGCTTCGTGAACTGGCCGGGCACCTGGTGTCCGGCAAGCTGGATCGCAGCAAGCCGCTGTGGGAGATTTATCTGGTGAACGGGCTGGCAGGCGACCGCACCGGCGTGTTCTTTAAAATTCATCACTGCATGGTGGATGGGCTGGCTGCCGTTGAATTATTTACGCTGCTGCTGGATATGACGCCGGAAATCGGCCCGCATCCGAAAAAGCCGGTCTATGACCCGCCAGGTCTGCCGACGACCAGCGAGCTGATTGCGGAGTCCTTCAAACGTGACATTCCGCACAAGCTCAACATGCTGAAGAAAGTCGGCACGGATTTACTATCACTGGGCACGACGATGACCGATAAGGAAAAGCGCCGTCAGGCTTTGATCGGCATGGCCTATTTAATCAATGATAACCTGCGGCCCATCAGCCGGCTGCCGATTAACGGCAAAAACACCGGGCGGATGACGCTGGCCTGGGTGGAGTTCTCGCTGGCGGAAGTGCGGGCGATTCGCGCGGTGTGCAACGCTTCGGTGAACGATGTCATGCTCACCCTGCTGGGGATGGCGATTGAACGGTATACCCGGCAGATCGGCGAGAAAACCCATCAGGCGTTTGTGCGCGCGCTGGTGCCGGTCAATATGCGGGTGGAGGACGAAAAAGGAGATTTTGGCAACCGGATTTCCGTCCTGCCGATTGACATCCCATTTAAGGTGGATGATCCGCTGGAACGCCTGCGCCTCGTCACCGAATACACGCAGGTGATGAAAAACTCATCGCTTTCCAAAGGTCTCGATATGGTGCTGACGCTGCCGGCGCTCATGCCATCGCTGGCACAGCCGCTGGTGTGGCAAGCCGCGCCAGTCGCCTTTTCGCTGCTGGCGCATACGTGGTGTACCAATGTGGCCGGGCCGCAGATTCCGGTCTATCTGCTGGGACATCAGATGCTCCATTCCTACGGCTATTTCCCGCTGAATCCTTCGATGGGACTGGCGTGTGTCATTACCAGCTATAACCAGAAGATCAGCATGACCCTGGTCGCGGACGCGGGCATTGTGCCGGATGTGACCGAACTGGCGACGCACCTGCAAGACTCGTTTTATGCGCTGCGCAGCGCGGCGCGTGTGCCGGCGCAGTCGCTGGAGCGTGAACCGCCGAAGCCCGCGTCAGAAACGCCGCCAGTGGCAGAAACGAAGATCGTCACGTCACCGGTTGTGCCGCCCGCGCCGGAAACGCCGGCCAGCGTTCCGGCGGTGGTGGAGACCCGGACGGTAGAGGCGCAGGCCGCGCGGGTGGAAGCGGTCAGCGCGGTAGAAACTGCCGCACCAGCCGAAGACCGGTCAAATGGTTTTGAGCCAGCCGTTTCGATAGTGGGTGCTGCCGTCGGCGTCGAGAGCAGTTCGGAAGGGGCGAATGGCACAGGGGTGACACGCCAGACGGGATCAGTGACGCAGGCACCCGAACCGGAAGCGCCGCCTCAGCCGGTATCACCAGCAGGGAAACCCAGACTGTTCTCAGAGGATTGGGCGCAGGCCTACCGCGAGGCGATCAACGCCAGTAAAAGCTACTACCAGGCTTCAACACGGTGGGAGGCCGGGGCGCTGACCTTCATCATGAAGGCGTCCGCGCGGCACGGATTTCTGCACGATTCGGCGGTATGGCTTGATCTCCACAAAGGAGTGTGCCGGGCGGCCAAAAGCATCGCGCCAGCAGAGGCCGAACGGCTGTCGGCATTTGTGATTGAAGGCGATTATACGACCTGGATGGATGTACTGGCCGGGCGGGCGCAGCCGCTGGTGATGATTATGCGCGGCAAACTGCGCCTGAAGAAAGGTTCTATGACACGCCTGCTGCCGTTTACCCAGTCTGCCCAGGAACTGATTCACTGCGCGCAGGCTATTTCCTGATCAACAACGGAGGATGTGCCGTTTCAGGCACGACAGACTATGGTTGTGGGAAACGAGTTGAAAGCGCAGTCCCGTAAAACTAAGCGTGAGAAAGGGCATAAGATCGTGCCATCAGTGAAGCCAGAAGAAGAGACTGTGGAAGTCGAACGGGTTTTTGATGAATTTGTTGAGCATGAAAAAAAGGCGATTACTGAAGCGGCCAAAGCGGTCGAAAGCCTGATACCTGAGGGCTTTAAAAAGCATGGTGAGGCGGCTTTACATGAGATGGTTGAAGGCTACCGCCGTCTGTTTAACACGGCCATTGATGAGATTGCCGCCGCCTTCGACCGCGCGAAACCTGACGACAAGGACGACGAAAAGCCGGTTTAGCGGCGCAAATATCTAGAAACCCGGCACACGCTCGGAATGTACCGGCCAGCCGGCGTCCAGCCGCGCCTGGGTATCGTCCCAGGTGCAGATGCCGCTGGTGGCGTCTGCCGCTTCGACATTACAGGCGCCGACCGCGCACGCCCAGCGCGCGGTGTCGTCCAGCGGCAGCCCCCGCAGCAGCGCCGCCAGAAAACCCGCATAAGCGGAGTCCCCCGCGCCGGTGGTGCCCACCACATTGACGGTAAAAGCAGGGGCATAGACTTCGCGGTCTGTCCAGTCATCCAGCTTCAGCGGCAGCCGCGCCAGCCGGGAAAAGCGGTCGGCGCTGGCTGTTTTGACATACAGGCCGCGCGCGCCCAGTTTGAAACCGGCGATGGCGACACCGGAGTCCAGCACTTCGTCGGCTAAGGATCGCAGGTAGGCCGCTGACAGATGACTCATAAAGTCCGGGCCGCGCCAGGCATCATAGTCAGCGCGGCGCAGCATGAAGATCGTTTCCTCGATACTGGGCAGAAAAATGTCCACGTAGGGCAGGGTGCGGCGCAGCACGCCCATCCAGTTGACCTGACCGCTGGGGCCTTGCGGGTCGGGCAGGGTCATATCCAGCGATGTGATCACACCTGACGCCTGAGCGCGCTGGTAAATGTCACGGAGTTCAGCGCCGTCGCTGGCAGTCAGGCGCGGCATGACCGGGGGATAACCCAGGTGGAAAATTTTCGCGCCGGCCAGCAGCGAGAAGTCAATGTCGTTAATCCCAAACTGAGCATTGGTGCCGGCACAGTGCAGGAAGATGCGGTCAACCCGTTCCGGCGAGAGGATAATGGTGTACGAACCGGGCTGGCCGGGGGCAGTTGTAATGTACTGGCTGAGAGTCGGGGCATGGTCAGCGAAGATACGGAGTATCATCTGACCGATGAGGTCATCACCAACGGTTGCCATCAGGCGAACATTCACCCCCAGCCGGTGCAGGGTCTGACCGGTATTGGACACCACGCCGCCAGTGGCGAAGTCCAGCGGGCCAACTTCAGACAACTGCCCTGGCAGACTCAGATGGGACGCCGGGACGTGCGCCATACGCGGGATAATATCCAGGCACAGGTGGCCGCTGACGACCACATCTAT
>JARKOK010000109.1 GCA_029975765.1 Aggregatilineales bacterium
GGTGATCGAGGCTGCGCTTTATCACCACCTTTATATTCCTCTTCGGCAGCGCGGGCATACAGATAGGACGTGATCAGGCCAAACAATGCGCCGGCCAGTATACCCCCGATATAAACCTTCGTCTTCCAATCCGGCGGGGACTTTGGTGTGATGCTCATTTGTCTTCATCCTTTGATGATGGTAACGTCGGGCGGTCAAACACACCCAACAGCTTTTCTAGAAAGGCCAGCTTCACGCTGAAGTTGATCGTCTTCTGATTAATGGTTTCGGTGGCACGATTTGTATTGTCCAGCACCCGCGCTGTCAGCCCTTCGGCACGTCCCAGCGTTTTGCTCGCGCCCACGTGAACCTTATTCATCCCGGCAGCGGCAGCCACCAGAGCCACGACCACCAGAAACAGGCACAGCACTGACGGGCACAACATCAGCACCACCAGCATCAGATCGGCAATGATGGATACCTGAAGCCGCTGCGGCAGGAGCATAACAATCACCCCACCAGCCAGCACCAGGACAATCCCGATGACCAGTGGTAAGATGATATACAGCCGTGTTTCGCGGCGATGCGCTCGTTCGGCGATGTTTTGCCTGTTGGGTAACATGGATGCTCCCGGATGTATACCGTGCCGATTTTACCCCAACATACAAGGGTCGCCAAATCAGCCTCAACCGAATTAAAACACTGAGACCGTATGAAAAACGATAACATCCCGATTAAGCAGCGCCTGCATATCACGTTCGGCAAATTCGACGCCCTCAAATACACCAGCAACCTCGATGTGGCAAAATTATGGGAGCGCGTCCTGCGGCGTGCCAGCCTGCCGCTGCTGTACTCCGAAGGGTTCAACCCCCGCCCGCGTCTGGCGCTGGCGACGGCTCTGCCGCTGGGTATCTCCAGCGAGTGCGAAATTCTGGATGTATCCTTGAAAGAGCCGATTCCGCTGGCAGGTCTGATCGAAAAATTGGCGGCAGTCAGCCCGGCGGGACTGCGCATCTTTTCGGTGGTCGAAGTGCCGGTACGCAGCCCGGCGCTGCAGACCCTGGTTCGCAGCGCGGAATATCGTATCCGGTTTACGGATGGTTTCCCGCGTGAGACCTTGCAGGAACGGATTGACGACCTGTTGAACGCGGCCACGTTCGACCAGCAGCGCGACCGCAAAGGCAAAGCCGTGATGGTTGATCTGCGCCCGCTCATCCACGCGCTGCATGTGGATGACGCTGGTGACCTGATCGCGCATCTGACCGTCGGCGACCAGGGCAATATCCGCCCGGAAGAACTGTTGCAGGCGATGGGTTTAAGCGATCAACTGGTATCCGTACATCGTTTTCGGCTGCACCTGGCCGCGCAGCCTGACAAATCCCAGACAAATGACCCGTAACGCCGCTGCGCGTTATACGGTATTGAAGATGTACCTTTATACCTATCGTGCTATTGGTCGCTTATCAGGCATCATTTAAGCTGGTGGGGACGCCTGTCCACTACCGTTTCGGAGGCTGGTTATGACTTCCTATCATAAACGCCGGTTAAACACGTTCATCACGGGTTTAACGGTTTTTTCATTGGTTTTCAACCTGGCGCTGCCGCTGTCAACATTCGTCACGCACGCCCAGGAAGCAACGGCAGAACCAGCGCCAGAGGCCACCCCGGCGGACGAGACTCTGCCCCCCACTGACCTGCCGCCAGAGGCTACCGAAACCCCAACCCAGCCGCCAGCGACAGACGCCCCTCCTGTCATGACCGATATTCCAACCCCACCGCCTGACCAGCCGCCAGCCGCATTTGCCGATGATTTCCAGGATGGCAGTACCGACGGTTGGCTGCTCACGCCAGGCTGGGCGGTTGTGGATGACGGCGGCAATCGTTTCCTGACCACCGCCGAAGCCGGACAAACAGCCGCAGTCAACGGCCTGATCCTGGCCGATTTTGCGTTATCGGCCCGTCTGCGGCTCGAAACCGGACAGACGGCCAGCGTCGCTTTCCGCGCGGATGCCGAAAGTTACACCATCACGCTGGATGCTGCCGGGACAGCCGCCCTTTACCGGGGTGCGGCGCTGCTGGCCGCTGGTGCGGCCCAACCGGCGCTGGCCGACGGTGCACCCGCGCTGTGGCACACGCTTAATGTGCAGGCTTACGGCGGCCTGATCGCCGTCACGGTCAACGGCACGCCGCAGATCGCGCTGACCGACGCCGAACCGCTGCCTGCCGGGCTGCTGGTGTTCGGCGCGCCGACCGGCGGCCTCAGTCTGGACGAAGTGACGATTATCCCACTTGCCGAACCGTTTGAACTGCCGGAAGTCCCTGCCGTTCCAACGGCTGTCGTTGAGACCACGCCCGAAACCACGCCGCTGCCGGAGATCACCCCCGAAGCAACTCTTGAACCCGAAATTACAGCGGAACCCACCCCGGAAACCACGTTAGAACCAGTCGAACAGCTTATCCTGAGCGCCGATTTCGAGGGTGAACTCAACGGGTGGACTATCGTTAATGATGCCAGCATCGTGCCGGAAACTGAAACGAACCACGTGCTGCAACTGGCCGCCGGTGGCACGCTGCTGCCCGCCGATGTGCTGTATCTGGCGGATTTCCGGCTGGAAACACGTTTCATGATTCTGGAAGCCGCTGATGGCGCGCCTTCCGGCGTCAGTCTGGCCTTCCGCAGCCGCGATGGGCAGAGTTATGTCGTGGCGGTCGAGGCCAACCAGACGGTACTGTACCGCAGCGACGGCGCCGGGCTGGTGCTGCTGACCAGCGCCGCCGCGCCCCACGCGCTCAATGCCTGGCATACGCTGGTGCTCACGGTTCAGGACGACCAGATCACGGCGGCGGTGAATGGGCTGCCGGAACTCGATTACACCGATGCCGCGCCGCTTTTCAACGGGGCGTTGGCTCTGGTTGCCAGCAGCGCGGCGCTGCTGGATGATATTGCCGTCTACGACCTCATGCCCGGCGGCTGGCTGGCGAGTGTGACACCCTCGCCCGTACCGCTTACCCTGGGCGATGATGAAAAAGCCAAACTGGCGCCGGTGCTCGTGCCCCTCGTCGAACGGTATTTAGCCGGTGACGAAGCCGGGGCGCGGCAGAAGGGACAGGAGGCGTTCCTGCTGATGGACGACCACCTGCGCATCAGCGTCACGCTCTGGGCGGCGGACGGGCTGACCGGCGCGGCCCTTGCCCCGCTGGTTCAGGCTGTGGGCGGCGAGATCGGTTTCATCAGCGAATACAATGTGGAAGCCCTGGTGCCATTGGGTGCATTCATCGCGCTGATCAACACCGATGAGGTCGCGGCCATCCGTCCGGTCGCTCAGGCGACTTCGACCGGCACGGTCAGCGCGCCGGCGGCGGCCCCCAGCGGCACCGCCATCACTGAAGGTTTTGATATTCTCGGCGTAAACGACTGGCACGCGGCGTCCGTCCGGGGCGCGGGGGTTAAAATCGCCATCATTGATACGGGTTACACCGGCATCGCCGCCGTCAGTACGGCGGAACTGCCAACCACCTGCCTGCCCAGCCGCACCGTTAATAATGCTGCCGGTCTGCCGGCCGGCGTGGGCAATACCAATCACGGCGTGCGGGTGGCCGAAGTGCTGTGCGATCTCGCCCCCAATGCCGCGATTACCCTGCACCGCGCCGTCACCGCCTCGCAGGTTGCCAACCGTATCAGCGCGGCGCGGTCGGCGGGCAACCAGATCATCCTGATCACGATGGACGCCGGCGTGGATGCCGCTCCCGGCGATGGCACGGAAGGGCTGACCACGACCGGCAGCATGTATGATCAGATTTCCGCCGCGCGAGATGACGGCCGGCTGGTGATCGTCAGCGCCGGTAACAATACCGGGCGGCTTGCCAGCTTCAACTACGCCAGCGGCAATACTACAGTGAATATCACGGCCAGCCGAGGTGACCTGGTAAACGTCAGTTGGGATGACTGGAATACCACCGGCACCACAAAAGATTTAACCATGTCGTTAGAACACGCTGACCCGTATTCACAACCTCGCCTATCTACGCAAGCGCCGGCTCACCAGTTTACAATTAATGACACCTGCGGGACTGACCAGGATCCAACTTGTGCGGCAGCACTGGTTATCAGCGGCGTTGCCTTCGGCCCGGCCTATGTGCAGGTGCAGGTGACCGGTAGCGGCAAAATCAACAGCGTGACCGGCTCGGCCACCAATATTAACACCACCAGCACGCTTGGCCGCCCGGCAGACTCGCCGGACGCTTTCACCGTTGGCGCGGTATGCGCCGACCCGGATTATGGTTTCCCCATTCTGGCCGACAGCTCGCAGGGGCCGGTATTTGGCAGCGGCGGCACTGCCCCCGGCACCGGACCGTTCACAACGCGGGCAGCATTTAAACCCAACATCGTCGCCCCCTCATCCGTCACCACATCGCAGGGTGAACAGTCGGAGGAGGGCTGTGACCCGGACGCCGAGGGAAATGTCGGTTTCATGGGCACATCGGCAGCGGCGGCCCATGCCGCCGGTATGGCGGCGCTGCTGCTGTCGAACAACAACGCCGGCATTAACGCCAAAACTAATCAGCAGGTGATGGACTACATGCAGTCCCACGCCGTTGACTGGTACAACGCGCGCGTGCCCGCCAACGAAGCCAACGGCTTCGATATGACCAGCGGCGCGGGTATGCCCGTTCTGGGCAACCCGGCTCCCGATTACCCGATCACCAACAGTATCACTTCTGCCGCCGGTCTGATTTGCAGCACGGGCACGCTGCGTTTTGTTGACCCCCGCAAACTCGACGCAACTTTCGATGGTACCTACGGGACATCACTTACCAACCCGTATATTCACCCTGGACACGCCGTTGCGGCGGCCAGCGCGGGTGACTGCGTGATTCTCATGCCCGGCGAGTATGTCACGCCGGTTAACCTCCTGGCCGGTCAGGTCGCCAGCAACGTACAACTGCGTTCCTACGACTCCGCCTTTAACCGGGGCCGTCCGGTGGATGCCACCCTGACCCCGGATAGTGTGTTCTGGGTCAATCTGGGCGGGTACGATGGTAACGGCAACGGCGCCGGCGGGCTGTTCGTGACTGCCTCGAATGTCACGATTGATGGGCTGGTCTTCAGAGGCGCGACCCAATACACCACCATGCTTACCGCGCCGGTCGGCGTGGATGTGGCCGGTTCGACCGGCGCGACCCTGCGAAACAACTTTTTCACGCGCTTCATCGGCGGCAAGCCGGTGCGAGTTGACCCCTATCAGGGTTTGGGCAGTCAGGGCGTGATCGTCGAGTTCAACACTTTCAGCGCGAACAACGCCAACGGCGGCGCGGCGCTCGGTGTATTTGGCGATCAGGGCGGATCGTATGCGTCCGGCGGTTCTCAGCCGATTATCGTCCAGCACAACATTTTTAAAGCCAACAGCAGCAACAGCGCGGCGGGTATTTTTGAACCCACCGTCTTTATCAACAACGGCGTGGTAAACCTGTATAACAACCGCTTTATAGACAACACCACCGCGTCGGTCATTCGTATTCGAAACACCTACATCAGTTTCACGGTTCAGGCGTTTGGTAACGCCTTTACCAACAACAAGAACAGCGGCCCGGTGGTCCATCTTGACCCCGGCCCACGCTTCCGCTTCATCAACAACACAGTTGGCGGCAGCACGGCGATGATACCCGACGACTACGGCAACGTTATCACGCGCGGCACGGCTGTCAATCTCGGCGGCATCAACCTGTGGGAAATTCATAACAACCTGTTTTATAACAACACCGCCGCTGCCCTGATCAAGGACTTCGCCGAGGTCTCCTGTTCTTCGATCACTAACGGCTTTGGCTCGGATAACGGCGCGCAGAACAACTGGGCCTGGAAAAGCGGCGTGAGCGCCGGTGTATGCCAGAATCCGTTAGGTGGTTTCAACAACCGCGTCGAGAGCGGGCCAACACCCTGGTTCACCGTTCTGGCGGCGGCGCTGGATCCCACCGATCCGGTGCCGGACGATCCCTACCAGCTTATCCAGTCGAATCCGCCCGGCCCGAACGACGGCGTGGACGACGGTGACAACTCGCTGTCCGACGGCACGATTGGCGGCGGTTCAACGCCGCTGTCCGACCGGGACGCGCTAAACCGCAATCGTATCGAGAATATCACGATTGACATCGGCGCTTACGAGTACCGCGCGATCAGCGCCGGTAATCCCGCGCCGGTCATCATCGAAGACACAACCGATGCGAACCTGCTGTCCTTCCCGCTGGAAGCCAGCGGCGGTTTCCCGCCCTATACCTATGCGATTGACCAGTACCCCACCCTGTACGACACTAATCCCAACAGCGTCTGCGGTGGGCAGCCTGTCATCCTGAAACCCAACCCGAACGTCCCCGGCGAAACGCTGGCGGTTTACTGCCCGCCCAAGAACCTGTACACCGACATGGACGGCCAGATGCCGCCCAACGGCGCCCCCCCCGGCTCGGCAGTTGCGTTCACCTACCACGTGCAGGATCGTGTCAGAAATAAAACCCAGACACCCGGCACGGTCACGGTCCTCATCACCCCAACTGACGATACGCGGCTGGCGCAGCCGATTAACCAGTTCGTCACCGTTGAGGCCGAGGTAGACACGCCCACGCCGGTGCAGTTCCGGCTCCGGCCTTATGTCAGCTTTAACGACAACTTCTATTATTCCGAAACCGGTGAGCAGGAAGACATTGCGCCCATCGGCACGCAGACCAATACCCCCGGCGCGGACTACCCGTACACGTATACCTACGCGGGCGGGTACACCAGCGTTGGCGCGCTGGGAATCACCGAAGGCGAGATTCAGGCCGCGATAGCAACGGCCAACGCCACGCAGAACAGCCTGATCACGCTGCAAGCGGATCAGGGTGAAAAGGGCAAGGTCACGTTCAACTACACGGTGAACGAAAGCACCGCGACCAACACCATCACGATTGAGGTCGTGTCCGCCCTGCCCTACGGCGGTCTGCACGATGACACCAGTTTCACCTTCAACTATGACAATTCGTGGTCGCCGATTTACAGCGAAGCCAACATCAACAACACGCTGCACCAGACCAATGTGCTAAACGCGACCGCGACGTTTAAATTCGTCGGCACGGGTTTCGCGCTGTACATGCAGGGCGCGGCCAGCGGCGGTTTCTGGGAACTGTCCGTTGACGGCAATACCTTCGAATGGAACGGCAGCAAGGTCGTCACGCGGGGCAATATCACCTGCCGCACGACTGCCGCCACCGGCCTCAAAACGTCAACGGTAGACAATTCGAAGTACATTTCGAACAAACAGACGACCGCTTACACCGTCGCCTGCACGCGGCTGCGCCCCGGCGAAGCCCATACCGTCCAGATCAGGAATAAAACCGCGCGCGGCGTGCTGAATATAGACGCGATTGGCATCCTGTCGGACAATTCGGTGCTCCTGCCGGGCTTCCACGAAGTGCGCGAGACCCAGCTTGTGCCGCTGTTTTTCGGTTGGGACGAAATCACCGACCGGGGTACATCCAACGGCATCGCAATGGCGACGAAAGACCCGAACACAGCGGCGGTGACGTTCACCTTCAAGGGTACGGGTTTTGCCATCGGCACGGTGCTGGAACAGGCGCGAATGCCCGCTGGCACGTCCGGGCCAAAGGGCGCGCAGTACACCATCTGTGTGGCGCCGGCGGATACCGGCACCCCCGAAAGATGTCAGAGCTTTGATAACAGCACCGGCGCGACCACGACTCCGGTATGGAACGTCTTCCGCCCCTTCTTCGGCTTTGATCCAAAGAAAGAGCATGTTGTCACCATTGACATCACTGCGCTGCCCGCCGTCAATGGCCGCATGGTGATTGACTCGATCATTGTATATGATCGCCAGTCCGCCAAACCGCTGCCGGTTGGCACGACCGAGGACACCGACCGTACCGCTATTGTCTACGGCGGCGGTCTGGAAGATACGTGGGTGCTGGATACCAACAACACACGCGCCTCCGGCAACAGTCTGACCAGCATTGTCAGCACAGTAACGAAGGCCGGGCCGTTCATCAGTTTCCAACTGCCGGACAACGCCAGCAGCTTTAGCTGGTGGCGCAGCGCGACCACCACCGACGCGCCCATCGTGCTGGTGTGTGTGGATCGCGGCCAGCTTGACCCGGCGGATTCGCAGACGACCTTCTGTATTACCAAAGAACTTCGCACAACGGTTAAGCCGCTGGTCACGAACAACCCGGTGATCGTCTCCGAGGCCGATTTTACGGGCGGCTGGGGTACGGCCTGGGGCAGCGGCAGCACGCATACCGTCGAAATCTTCAGCCTGACCAACCAGCCGTTCAACCTCGACCGGCTGCAAGTGCTGTCAGACGACGCGCCGCTGCAAGCCAGCTACTACGAACAGACGATTCCCAACCTGAAATACTTTGACGACACACCGCCGGATGGCCTGTCCATGACCCACGTGGCAAACAGCCGCGCTTCAGGCGGCAGTGTGGCCGTCATCCGGGAACAGAACGAAGGCGTGTTCTTCCACTTCACCGGCACGGGCTTCTCGGCGCTGTTCTCACTCGACCGCTACGCCAACAATGTCCAACTGTGCTGGCTGAAAGACGCGGCGCAGACGCTCACCGTCAACGATGTGAATCAGGTGATCACAACCGGTGAGTGCCGCACCTTCAATAACTACAGTGCGGCAGCGGTCTA
Source organism: Aggregatilineales bacterium (assembly GCA_029975765.1). GTDB lineage: Bacteria > Chloroflexota > Anaerolineae > Aggregatilineales > Phototrophicaceae > CFX2. The sequence goes on from JARKOK010000109.1 coordinate 8,660, forward strand.
TCAGGCAGCGCGCACGATTGCCGGTCTGGAGAACACCACCTACGCAGCAGTCATCCAGCATATCGGCACGGATTACAAAGTGACAGGCACGGTCATCTCCGGCCATACGATGCAGTTGGACGCGGTGCAGGTGCATGGCGACCAGTGGGCCTCCCTAGCGGAACTGACCCCCGGCACGCGCTATGAAACCAGCTATACCAACCGGGCCAGCGACAACCGCTTCAGCTATCTGCGCGGCCCCTGGGTGTCGTTCTCCGGTGCTGCGGCGCGGAACTACTCCGGCCAGAACTATGACCAGACCAAAGCCTTTGGCTCGGCGCTGGTCTTCCGCACCAACGGCGGCGATACGGTGCGCCTGTACCGCGACCTGCGCGCGGGTTACACACCGCTGCGGCTGTGCCACGCCCCCTACACTGGCGGCGCGCTCGACTACAGCCTGTTCGACTGCGCCGACATCCGTAACGACGGCGGCAGCGCCTTCCAGTCCGCTTTCAACGTCTATCTGGGCGGAACAGGCCCGCACGTCATTTCGATCACTACGCTGACCAACGGCACGTTCAATCTCGACGCGGTGGAAGTCCTGAACAGTACCCCGCCGCTGACGGCTGGTATCTATCCCGAAACTGACCCACGCCTGATCTACAGCCCGCTGAACAGCCTGACTGCTGGCTGGCGCAATCTGGTGCATACCAGCTATGTGGATCGTGCGGCCATGCAGTCCACCGCGCCGGGCGCCGCCGTTCAGTTCCGGTTCACCGGCACCGGCTTCTCGTTGTTCACCCTGCTGGACAGCACCAGCAGCAGCAATCTGGTGGCCGCACTGGATGGCACGGGAGGCAACGACTATCCCGGCATCCCGCTGTCGAGCAGCAGCGCGCGGCTGTATTACGGTCACGCGCACAGCATCACCGGCCTGCCGTTTGATACATACACCGTCACCATCACCGATCCCGCGCCCGCGCCGGACAAGTTCACCGTGGACGGAGTGCAGATTTACGGCGCATTTGAAGTCACGCTGCCACCCGGCATCTACGACAATACCGCGCCAGGACTGGTCTACGGGCCGAGCAACGCCGCCTGGACAGCCGCCCAGGGCAGTGCTGCCGCCGGTATGCTCAATCTGAGCAAACATACCACCAATCGCCAGGGAGGCACGCTGACATTCGCGGTCACCGGCGCGACAGCCATCACCCTGCACCACCTCGGCTCAACCACCACAAAAATTGAGGTCTGCGCGACTCCGGCAGCCGCGCCCGGCAGCCGCACCTGCTCCACGGACGCGGCGCTTAACAATCTGGTTGGCGACGCCAATACCACCTTTGAACTTGGCCCGGTGGGTGACTATCAGGTGAGCATCACCAACCTGTCACCCGGCACCAACCTGGTCGTTGACGCGATTGGTGTCCTGAACTCAACCGGCGGCGTGCTGCGTCCGGGAATCTATCAGGAAAACAGCAGCCTGCTGGCGTTCTCCGCCGGCTGGACGCCCACGTTCCTGACGGAAGCCAGCGCCACCGACAAACGGGTGAAGGGCACGACCGTTGGCGCCAGCAATCAAACGCTGGACTTCACCTTCAATGGTACGGGTTTCAGTATCGTGCTCGTGGAAAGCACGACCACCAGCAGCAGCTACACCCTGCTGGTGAATGGCTCGCCGGTCACACTGCCGAACCCGGCCAACAGCGCCACGACCGCCGCCCGCGGCCCGTTCGCGCTGACTTATGTCGGTTTTGCGGCGGGCAATCATACGGTCAGACTGACCAACACCGACAGCACAAAGCCGCTGCTGGTTGACCGCGTGGACATCCTGGGTGATGTGGACAGCATCACGTCGGATGTGACCGGCAATATCGAAAACACGGATGCGCGCATCGCCTACTTCCCGCATTTCAGCTTCCTGCCAGCGGCAGCGGCGGCGGCGTCCGGCGGCAGCCAGCATGTCAGCAGCCTGCGCGGCGCGGTCGTTTACGCCCGGTTGGATGCCAGTGCGTTCGAGTACGTGCGGGAGGTGAAAAGCAGCTACGGGCAGGTCACAGCCTGCGCCGGCGCCAGCGGCTCGCCGTCCACCACCTGCACGAATGCCACGCCATCCACGTTTGGCAACAACCTCCCGCCGGTCGGCTTCCAGCAGTCGCAGCCGGTTACCCTCACCGGCAGCGGAGTGCGCTGGATAATCCTTCGTAATGGCGACGGCAAACCGATGCCGCTGGACTTCCTGCGCCCGATCAATACCACCGCCGCGCTGACGAAGGGTTACTATGAGGATACCTTCGCCGCCGTTCATACGCGGTTCAACTTTGACGCATCGTTCAGCGAAGCT
>JARKOK010000113.1 GCA_029975765.1 Aggregatilineales bacterium
TCAACGAGTTCGCCGCGCGAGGTGTTGATCAGGAAACAGCCCGGTTTCATCTGCGCCAGCAGACCGGTGTTGATGAGGCAGCGGGTTTCCGGCAGCACCGGCAGGTGCAGCGAGAGGAAATCGGCGCGGCGCACGACTTCGGCCTGTGGCAGCAGTTCGACACCGTGTTCGCGGGCAAAGGTTTCGTCGGGAATAGGGTCATAGGCGGTAACGGCGCAGTCGAACGCCCGCAGCCGCCGCGCGACCTGTTTGCCAATCGAACCCAATCCCAGCAGCCCGACAGTTTTGCCTTCCAGCGTGACACCGGCTAAACGCGGCCATTCGCCGGCCTTCGTGGCCTGCGCGGCGGTTGGAAGCTGCCGCGCCAGCGCGATCAGCAGTCCCATCGTCAGTTCGGCGACGGATGTGGAGTTCGCGCCGGGGGTATTGGTGACGCGGATGCCTTTCTCGCGGGCGGCGTCCAGGTCAACTTTTTCGACGCCGACGCCGTACCGCGCGATCACCTGGAGGCAGTCGGCTGCCTCCAGGGCTGCGCGATCAATCGTGTCCAGCCCGGCGATGAAGCCATGACAGCCGGGCAGCAGGGCGCGCAGTTCGGCAGATGTGAGCGGGCGAGTAGTGGGGTTATAGATGACTTCACCTACAGCCGCAGCTAACTCGCTCTTCAGGCGTGGGTCGTGTCTGGCATAGGAGGTGGGTGTGACCAGCACCCGGCACGCTCGTAAATCGGCTGGCATGGCCGTTACCCCTGTTTCCAGCGCGGGTTATCCACGATGGCCGGCTGGCCGTTCTGTTCGATCACCAGCTTGCGGAAGCCCTGGCGTTCAATCGTGCCATAGTTGTGACCGGCATTGCCGGGATAGGCGAAGAAGAAAACCAGGTCTTCATCCCGGCTGGTATTGACCGAGCGGTGCGCCCAACGCGGCAGCACATACAGCACTTCGCCAGGGCGGAATTCCTGCACGCACCAATCGCCTTCGGGTGTTTCCATCACCATCATGCCCTGACCCTTGAGGCAGTAATACACCTCACCGGTTTCCAGCACTTCATGGTAATGGCCTTTCGTCATGAAGTATTCATCGCCTACCTTGCCGGGATGGACAATCGAAACACCCTGAAGGAATTCTCCCACCACATGGGGCCGCTGGATTTCGTATACCTCGTAGAGCAGTGTGTCGTCCTGCGCCAGCATGGCCTCATAAGCGGCCTGGTCGAGATACTGCCCCTTCATGGACGACAGCCGGCGGGTGATGTGATTGTCCCAGACGGACGGCGGATTCGCATCCTTTGGCAGTTGGAAGGTAAAGGGTTGATTCTGCATGAGACAAATCTCCTCAGTAGATGGCATCAGGGCTGCAATACGACCTTGAGCGACCGGCGATCTTCGGCAGCGGCGAAAGCCTGCACGGCGTCCTTCAGAGGGTAACGCGCGCTGATGAGCGGCGACAGATCCAGCCGGCCTGAATTGACAATCGCGGCTGCCTGACGGCAGTCGCCGGTGCTGCACGCCGTCGTGCCGGTAACGATCAATTCCTTATAATGCACGATGTTGGAGTCCAGATTAATCGTCGAATGTTCTTTCGGCAGCCCGCCGAAGAAGTTGATACGTCCGCCAATAGCCGCGATATGAACCGCGTCCTCCTGCGCTTTGTGGGCCGGCGCGGCGACCAGAATCACGTCCGCGCCGTCACCATGCGCGGCCTGCTGCACCACGTCGCGCAGGTCGTCCGGCGGCACAGCCATATCCGCGCCAAAGCGCAGGGCTTGTTCGCGCCGTTCGGCGACCATTTCGCTGACGATCACCCGGCTGGCGCCGCGCAGACGCGCCAGCAGCAGGTGCATGATACCAATTGGCCCCGCGCCGACCACGACGACGACATCTCCCACGCTGACGCTGACGGCGTTCTGGCCGCGCAGCACGCAGGCGAACGGCTCAACCATTGCCGCTGCCGCCGGGTCTACGCCGGGTTCGAGCGGCAGCAGATTGCCCTGCAAAAGCGCCGCCGCCGGGATACGCATATATTCGGCAAATGCGCCATCAATCGTGATGCCAAAAGCGTCGTAGCTGGCGCACAGGTTGTTATTGCCCGTGATACACGGGCGGCAGTGGCCGCAGCCCATGTTGGGCGCGACAAACACACGCTGCCCGACGGCCAGCCCTCGGACGTTCCCGCCGATGGCGGCGATGTCCCCCACCAGTTCGTGGCCGGGAATACGGATCGTACCATCGGCGTACTTGCGGTGGCCGCCATGCAGGATACGCAAATCAGTTCCACAAATGCTGCTGTTCACCACCTTAAGCAGCACCTCATCCGGCGTAATGGCTGGAACGGCACGTTCCTCTACTCGCAGGTCATTCGGGCCGTGATAAACGGCGGCCAGCATGGTATCACTCATACAGCAGCGGCCTCCAGCACTTCGCGCAGGTAAACGGGGCGTTCTTCCAGGAACGACTTTGTGCCGGCCAGCACACCCGCGACAGCCCAGCGGCCATCAGCGGCGGTGGCTTGCGGTGGGGTGTCCGTCTGAATGCAGTGAACAAAATGTTCCATCTCACGGATATATCCCCAGGCGAACCGATCCGGCCAGGTGCGGTAAATCGGAGTGACAAGTCCCTGGTCGCGGTTGGTGCAGACAACCAACGGCTGCCCCTGCATCTCACCGATCTGCATGATGCCGCGTTCGCCTACGATTTCCACACGCGCGTCGTAACCATAATCACACGGGCAGATGCCAGAAATGCTGCCCAGTCCGCCGTTTTCAAACCGGATGTTGACCAGCACATTGTCGTAAAAGTTAGGGGTATCCACACCGCGCGCCGGGCCTTTGAAGTTGGCTGTTTCGACGTATACCCGCTGCGGGTTTGACCCCATCAGCCAGCGGGTGCAGTCCCAGTCGTGGCTGTTGACTTCCGCCAGCATCCCGTTAGAGGTTTTCAGATCGCGCGCCCAGGGTGGTGGCAGGCCGGGGCCGTGTGTCAGCGACTTAACCAGCATCGGCTGGCCGATTTCCCCGGCCTGGATACGGTCGAAGGCTGCCGCGAACTCCGGCGCGAAACGGCGCATAAAACCGATTTGCAGGAACACGCCGCTGCGGTCGGCGGCGGCGATCATAGCGTCACATTCTTCGAGTGAGAGCGCCATTGGTTTTTCGCAAAAGACATGTTTACCGGCTTCCGCCGCCATGACGGCTAATGCCCGGTGGGTAAAGGTTGGTGTGGTGATGACGACGGCATCGAAGTCCAGCTTGTTCAGCGCCGCTTCCAGCGTTTCATACTGCGCGTCCACACCGTACAGGGTACCCGTTTCCCGCAAAGTTTCCGGCATACTGTCCACCAGGCCGGCGAGTGTACCGCCGGGGACATGATGGACCAGCGAATGGGCATGAACACGCCCCGCGCGCCCCGCGCCGATCAGAACTATTCGTACAGGTGAGGTCATGCGGTGCTCCTATGCTTCTGGCGTGTGGTCAAGCGAACGGAAGGTCTGCGCGAAAGTATCCTGCCAGCGTTGGTACTGACCGGCGAGGCGATGGTACAGGTCTACGGTGTCGGCACAGGGCTGGATAGGGTCGCCGTATGGGGCGGTGGTGCGGGTGGCGGCTTCCGCCAGATCAGTAAACAGCCCGACGGCATAACCCGCAATAAGGGCGCTGCCCCAGGTAGCGAACTCCGCGCGCTGCAACGGCTGGTACGGAACGTTGAGAATATCGGCCTTAATCTGATTCCAGACGCGGCTGCGCGCGCCGCCGCCAATCGCGCGGGCTTCGATCAGTTCCAGTTCGGGAATCAAGGAATGGAGAATGTTGAGATAATAAGCGTATTCAAAGGCCACCCCTTCCAGCACCGCGCGGAAGAAATGCGCCTGGGTGTGCGTCCACGAGAAGCCAACCCACGCGCCGCGCATGGCCGGCTCAGCCGGGCAGATGCGCCCGCCGAGATGCGGCGAGAAAAACAGCCCATCTGCTCCGGCTGGCACGCCGGCAGCAGCGGCGGTCATACGGTCGTACAGATCGTCATCAGATGGCTGCGGTTCGCCCCGCAGCGTGTTGTAAAACTGGTCACGGAACCAGCGCAGCGCCAGCCCGCCCCCGGCGATATAAGCCAGCGGCACCCATAAGTCCGGCACAACCGAGCGCATGACAAGCAGCGCCCGGTGCTGTACATCCGGCGTGAAGCGGTCGGTGCAGCCTGCCAGGACAGATGCCGTACCGGCGGTGTCAAGCAGCATTCCCGGACGCACGACACCCGCGCCCAGCGCGCCCGCCGCCGTGTCGCCCGCGCCTGCCGCAACCGGAGTGCCCGGCGCGAGGCCAAAATCCCTGGCGGCTTCGTTTGTGACTTCACCGATGATTTCCCAGGGTGGGACGATGCGCGGCAGTTTGTCGCGGCTGATGCCCAACAGGCCGCATAGTTCGTCCGACCACTGCCCGGCCTGCGCGTCGCTGAGGGCGGAAAAGTGAATGAAGGTGTAATCAATAAACGCGTCGTCACCCTTCAGACCGGCCATGCGTCCGGCTACGTAACCAGATGGCATGACGAACTTGTTGATGCGTCGGTAGTCGTCCGGCTGTTCTTCTTTCCACCACAACATTTTAGGGCCGTGATCGCAGGTTGGTGGGCAGCCCGTCAGCCGCGTGATCCGGTCACCGTATTCACGGTCAAGGTATTCGATGTAGGGCTGGCAGCGCATGTCCAGCCAGGAGTCGAAACGAACAGCCGGGCGAAAGGTCTCGTCCACCGAACCGACACCGGCCATCTGGCTGTCGAAACTGATGGCGGCCACATCGCGCGGATCAATACCGCTGGACTGGATGCACTGGTTCACGGTCTGCGCGGCGGAACGGTAAAAATCATCGTGTTCCTGTTCGACCACGCCGGGTCTGGGATGATACAGGGGGACTTCCTGGCTGGCTTCGGCGATCAGTTGGCCGTCAGGGGTATAGAGGGCGGCCTTCGTGCCGCTGGTGCCCAGGTCTACCCCGATAAGGAAGCGTTTCATAAACAAGGATACTCCATCAAATAAGTAATGGGCGGCACACGCCGGCTATTATTTTAAACACCTGTCATTATATGATGATGTTACTATATATCACTGAACCATGTCAAATACCGGTGATTCATTATAAGGATGCGATTCTGTTGCTGGGCGGCAGGTCGCTGATCGGGGGCATGTCTTCCGTCTCCCGCACGCGTATCAGCTCAATTTCAAACTGCGAACGGTCGCCGCGATGGTAGGCAAAATAGTACTCGATGGGCGTGCCATCACTTAAGTAGCTGGTGCTTTCCAGCAGGAACATCGGCGCGCCTTTGCTCACGTCCATCAGTTCCATTTCCTGTTCCGAGGCAGGCACCGATTGAACGATCCGCCGGCCGCGCGCGATATACAATCCATAGTGTTTTTCCAGCAGATCGTACAAGGACTGATTGGTGAGGTCGTCATTTACCAGATCAGGACACAAGCTCTGCGTGATATAACTGGTGACCAGCACAATGGGAATGTTTTCGACAAAACGCAGCCGGATAATTTCAATAACAGGCGTACCAACCTCAATCTTCAGATGGTCGGCAACCGGCCTGGATGCTGGTATGACATGCTGTTTCAGGACATGGGTCACCGGATGGTAGCCCTGGGCGACCATGTCCTGATAGAAGCCGGTGAGTTTTTGCACCAGTTGTTCACTAATCTTGGCCGGGGCGACATAACTGCCTTTACCTTTGCGCCGGATCACGAGACCTTCGTGAATCATATCCTGAAGCGCCTGACGGATGACGGTGCGGCTGACTTCGAACATGTCACACATCTCGGCTTCGCTGGGAAGCTGGTCGTTGTGCTGCCAAACACCACTGCGAATATATTCGCGGATAACGTCCTTCACCTGCACATAATACGGGATAGGACTATCGTGATTTATCGGGGGCATCCTGCTTCTGACCTTCCTTAACCTGCGGCTGAATCGGGGCAGCCACAGCAGTCGCTTGATAACTACCGGGCGAGATTATATCGTGCTGCCTCTATCATAACACAAGCCCGGACTGGTCAGCCGAAAGCGAACGATCCCAACTGCCGCGCCAGAAGCTGACACACGGATGAGCCGTGACAGGTGTCAGCTGCGAATCGAATTTGCCAGCGCATCCAGCCGGGCAAACAGCGGCGGGTCAATCTCCAGATGGTAAACCTGGGCGATAACCTGCGTCCAGCCATGTACGAAATACACCCAGCCATCTTCAATTGTCAGATGGCGAGTTTCCTTCTGCGCGATGGCCTGATGCATAAAATCAAGTTCGCCGCGATAGTTCAGTTCCCAGGCCAGGCCATAACGCGGGAACAAACCGTCGTTGGTAATCGGAGAACCGGGGGTATCTTTGCCCATGCCAGTGGCGTTGATAATGATGCTGCCTTCCGGCATCCGCGCCATAATCGAGTCGTTCTGACGGGGATCGCTGTTGAAAATATACTCAAATTCAATATCGGTGGGAATCCGGCTGACCATTTGTTTCAGATGATCGAGCCGCCCCTGCGAACGGTTGACAACGACAAATCGTTTGGGGCGATCAGCGGCATCCGGTTTATTCATCAGATGGAGCGCGATGGCAACTGCCGAGCCGCCCGCGCCAAAACACAGAATGTCGCCGCCGGTACGGGCAAAATAGCCGGAGCCAATCACGGCATCCAGGCTCAGGCCAGAGGTGATCGGGTCTTTGGCATGGCCTTCCAGCCGGCCATCACATTTGGATATCGAAGAGACCTCACCGCAGATGTCGGCGTAGGGGTCAAGGTAATCGAACATATCGCGGGCGGCGTCCAGCAGGTTGATTTTATGTGCAGTGACCAGCCCGCCTAACGAGAGTGGATCATATTTGATCTGGGCTACCGCGCGGCGGTAGTTTTCCGGGTCGTCGTTCAGTTTGCAATCAATGCCTTCCAGTACGACTTCAGGATGGCCCAGTTCTTTTGTCCACAAAGGAAAAACTTTATTGATGGAGGATTTGCCGGTAGTCACACCGATGAAATAAAAGGTAGGGACTTCTTTTTTGACGATGGGGTATGAGCTGGCGTCAGACATGACCGTTCCCTTCTGTACAGCCGGACACAATAAGAAATATCTATTGAGCCTGCAATCCTGTAATTACAGGATAATAGTATTACAATGTCTGTTTGTATTGTAGCTGTGTGTGGGGATGCTGTCAATAAACCGGTGTCATAAGGTTCCGGTGACATCCGATCAAAGTTAACCAGTACCGCCCACACAGGGAGGTGCGGGCGGTACAAACAGGCCGCGTATCAGGGACAGGCGAGCAACAACTGCTCAAACTCGGCCATCTGGGCAGCCGTATCTCCAGGCATTAAACCCATCGCCTGGCGCATCATGATCAGATATTCAGCACGGGTCATCCCTTCCTCGGCCAAAGCCTGATCCATCATCTGGCAAAACAGCGCCATATTCATACCGAGAGCCGAGGGATTAATAATGCCTGGCAGACCACCGGTTGCGGGCGGCTGGTTCGACTGCTGAATATCCTCCTCGGTCGCGGCAGGCGCAACCTCAATGGGGTCGGGCAGCGCCGTTACCGGCAGCGCCTGAAGCGCGCCAGCATCATATGGGGTGGGTTCGCCAGGAGCGCCGGCAGCCCGAAGGTCTTCGTCTACCGGTACTTCGACCTGCGCGCCCGCCGGAACCGTTACGGTTTCGCCGTCGGCAGTCACCTGAGCTTCCCCTTCGACGACACTTACGCGCATCACATCGCCCGCCTGCGCCTGGAAATAGGCTGTTGAGCCAAGCTGGATGTCTACGTCATTAGCGCGCAGATTGATTTTCCCCGCGCCTGCCGGTGTCTGGATGAGGATGCCATCACCGGGTGCTTCCGCGCAGTCGGTTTGACCGGCGCCGGTGCGAAAATAAAACGCCTGCATGGGCGTGAATGGCACTTCGGTATCGGCGGGGTCAACTTCAGATAGCTGCCGGCGGTCGCCGCCGGTGGTTACCAGTTCGGCAAAAACCCAACCCAGCGCGTCACTGTCCGGCACCTGAATCCGCAGCCAGGTCGCGTCGGCGTTGCGGCCATTGGCGATCACGGTTTCGCCATTTGCCAGCGAACCAATCACCGGGTTGTTAGTAGATGGACCTCGCCGGATGTTGATACCGCCGGTTGCAGTCACTTCGATGGTTGTCAGCGCAGGAGCGGATTCAACCGCGTTTTCTATTTCCACATCGCCGAACATCAGGAACGTGACATTTTGCCCCGGCAGCGTGTCCGGCAGATTGGCTTGCAGCTTCATGAGCGCGATGCCCCAGGTGTTGGTTTCAAGGTCAAGCTGGCGCAGACGCAGTACATCCAGATCAGCGACACTGATACGATCACCCTGCTGCTCAAAAATGAAATTCTCAACGCCTGCGCGCGGCGTAGCCTGCACCGAGATGTTGCCGTAGCAGGCTTCATTGCGGCCGGTCGCCGCGCAGGCATCTTCGACGGCGGCGAGCGCCTGCTGGACAATGGCTGTGCAAACGTTGTCCTGAGCAAGGACGGATGAGAAAGTAAGAAGGACAAGCAGCAGACTGACCAGATACGCATACTTCATAAATGCTTCTCCTGATACACCGATATCCAATTCTTAATGTAGTAGGCGGCTGGCAAAAACGCAAGCTGGCGAAGGGCAGCCGGCAGCCAGTCAGCGGTTGAGTGCCATCAATTCTTTGGTATTCGCTACCAGCCGTTCCGAAATGACCCGCAGCATGTATTCATTCAGGATGATCGCCAGTTCGGGGTCATTCGTTTTCATGGCTCGCAGCCCGTCGCGGGTCAGCCGGTAAGCCTGGGTAGTGACATCGGCAATGACGGAGGCCGAGCGTTTAATATCCAGATAAAAACCCAGCTCACCGACCACTGTCCCCATGCCTAACGTGCGCAGCCGCACGCGCCGGTCGTTATCAAGTTCCAGATAGACCGACACCTGACCCATCTCAATGAAAAAAAGATCGGACGCTTCTGCATCCTGATGAATCAGGTGGTCGCCGGGAGCAAATTGCAGCTTTTCCAGGTACGTCTTTAACCGGGTGGCGTCGTCTTTGCTCCAGCCGTTTTCGATCAACTGCATGTGCAGCAGAATCGGGACGTGCATCTTGGTGATTCGGCTGATGTCCAGCAGGCGGTTTTCGCACCATTCCAGGCCGCGATCAAGATCGGGTTGAGTGATCGTCTGGTCGCCGGTGAAAATGGCACTACGGGCGAGTTCGCGCCGGACAGCGTCAGACAAATCCGTAATGACCAGCGAGAACTGGTGGGTTTCGGCCAGATTTCTGATTTTGGTGAAGCTGAATGCGGCGGAGGAGTCAATACCGGTCACGCGGCGAAAATCAAGTATCAGGAACAACAGGCGGGTTTCGGCGGTGTTGTTCAGGCGGCTGTTTACCTGTTCGTACAGGGCATTAGCCGTACCAAAAAAGATAAACCCCTGAAGTTCCAGCACATAGATGCTGGTCCCATCTTTTGCCAGGGCGCGCTGATGATAGGCGGCACGTTCCATTTTACTGGAAATTTCCGCGCCGCTGAGAATGTGATGGAAGATATTGGTGCGGCTGTAATTGACTACAAACAGGATAACCATCAGCACGAGGCCAATGCCGACTCCGACAAGAAAGCCGGAGGCCGCGATGATGAACAGGATCAGGACAACCACACCGTAATCCAGACGATTGAGTTTTTTATAACCGACGATCAACCACTCAACCATGAAATCCAGCCCCAGAAACAGCAGCAGGCCGCCGATCAGGGGCCGGGGCATGTAGGCCAGAATGGAGGCTCCGAACAGCAGCGTGATCAGACAGATGATGCCGACAATAATCGCTGCCGTCCGCCCTCGCGCGCCGAGCCGGTAGGTAAACGCAGAGAAACTCAGGGTGTGAAAACCGATCATGCCGCCAGCCAGACCTGACAGCAGATTAGCCAAGCCCGCCGTGCGCAGCTCGCGGTTCAAATCCATGTCCCGGCGCAGAGTCAGCTCCAGCCCGGAGATATTAAGCAGCAGGCAGATGGTCGTAAGGGCGATGATCGCGCCGATATTACCTGCCTGGCTGATAACTGCCGTCCAGTTTGCCTGAGCCAGATCGGACAATGGCAGCGGCTGCCAGATGATCTGACTGCCGCTGTCTCCCAGCAGGAGGCCGTGTTCGACGGCCTGTTCAAATGAGATGCCGGAGATGAGCAGCAGCACGAAAAAGAGGACCAGACCACCCAGTAAAATACCGGGCATAACCAGTGAATGGCGGATACAACGCACACCGAGAAGCAGTGCCAGCCCCAAAACCACACCCGGCAGCCAGCGGATAACCTGGTCGGCTTGCAGCAGCGCCGGCAGCGAATCCAGCGTGAGCGAATAATCCGCCATCGTGCCAATCGCACCCTGTACTAACAGCCAGCCGGTTCCCGACAGGAAGCCGCCGACAACGGGGTAGGGGATATAGCGCACCAGACCGCCCAGGCCAAAGCCCCCCAGCAGCACCAGGAACCCGCCGGTCAGCAGGGTTGTTATCAGAATGAGGGCGATGGTCGTCGTCACCAGTTCTTCGCCGCTGGTGATAGTCATGCTCATGGAAGTGACTGCGACCACGAGTAATACGGTGGAATTGTCCTGGGCGCTGGAGATGACGCCACCGGTCGAAGCAAATAACCCCGTAAACAATACATGGACTGCGATGGTAATCAGCGCGATAGCGATGCCCCGGGGCAGATAGCCTGCTAACGGCCCGGAAAACAGCAGGCTGGCAAGCGAGATCGCAAAAATGACTTCGGAAAAACCCAATACCACACCAGCCGTGAGATTCGGAAGCAGGGCAGATACACGCGCCAGATTCGTTTTTAATGCCGTTTCAGCCATACGTCTGTGTCCTTAATTACAATAAAGGAGTAGTGAAAGTCGCCTGTCCGAATACTGACTATGATATTAACCGCTTTGGTGGTCAGGAGGCGAATTCTGTTGCCTGCCGGCTGCGTATCAGGGCAAATACGAAATAACCCGGACGACGGTCAGCCAGTCTGCGGCTGACCGTCGGCTTGATATCACCTGCTCATTTCCGGCTGTCACTTCGGGAGCTAACCCTTCAGACCCGTAAGCTGAATGCCTTCGATAAAGTACCGTTGAGCGAAGAAAAAGATCAGCAGCATGGGCAGCATACTGAGCACTGAAGCGGCGATCAGCCGGTCATAGTAGATGGTGCTGTACTGGTCTTTAAAGAAGTTCAGGCCGACCGATACCGGGAACAGCTCCGGGCTGCTGAGGAAAATGAACGGCTCCAGGAAACTGTTCCACGTCCACCAGAAGGTGAAGATGATGACAGTCGCAATCGCCGGTTTGCTTAATGGCACGATCACATTCCAGATGATCTGTACGACGCTGGCGCCGTCTATGCGCGCGGCTTCTTCCAGTTCGCGCGGGATGGCGGTAAAGAACTGCCGCAGCATAAAAATCAGAAAGGCATTGCCAAAAAACGACCGCAGGAACAGCGGCCACAGGGTGTTAACCATGTTCAGGTCGCGGAAGATTTCATACACCGGCACCAGCGTGACCGGGTAGGGCAGCATCATCGTACCCAGCAAAATGACGAAGAAAAAGTTTTTACCGGGGGCGCGCAGCCGCGCAAAAGCGTAGGCTACAACCACACACGACAGCACATGGCCGATGGTGTTCAGCAGCACCAGCACCAGCGAGTTGCGGAAAAAGGTCGGGAAATAGGTTTCGGCAACTTTGGTTTGCAGCGCCTCGCGGTAGCCGTCGAACCGAAACTGCGGGTACATCGCGCGCTGCAACTGGTCGGGGTTTACATCGAACGCCTGACTGACACTTGCCGCCGGCACCACCAGCGCAATTTCGCGCGGTTCGCCAACCAGCGCGACGGAGTGGGTGTCCCCGCCTTCACTGTAGCCGTCCTGTACGCGAAACGGAATCCGGTTGATCTGGTCGCCGCGCGCGCTGGTCAGGCCGCCAAGCTGCGCCAGCCGCAGGGAAGCGGCTTTGTCAACCGGGATCACGGCGCTTTGTTCCGTGCCGCTGATGACAATCGCCACCGGGTACGGCTCACCGTCCGGTGGTGTGTACGTCGCACCCTGCATGACCACGCCGTTGACTGAGATGGGCTGCGCGTCTATCAACTGTGAGCGAGCCGCGATCAGGACATTCGCGTCAAATTCTTCTTCGTTAATCACGGGCTGCCAGGATTCTTTGACCAGCAGAATATAATCGCCGGGTTGTCCCTCAATGGTGTACAGCGCGAGTTCGGTCTGACCGACCGGCGCGTAACCGGCGGCGGCCAGTTTTTCGGATGGGACAAGCGTGGCGGCGGCAGCAATCTCCGGCGCGCCGACGACGGTAAGCTGCGATTCCGGCCCGATGGGAATCACCTGCACCATGCCTGTTTCGGTTTCGACTTCCCGCCCGCGAAATTCAACACCGTTGATTGCGATGGTGGCACGCTGGCCGCTGTTGACTTCATCCAGCGGCAGTTTCATGGCGGCGGCCTGCAGATCATTGACAGTGGCGACTACCAGCGTATCGTTGTCCCCTCTCGCCAGTGCCACCACCGACTGCGTCTCACCGCCGCTTGTCCAGGGACGCACGTTCAAGGTGAGCGAACCGACGGGAGTTGCCACTGCGTCGCCGACTTCGCTGGCGGGAACGGTGAGCAGGGTATTGAGCGCCGCCGCGTTGACGACGGTGGTGTACCGCCGCACGCCGATTTCCATCACTTTGGCCGGTTGGCCGTCTACCTCGACCTGCCACAGGCTGATCATGCGGTTGGTATTGCCGGCCCGCACCGCTTCCCAGTGCTGCGGAATCCAGATGGGCGGGTCGGTAAAAATCTGCCAGCTTGGCTTAAAACTGGCGGAGATCATCCACAGCATCGGGAGCAGCATGAAGGCCGACCCCAGAAACAGGACAACGTAACTGGCCGCATGGCGCAGGCTGCGCTGCCAGGTTTTGGAGGTACGGAGGGTGTGCCAGTGGGTTGTAGTGTGGGTGGTCAGCGGTGACTGCGTTGAGATGTCCATCTTTAGCGGGCCTCCGATTCGTAATACACCCAGGCAGCGGACGAGCGAATGACCAGCAGCGTAATCACCATAATGATGATGAACAGAATCCAGGCCAGCGCCGACGCGTAACCCATCTGAGTCATCTGGAAGGCACGTTTGTACAGGTTGAGCATGTAGAACAGGGTGGCCTGATTGGGGCCGCCACGTGTCATCACCCAACCAGCGTCGAACACCTGAAGCGCGCCAATAATCGCCAGCACCACATTAAAAAAGATAGTTGGGCTGAGCATGGGCAGGGTGACATAACGAAACTTCGCCAGGTCGTTCGCGCCGTCAATTTCGGCGGCTTCGTACAGCACTTCCGGGATGCCTTTCAGCCCCGCCAGATAAATCACAATCTGGCCGCCGACGCTCCACCAGCTCATCAGGATCAACGCCGGCAGCGCCCAGTACTCGCTCAGCAGCCAGTCCGGGCCTTTGATCCCAAACCAGCCCAGGATCAGGTTGAGCAGGCCGCCTTCAGGGCGGAAGACGAATAGCCATAACACGGCGACTGCGATACTGCTGAGGATGGATGGCATAAAGAAGATCGTGCGCCAGATGTTCACGCCGCGCAGTTTCTGTGACAGCACCATTGCCAGCGCCAGCGCAATGATCGTGCCGCCCGGCACGCTGCCCAGCGCATACAGCAGCGTAACTTTGAGCGACTGCCAGAAATCAGCATCGCTGAAGATACGCTCAAAATTCTGTAGGCCAACCCACTGCGGCGGTGAGAGCAGATTGTAAGAGGTAAAGGATAGATACAGAGAGCGAAGCATCGGGTAGGCCATAAAGGCCAGGAAGCCGATCAGCCAGGGTAATATCAGAAGGTAAAACGAGATCGCTTCGCGGCGTGCCAGGGGCGAACCTGCGTTGAACCGGCGCAGTAGAGCCGACATCTTTTTCCCCTTAAGAACTGAGGGGCGCGCGCCTGGCTGTGAAGCTGCGCGACGCCCCTGTTATTAGTCAGCCGATAGGACATGCCCCAAGCTCGGAGCATGTCCTGAGAAACAACCGTTTAGGTGTTGCCGCCTTCCGCAATACACTTGTCAGCATTGGCAACCAGGGTATCCAGTTCAGCCTGGATGTCAAGCTGGTCGCCGCCGTTTGCCAGCAACCGCTTCATCATATCACTGGCCGGGGTGGCTACACACGGGCTGTAGTAGGGGGTCTTCAGTTCTTCCAGCGGACCCAGGTAATTGGTTTCAGCGATGAATACACCCCAGTACGGGTCACTTTCGCGCTGCATTTCCTGGGAGACAACCGGATTGCCGCTGAGCGCCTTTAGCGCGAACACGCGCTGGCCGGGTTCAGTCGTCAGCCACTTGAGCAGTTTCCAGGCTTCTTCGGGATGTTGGCTCTGACCGGAGATGCCCCAGCCCAGCCACATCAGAACGCTGTGGTGTCCGCCCGGACCCGCCGGCACCGGCGCGACCTGCCACTTCAGGTTGGGCGTTGCGTTGAAGACATCCTGCCACCAGGGGCCATGGAACGTGACACCCATCGCGATTTTGCCGTCCTGGAACATCTGGACGCGCCCACCTTCGACCGCGCCAATCTCAGTCGCCGACGGGGCAACATGATGCTTGAAGACCAGATCACGATACCAGGCCAGAGCTTCCGCCGCCGTTTCCGTATTCAGGTAGCCGGTAGTCGTCGTGCCATCATCACTGATTGTCAGCACGCCCCAGGCTTGCAGATAGCTCTGCATTCCGCGCCACCAGCCATCGTTCACAATATCAATGCCCCACTGCACAATATTGTCAGGGTCGAAGTCCGGGCTGGTCGCGTTGTTGCCATTGGCGTCGAGTGTCAGCTCCAGAGCGATGTCCAGCGCATCATCCCAGGTCCAGCCTTCTTCGGGGATCGGGATGCCGGCGGCTTCAAACAGGGCGGTGTTGATGTAGAAGGCGCTGGTGCTGTAGTCCTTGGGCAGGGCGACCAGCTTGCCATCGTACATACCCTGGTTGTAAATGCCTTCGTAAACATCCGTACCGACTTTGATGCCATCCTCGCCGGTGGCATAAGGCGTCAGATCAAGATAGGCTTTGCCATCAGATGACTCCATATACAGCGCCGCCCATTCTGGCGGGTAGGCCATCAGGTCAGGGCTGGTGCCAGCCGAAAGCCACGTCAGGCGGCGGGTATTCTGATCGTCGCCGATGTTGGGTTCGAGCACAACGTCAATACAGGGGTTTTCGGCCTCAAACGCCTCGACCACCTGGTTCATGTATTCCACGCGGTCGCCACTTGACCAGTCATCCACGCGGAGGCTGACTATACCATTCGGGCAGTCCTGTGCCTGTACCATGCCGGCA
>JARKOK010000118.1 GCA_029975765.1 Aggregatilineales bacterium
AACGCCACAACGTCAATATCGTTGGGATAATTTTCGCGGATGGCGCGGAGAACCTGGCGCCCAATGCGACCGAAACCGTTGATACCTACACGAATTGCCATGAGACTGCTCCTTGTGCTAGTAGACGCCCGCTATTGTAATAGGGCGGCCTAAAAAAGACGATATTCAAACATTTAACTTTCGATCAAAACGGGTCGGGTAGTCGTTCCGGCCCGTTCCTGGTCGCTTAACTGGAGTATGGCCGCCGCCAGCTTACGGGTGTCGTGACGCCAGGGGTGTTCAGTATCCGTCAGGTCGGCGTAGCGCAGTTCGTACCGCTGCAAGATTTCATGGTGCGGTGGCACCGGCTGAACGTAAATGGTATTGCTGCCAGCGTTTTCTGTCGGATAAGCATCGTTTGCCAGCACGACCTGGAAAACGCCGCGTCCGACATGCCGTTCCAGTGCCAGTACGTGATCGGCAACGGTAAAGCCATCCGTTTCACCGGGCTGCACGGCGACATTGCAGACATATATCCGGTAGGCACTGGTCGCGCGCAGTGCCTCGGCAATATCGCGCACCAGAAGATTGGGCAGCAGGCTGGTGAACAGACTGCCCGGTCCAATTATCACCAGATCGGCATCGAGAATGGCGCGCACACTTTCATCGTAAGCATGAATATCTGCCGGTTCCAATCGCAGAGTTTCGATCTGACCGCCAGTACCGGTAATGTCCGACTCGCCGTTTACGACTATCGTCCGGTTCGCCTCTGGCAGTCGGATCGTCGCGCTCAAATGGACATCATCCAGTGTGGCGGGCAGAACGCGCCCCTGAATATTCAGGACGCGTTCGGTTTCGATTAGTGCCGTTTCGAGGCTGCCAGTGACGCCGGCCAGGGCGCTGATAAACAGATTGCCGAAGGCGTGGCCGCCAAGTTCGCCGTCTGTGTTAAAACGGTATTGAAACAGGCGTGTCATCAGCTTCTCATCGTCGGCCAGGGCTGCGATGTTATTTCGCAGGTCGCCGGGGGGCAGCACCCCTAGTTCGCGGCGCAGACGCCCCGAACTGCCACCATCGTCAGCGACCGTCACGACGGCGGTGATATTACTGGTGAAGGCTTTCAGGCCGCGCAGCACAGACGGCAGCCCTGTCCCGCCGCCAATCACCACGACTTTCAGACCCTTTTGACGCCGGTTATGGGCGTAAACCACGTCAATTACCCGTCCCTGCTGGTGCTGGCGATATGGCGCAAGGATGCTGCGGGATAAAGACAAAACAGCGATGGCGACCATGCCCAGGCCAGCGGCCACAGCAGCAATACTTACCAGCCAATCTACCGGTGGTTGAAGGTCCTGAATCAGGTGGATGCCGATGAAACTGAAGGCGGTATAGGCGAAACCGCCGGATATAATCAGAATCCCGAGCAGCAGCAGCAGCAACCAGCGCTTGACGCCGATACCAGGGGTGAGCAGCTTGGCAAGCGCCTGAAGTTTGACCATCACCGATCCGCCAAAGCTCAATCTAACCGGTAAGGTTAACACCCACCGGGCGGGCTGTCAAAGACAACGATCATGCCGAGTCCGGTAAAATGTCACGTTTTGGCTGCCAGCGCCCCGCCAGCAGAAAGGTGAGACCTGCGCCAATGACGGTCATCAGGCCGACCGCCAGCGCAGCTTCGAACCAGAACTGTTCAGGGAACAGACGGATAAGGGTATCAGAATACTCAAAGCGCCAGGTGCCGCTTTCAAAAAAGAGCTGGTGAAAGCCGGTAAAAAAGAAATTCCAGTTCACGATAGCGATGATCACAATGGTGGCGATCAGGGCCAGGGTGAACACACTGCCATAGAATAACCCCTGGCGCAAATACCAGCGTGTCTGGCGGTGGGCCGCCAGTGCCGCGCCGGCGCACATCCCGCTTACTCCTATAACAACCGCCGCGAGATACGCGAACCGGGTGAGGGTTTTTACATCCTGCATGTGGCGCAGCTCGCGTTCATTGTACAGGGGCGCGCCATCCGGGAACTGCTGCTGACTCAGGTCAGTGATGTCGGCGTCGTTGAGCAGATAATCCACCGCACGCGGCGCGTATTTCAGCCGATCCTGCGTAGTAAAACCGTACAAATCGGTGGGAAAGCCGGAACGATTATAGATCAGCTGCAAAAACAGCGGGGTCATGACCAGACGGACACAGATCAGCACCAGCAGGAACGGGAAAATCAGCGAGATAAACCACTGTCCCAGGCGTGCCGGAACCAATGATTTCAGAGGGGAGGGAGATACAGTCTCGGCCATGATCACTGCTGTCCTAATTGTTCTGTGCCGCCAGTGAGCAGGAAGTTCAGCACCAGTGAATCCACCAGTGTTTCCAGCGGAGCGCGGTCGTCGGTGAAGATCAAATCAGAGGGAACAGCCGGCACAAGTTGGGTTACACCCCAGGTAAGCGCATCCCGTAGAAGGGGACTGCTGTCGGCAGGCATCAGGCTCAGATTGTGCGCGAGATTGTCCGGCTGTGTTGGCTGAACAGTGGCAACGAGGATCGTGTTAAACGAATAGGGTACATCCATCGCGTGAACGCTGGGGAAAACTTGCAGGAGTGTGGCCGTCAGCGCATCTACTAAACGGCGGTCGGTCTGCGTGCGGCCAACGTTGATCGCCACAACGCCGCTGTCTGCCAGCCGTGCCCGTACTTCCTGAAAAAATTCAACCGTCGTCAAGTGCCAGGGAATATAAGGCGGTCGGTAAGCATCTACCGCGATAATCGTGTACCGGCGGTCAAGCTGATTGATCTGGTAGCGGCCATCCTGGGCGTAGGTTGTCAGACCGGGCATAGCGGTTGCATTCATATCGAAATAAAGTGCGCCAGCTTCGATAATCGCCGGATCAATTTCGATACCATCAATCGGAATGCTGCCATAAACGGATGTATACTGGCGGGCAATCGTGCCGCCGGCAAGACCGATAATCGCCAGCGAGTCTACTTCAGCCGGAGTGAATGGCGGAGGATTGAAGTAAGGCGCAGTCAGAAAAAAACTCCAGGTACGATGATTGTCGGCGGCGGTATCGGGACTCCACTGGCTGTGAATCCCCTGGCCTTCGTTGAGATACAGGTAACGATTACCCTGCGCGTCCTGCTGAACCTGGATATAGTTGTAGGCGCTTTCGTTTTCGTAGAGCAGTACGGCGCCGGGGAAAGGTTCGCGCAGCGGGCTGTTTAACACCAGGGCTGCCAGCACGCCGATAGTCAGCGGCATCCATAACCAGCGCAGCGCGGCAGTGCGACGGATGCGCCACAAGCCAATGAAACCAACGATGTAGAGCAGCGCAGCGAAGACGAGAAACGTCAGCGTTGTGCCGAGTTCGGGAATCAGGAGGAGAGTCGGCAGAAAGGTGCCGATCAGGCTGCCGAGCGTGCTGATGGCGTAAATGCGACCGGATGTTTTGCCGGTGTCGGCCATGTTATTCATCGCCAGCCGGATAGCAAAGGGTGACAGGCAACCGAGCAGCGTGATCGGCGCAGAGAACAGGATCAGAATGGAGATGAACGAGCCGATGGCTAATCCGGCTTCCGCGCCAGCCACCGCACCAGAAGCGGTACGGATGATCGGACGGGCAACAAGCGGAATCAGAGCATTGAGAAATGCGCTCCATAGAATAATATGGTAGAACGTCTCGTAACGCGGCGACCGGTCTGCCCAGCGACCACCGATGAAATAGCCAACGGTCAGGAATAAGAGAATCAGTCCAATCACATTAGCCCAGACAATGTTACTTGTACCAAAGACACTGCCCAACAGCCGGGAGGCAGACAGTTCGACCGCGAGTGTGACCATACCGCTGACGAAAACACACAGATACAGGTAGGTATAACGGGGTGACGCTGGTGAAATAGTGGCAGTCAAGTCAATCTAATCCTTGCACGATAGCCGCTAAGGTAGTGTAGCGTACCCGCAAAGCTGAGGAAAGGGCGTAATGACTATTCAAATACGACGCGCGACCGCCGAAGATATAACCGGACTGCTGGCGGTTAAAAACTCGGTGTGGCCGGATGAGACTGTGACAGAAGCAAGTTATGCCGCCCGTGTGATAGCTGAACCCGATCACATCACGCTGGTGGCTGAAACGGAGGGCAGAGTTGCCGGATTCATAGACGGTTTTCTGACGCTGGCGGCGAATGGTATGCGGCGTTGGGAAGTGGATTTGCTGGCGGTCAGGCCGGACTATCGCCAGCGCGGGCTGGCGCGACAGTTGATCATGGCGCACACACGTGATGGTTTTTTGATGGGGGCCGATACTGCCCGTGCCCTGATAAAGACAGACAATATCGCCAGCCAGCGCGCCTTTGCTGCGTGTGGTTATACTTGCGACGACCAGCCGCATGGACTATATATCTCAGCCGATGGAAGCCAAATCCCGGAAGCGGCTTTACCAGACGGCTACCTTATACCGGTGAGTACGTTGAATTATCGCGGTTTGTGGGTTGAAGGTGTGTGGTCGGATGGCGCGTTCCGATACGCACAGACGGTGCAGGCACGCCACCAGTATGATGCGGCAGGCGCGGTACTGCCGCTCGATCACCGGGAGGCGGTTGCGGCGGCAGAACGCGCCAGTTTCGTGCAGGTCGGCATTTACCAGTGGTGGTTTACAACGGACGCTGCGCCAGCACCGCGCTGAGGTCGTCGTTTTTGTGAACCAGCAAAGTTGGGATTCTCGCCAGTTTTAACATCGCGATGGTGGTATCTGCCGGACGCGGGCCACCAAACGAATGAGGGTCAACCAGCACGCACATGGGACGAATCCCGCGCCGCGAGAGAATCTGCGCTTCATTAACCCAGGCGGCTTCCAGCGACGCAGTGACAATCACCAGCGTCGTGCCGCGTGTCAGATACGGGGTTTCCAGTGTGAGCATCTGACTGAGGGTATAGGTAGAGAAACTGCGGGCGACCGCCAGCGTTTGCAGAATGCGTGCCAACTGCCGGTTGCCTCGTTCCGGCTGATGGATTTCGCGGGCAGGGGTGTAAGCGGCAAAACCCAGCGCGCGCTCTGACTCGATGAAATACTGGGCGAGCGAGGCTGCTGCTACGACGCCATATTCTTCGGTTGAAGCTGGAAGCGCCTGGCTCGTAGGAATCACCGGGCCAGTACGGCCAATGCGCTGGACGCTGGGTTCTTCCACCAGCGAACTGGCGGAGAAGTCCACAAACAACCAGATATCCACCAGAGGATCAATTTCGAATTCCTTGACGAGCAACCGGTCTTTACGGGCTGTGCTCGGCCAGTGGATGCGGTTGAAAGCATCGCCGGAAACATAATCCCGCACGCCAGCGGCATTGGTGGTTACAAAGTGCGCGCGCCGCCGCTGGGCCGCGCCGCCGGAGATCAGGCCGATAGGCAGGTGAACCTGATTGACGGGTACGGTGGCCGGATAGACAATGACCCGCGAGGTAGCATCCACACGTCGCGGAGTGAGGAAGAAGCCAAACGGGTCGCCGCTGATAAGGGTGACCGGCCCCAGTTGAAATTCGCCGCGCACGAGGCAGGGGGTTTCCACATACCAGCGGTAGCTGCGGCGTGCCCCCAGCGCAGGGACAACATGGCTGGCCTGATGGCCGGGTAAGGTGGAATGATCGCGTACTTCCAGCCACAGTTTCGGCAAAAATGAACGGTTGCGGATGACGAAGGCTTCATCCAGATTGCGCCCGACCTGCGCGCGGCGGGCGCGGGTTTTGCGGCTCATGGCAATCCAGCGCACGGATACCCAGGCCCAAAAGAATGAAATCGCCAGCAGGGCACCCAGCAGGTAGGCGATATTAAAGAACAGCGCCCGCCCGGTAAACAGGCCAGTGAGCAGGCATAGGATCAGTAAAACGTAGATGACATTCCGACGATTGGGCATAAATTACTGCCAGGCAGACGCCCCCGGTACGGGCGTGGAAGCCAGGATGTCCTGCACAATGGTACGCGAGGTGATGTCTTTGATGCGGGCTGCCGGCCCGACGATAACGCGATGCGCCAGTGTGGCTTCTGCCAGAGCTTTTACATCGTCTGGAATTACGTAATCGCGTCCGGCCATCGCGGCGCGCGCCTGTGCCGTGCGGAACAACGACAGTGAGCCACGAGGGCTGCTGCCCAGATATACATCCGGGTGCTGGCGCGAAGCATTCGCCAGGTCAATTATGTAACGCTTGATCTCATCGGCGACGTATACCTCGCGGATTGCCTGCTGTGCTGCCAGCAGTTCCTGCACGCTGACAACCTGCCGCATATTATTAATCGGATGTTCGTACTGCTGCGCCGAGAGTACCGTTAATTCCTCAGCCGGGCTGGGATAACCCAGTTGAATGCGGAGCAGGAAACGGTCAAGCTGGGCTTCGGGCAGGGGGAATGTGCCTTCGTATTCTATGGGATTCTGTGTTGCCAGGATAATGAACGGGTCTTCCATGGGGTAGGTCACACCATCTACCGTGACCTGCTTCTCTTCCATTGCTTCCAGCAGGGCAGCCTGTGTCTTGGGTGTGGCCCGATTGATTTCATCCGCCAGCACAATCTGCGCCATGATCGGCCCGGCCCGGAATTCAAACTCGCGGGTCTTTTGATTGAAGAGCGACACGCCGGTGACATCAGATGGCAGCATGTCCGGTGTGAATTGAATACGGCTGAAGGTACAGCCGATGGTTCGCGCCAGCGCCTTTGCCAGCATCGTTTTACCGACACCGGGAATGTCTTCGATCAGGATGTGGCCTTTGCTTAACAGCCCCAGCACGGTAAGACGGACTTCGTTCCGCTTGCCGATAATGACCTGGCTGATGCTTTGAACCAGACGTTCGGCGACATTTTGCGCCAGCGGGATGGAGTTCGGATTAGAGCTTACACGCGGTGTCTGGCGGGTATCTTGTGGATAGTCGGGCATACCACCTGCTTTTTCTAGAGTAAACGATACATGATCATCGAATCGACCAACCGAGTCTGCGTAAGAGTCAAGACTTTCAGTATAACAAAGCTCACGGCTCTGAGAACCCCCGATTACCATCGCGTGCAATTTCGCCCGGTGGATGACTTGCCGATTGCCTGAGGTTTAGTATAATAAATTACGGTTGGTCAGCGCCAGCACCAACCAGCATGATTTTACAAATCTTTTTTCCTAGAATACGTAGTACAATCGAATCGTCAGCAGCGATGAAGACCTCGATGTAACAGGCTACCCGGCGCTTCTTCCGGGCACTTTTTGAGAGGAGTACACTTATGGCGAAATCGCGGACTGAACTGATGGTTGACCGTCTGCGTGATCTTCAGCAAACGACACCGGAGATTGAGGCGTCTGCGGTCGTGAGTGTGG
>JARKOK010000122.1 GCA_029975765.1 Aggregatilineales bacterium
GATAGTCGAGTGCCGCCCGCAACTGCGGATCGTTGGGATCGTTGCGACTTTCGGGTGTCCATTCCACGATAATATCCGGGGTGACACCCTGTTTGTGAATCCAGTTCCCATTAGGTGTGAGCCAGCGGGCAATCGTCAGACGCACACCACCGCCGTTCACCAGTTCGCGCCAGGTCTGCACCGTGCCCTTGCCAAAGGTTATTTCACCGATAATCTGCGCCCGGTCGCGGTCTTGCAGCGCCCCGGCCACCAGTTCCGACGCGCTGGCGCTGTCTTCATTGACCAGCACCACCAGTGGTACGGATACACCGATGTAGGTGCCATTCGCCTCGAAGGTGCGTTCCGCGCCGTTGCCAAAATCCTCGATCAGAATCGTGCCGTCCTTGATAAAGGCGCTGGCAATATCAATCGCGCTGGACAGCAGGCCGCCGGGGTTGCCACGAATGTCGAATACCAGCCCGTCGAGGTTATTCACGTCCAGTGCATCCAGCGCGGCATCCAGCTTGGTGCGGGCGTCGGCACTGAAATCCCGCATCTTTACGTAGCCAATATTGCCATCCAGCACTTCGTATTCAATATTGGGTACATCAATCCGGGCGCGGGTGACTTCAAATTCCACCAGTTCGTCACCGCGCCGCATGGTCAGATTAACAACCGAACCTGCCCGGCCACGCACTTTCGTCACCAGTTCCATCTGTGTCATGCCGGTCACATCTTCGCCATTGACGGCAACGAATATATCACCATCCTGAATGCCTGCTGCCTCGGCTGGCGAGCCTTCCAGCACGCTGGCAATCCGAATTTCACCGGTTACTTCGTCGCTTTCGACCAGCGCGCCAATCCCTTCCACTGAACCGGACAGATCAGCGTTCATCAGAGGATAGACTTCGGGGTTCATGTAACCGCTGAATTCGTCGCCCAATACTTCGATCATGCCCTGAATCGCGCCATCTACCAGTTTGGCCGGGTCAACCGGCTCCAAATATTCGCTTTCGATCAGGTTATACACCTGCCAGAAGGGTTCAAACAGGATTTCAGCCTCACGTGAAGGTATCGTGTCGCTCTGTGCCAGGCTGATATGGTACTGGTTGCCCAGAAAGAAACCGGCTACAAAGACACCCACAATCATAAAACTCGCGTGGAAAGGCTGTAAACGCTGCCAGAAGGCGCGTAACGTGTGCATACCATACTCCAATTGCAGCTAACTGTGTTATTATTATAGCCGTTTCCTGAATTAACGGCCTGAATCTGTCATGAGAAGACCGGACAGATTCCGGTAAATGCCTATGGCCTATTCTGCCGATACCAAAGTGTTTCAATTGAATCCGCAGTCGCCGGACGCGCAGATAATCGCGCGGGCTGCCGCGACTTTACGTGAAGGCGGCTTAGTCGCGTTCCCAACGGAGACGGTTTATGGACTGGGGGCGAACGCCACCGATGCTGCCGCCGTTGACCGCATCTACAGCGCGAAAGGTCGTCCTGCCTCTGACCCGATAATCGTACATCTGTACGATATGGCGCAGTTAGAACAGGTCGCCCGGGCTGTGCCATCTCTGGCTTACGATCTCGCGCGGCGCTTCTGGCCGGGGCCGCTGACGCTGGTGCTGCAACGGGGCGCGGCGATTCCGCCCAATGTCTCGGCGGGCATGGCAACGGTGGCCGTGCGAATGCCAAATCACCCGATTCCGCTGGCTTTGTTCCGCGTGGCGGAGCTGCCGGTGGCCGCCCCCAGCGCCAACCGGTTTGCGCGTCCCAGCGCCACCACAGCGGTGCATGTGCTGGATGATCTGCGCGGCCATGTTGATGTAGTACTGGACGGCGGTTCGGCGGTGATCGGCCTGGAGTCCACTATTCTCGATTTAACGAAAGAGGCGCCCGAAGTGCTGCGTCCGGGCGGGATTACGCTGGAAATGCTGCGGGCGCTCATACCCGATGTGCGGTTGGTGACGCGCCATTTGCAGCCCGACGACACAGGGATTGAAGCGCCGGGAATGCTGCTTAAACATTATTCGCCCCATGCTGAACTACTGCTGTTTGCCGGTGCGCCTGAGGCCGTGCGGGCGGGTATGCGGGCCGCCGCACAGGAGCGGTTGAGCGCCGGCCAGCGCGTGGGCGTGCTGGTGACCGATGAAGATGCGCCTGATTTTGCGGCAACTCCCGCCGTCGTGTTCCAACTAGGCGCGCGCGCCGATCTGCATCAGATTGGCACCAATCTGTTCAGTGGTCTGCGGGAACTCGACCGGCAGGAGGTGGATGTGATTCTGGTGAGCGCAGTGGAGCGGGCGGGGCTGGGCGCCGCTATTTATGACCGGCTGCTGCGCGCTGCTGAGGGGCGTGTGATTGTCTGTAAATCCTGATATGGAGGTATTGATGAACCGGGATGAACTGCGCGCCTACTGTCTGTCGAAAGCTGCCGCCGCCGAAGATTTTCCGTTTGGGGATGACCCCGCCGTGATGAAAGTGATGGGGAAAGTCTTCGCGCTGCTGCCGCTTAGCGGTACGACTATCAGCCTGAAGTGTGACCCGACCTGGGCGACCATTCTGCGCGAGACTTATCCCGCCGTCACCCCCGGCTACCATCTGAACAAGAAACACTGGAATTCGATTGCTCTGGATGGCAGCGTGCCGGATGATGAAATCCACGACATGGTAGACCATTCCTATGAACTGGTTGTGAAAGGTCTGACCAGAGCGCAGCGTGAAGCACTAAAACGATTGTGAACGGCGCTGCACTTCCGTTTTTTATGAATGTCTGGCACTGAACGCGGCCATCGGAAAAGATTTGCCGTGACCGGGATAGACGGTTGTAACAGCCAGTTCCTTCAGCCTTTCGATGCTGGCGGTCATCGCGGTTTCATCATCAACCAGTGACCACTTTTCCGGCTGCCCCAGATTACCCAGCAGGTCGCCACAAAACAGCTCCCCTCCGTCAGTCAAGAGGCCGATATTGCCTTTCGAGTGTCCCGGTAGCTCGATCACTCTGGCATCAAAGCCGTAAGCGGACAGGTCATCGCCTTCCCGCAGCCAGATATCCGGCTGAAACCGGCTGGCCGGCGGCAGCGAAAAAAACAGGCCGAAGATCGTTTTCATAAGCGGGTTCGGTTGTTTTCTGTTCCAGAACATATCACCGTTTTTGACCATGCCGGCGTCATCCGGGTGCATGGCGATGCTGGCAGCGAACTTCTGGCGCAGATAAGCGGCGTTACCGCAGTGGTCAAAATCACCATGAGTCAGGACAATGAGCTTCAGCTGCCCCGGTGTACAGCCCGCGCGCTCCAGGGCGGTTTCCACGCGGTGGCGCTGGCGTGACATTGCAGTGTCAATCAGGATGTATCCATCATCCAGCCGGATAAGATAACAGTTGACCGAGATATGCAGCATGAACGGTGTGGTAATGGTTTCGATTTGCATGTGCGGCTCGCTTTGAGGATTATGAACCAACCTGCTGTAATCGGGAGATAAACCGGTGATGTACAGGCTATACTCTTATACGCAGGTGGTATACCGGGAGTTGTGGTGAAGCATGAGGTTGTAAGCGGCGAGGGAGGGATTAGGGTGTGTCCCACGTCAGTTGCAGTTCAACGGCGTTATGGTCAGAGAGATACAGCGGCTTACTGCCGTGAACCTTGTTCTGAAACCGCAGATCGCTGCTGAGGCTGAACTTCCTGTCAGATGGCAGCCGCACAAGGGTAAAGTCAATCGGTGCGGCATAGCGCGCGCCCATGCCCCGATGCGGGCGGAAGGTGGGACGTGTATCCCCGGCGAGGGGGTCATGCAGGCCGCTGGCTTCGATGAAGGTCTGATACAGCCAACTGCCGCGCGGGATGTTAAAATCTCCGCAGGCAATCACCAGCGAACCAGATGGTTGGGCGCGGACAACCTCGGCCAACTGCATCAGCTCGCCGTGTTCCTGCCGCGCAAAAGGATTGCTTTGACTCCAGTCGCCGGTATAGTTGGCCGTAAGGTGGGTGTTTAACACCGTGACCGGCAGGCCGTGTACGTGCAGGCGGGTGGTTAAAACCCCCTTGTGCAGAATCCAATCCGTGACGGCGGGGGTGTACCACAGACCGCGCTCGCGGTACAGCGCGTAATCCATCTGCTCAATCGGCTGGACGGCCAGTGTGAGCAGACCGCCCATTGGCGCGTGGATAAAAGGCTGGTAGGCTTGATGGGGATACTTGGCCTGACAGGCTTCGGCCAACAGCCGCCGATAGGCATGAGTCTGAACTTCTTGCAGGCAGACGATGGTAAGTGCTTCCCGGTTCAGTTCGTGTGCCAGCCGTCGTAGGCGTTTGGTGGTGTTCAGCCCCGGCGCGCCGAAGCAGTTATAAGTCAAAAGGGAAAGGTCAGGCATCCTGCGTCAATCATATCATCGGACGGTTCTGATTAGCATTATATAACATGGGATGTTAACGTGAAGCTAGAGAAATCGTATCCGACCGCGCGCGACTTTCTGCGGTACGGGCTGTGGCTGCTGGTTGCTCTGACGGCGGCGGCCAACCGGCGTGAATACCGGATGCAAACGACGTGGCTGCCACATCTGCTGACGAACTCGCTGTCGCTGCTGCTGCCGGATGTGGTGCGCGGGCTGCTGCCGCGCCGGGCGCAGGCGCGGAATCTGGTTGAGGAAACGCTGGTGAAGATGGTGCGTGATAATCAGGACTATGCCGTGTATGTCGCGCCGCTGGCAGTGGGGTATATCACGTCTCACCCGCGATTCAACATCTACAAGGGTAAATGGGGTGAAATGCAGTTTGCCGGTTTTGGCCTGGATTCCATTCCACATTCGGCTACTGCCTTCGCGCTGACCGGGCTGGTGTGTGATACGCTGCGGGTGATGGGGCAGCAGGATCGGTTCGATAGTACACTGGCGCGGGCGCTGCGCTGGGGGAATCAGCGCCGGGCGGTAGTATCGTTAGGGGTGCTGGCGCTGGTCACGTTCTGGTGGGAGTACGGGGAGTATCGTGTACATAACTATGAAATGAGCCAGCGCGGCGATGTGACGCAGATTAACATGCAGTGGAGCGCCGCCGATACGGTCCGGGATGTACGCTCCAATCTGCTGGGCTGGCTGGTGGCGATGATATGGCAGGGGCGGCGGGGGAGTGCAGTACCCCGATGATGGTTTGTCCGGTACTCTGAACCCTGATTCGGCGTCTGCCGACATCGTTTCCGCAGGTATTTTCATCTGTGCTTTGTTATCTCTTGCTCAAAGTTGAAGTTTCACACCATTATGACTGACTGGATTTCACTGACCGATGCAGCCTCGCTGATTCAGGATTCGTCCACGCTGGCTTTGGGCGGCATGACGGTTTACCGCCGTCCGGTGGCGTTCGTGAGGGAACTGCTGCGGCGGCAGCCGCGCCCACGTGATCTGACGCTGCTGTGTTTCACCGCCGGTTTTGAGTCGGATTTACTGGTGGGGGCGGGCTGCGTGAAGACCATGCGTTCCGTCTATTTTGGCCTGGAATCGTTTGGCCTCGCGCCCATGTTTACCGAAGCAGCGCAGACAGGGGCGGTTCATATCCTCGAAGAAACCGAGGCCAGCCTGGCGATGGGAATTCGCGCCGGGTTATCAAAAGTCGGGTTTATGCCATCGCGGGCATGGCTGGGAACAGATTTGCCCCGCCTGCGCCCGGACGTGAAAATGGTGACAGACCCCTACACCGGAGAAGAACTGATCGCGTTCCCCGCGATTGGTTGTGATGTGGCCGTGCTGCATGGGCTGGAAGGTGATAAACGCGGGAATGTGACTATCAACGCCAATACCGGCGTGGATATGGATTTGATCTTCCTGGCGGATACCGTAATTGTGACGGTAGAGCGGATGGTAGAGCAGGTGCAGCGGTCGCTCGATACGATCCTGATCCCATCAGCCGGGGTTAGTTACGCTGTTCATGCGCCGCGTGGGGCCCGGCCGACAAGCTGCTACCCCGATTATCCGATTGGCGGCGGGGAGTTTCTGCGCTACATAGACGCCTGCAACGCCGGTCGGTTTGATGAGTATCTGGCTGCGTTTTTATCCACGCCGTAGGGACACGTTCGCTCTCGTGTCCCTACAAGCGCGGCGTAACTGCCTCGACTCACTGCACCCGGAAGGTCGGTGGTTTGACGGTGGCGATGCAGCTTGCATCCAGTTCAGCCGACGGATCTTCGATAAAGCCAGTGAGCAGTTTCGATGCACACGGATGGTGAATGACGTAGTGCATATGGTACGGCAGCATGAAGCCCTGGCCGTTGGGCAGCGTCGCCAGGGTCGAGTCCAGCCATTCCTGCGAGCTGTAGGGGTCAAGCGCCCCGCTGATGATCAGTACCGGCGTGTCGGTCACCGCCGGCAGGCGGTCAGCCTCAGTCGGCACACGCGCACCCCAGGCCTGACACTGGGCGATTTCACGCTGATTCTCCGCCGTATAACCCTTTCGAAAGGCAGGATGGATACTTTGCAGCGCGGCGTCAAAGGCTTCGCTGCTGGTCGCCAGAATACTGTCGGTGCAGCGCATGGACAGGTACGCGCCGATAGGATTTAGCGGGTCGGGCGGCTGCGACAGGGCGCTGACATAGGGCAGCACCACGTCGTACTGCTCGGCATACAGGGCGGCGATCAGGCCAGGGATGATGGGGATGTTCTGTTCATCCTTGAGAAGCTGTGCCAACCCGGAAATAATGTTGAAACCTGTGAGTTCGGTGTTCACATTGGCAACCGTTATCGGCAGGGGGCTGGCATCAAGCCGTTCGACGATAACGGCCAGTTGGTCATTGAGATCGCCAGGAAACGCGCTGGCGCAGGCCGCATCTGCCGCACACAGCGTCGAGACAGCCGCGATTGTCCGGTGTAAATTGGCCGGTATCGCGGCCTGTAAGTCCCCCTGGGGCGGCTGCATGGCGGTGATGATAGCCGCCCGGATATTGTCGGGCTGGTCGCGCAGCAGCGTGAGCGCGACCGATGAACCATATGAGCCACCCCAGACATTGTAGGTGTTGTACCCCAGCGCGCGTACGATGTCCGCAGCATCGGCGGCGTTATCGCGGGTGGTAAAGTTCGTCACGTCTATGCCCTGCCCGGCGAACCGTTCCCGGCAGGCTGTTTCCCAGTTATCATTGACCGTATCCAGCGACTCCGGGCAGGTGAGCGCCGGATCGGAATGCCCCATGCCGCGATAATCAAAGATGATGATGTCACGCTCGCGGTTGAAGCGGCGCAGGAAATCGCCTAACCCACCAGCGTAAGAGTCCAGCGTGCGCGCACCGGGGCCGCCGTCCAGAAAGATTAACGGATCGGGCGCTGGAGTCTGGCTGCGTGCCTTGAAGACCGCTACGGCAAGATGGAGGGTTCGTTCTTCCGGGTGAGCGTGATCCTGCGGCACGACAACAGTGCCACACAGAACATCGCCACCGTAAGCGAAGTTGACGGCGCAGGGGGTGGGTTCAAAGGCTGGCGATGCTGGAGATTGGGCAGCGATTGGTTGGGCATTGGCCGGCAGTGTGAGCAATCCTAAGCCCAACAAAATGAAGGTGACGATTCGGGCTGGCATGAGGTCTCCTTACCTGGATGAATGACCCACAGCGCAACTTACCTGCGGCACGAGTGCCGGGTGTTACAGCTATAACACCTGAATTGTGATTTCCCTGTGGGGATTTACCGTGCTATTCCTGTATACGCAGCGGCATGTAAAAAGTTTCACAATTGAGGGTAGACCCAAGATGAGCCACTTGATCTATTGTAGGCCGGCACAGCATAGGGTATACTGAATTGTAATTAAACAGACCAGGGGAGTCCGTGTCAAGCGGGCTGAGAGGGCGCGTATCGCCGCGCCGACCCTTAACCTGATCCGGGTCATACCGGCGTAGGGAGTGTTCCATACCGAAACTGAACGCCACCCCCTACGGTTAAACGCAGTGGGGTGGTTTTTTATCGGTGCTCCCAAAGGGTCTGTTATGGTTGGCATATCTGTGAAGGGAGTGTTCGATGCGTATGAAATGGTTTTTCCTGCTGGCGGTGATGGTGTTAACTGGTGCGCCGGTCGGGGCGCAGGATAATGTGCTGACACTGGTTACCCATGACAGCTTTAATGTCAGCGAAGCGGTGCTGGCGCAGTTTGAGGCTGATACCGGTATTCGGGTCGAAATTCTGCGGAGCGGCGACGCCGGGACGATGGTCAACCAGTCCATTCTGAGCAAACGTAATCCACTGGGTGATGTGATGTTTGGGGTTGATAATACCTTTCTGGGGCGGGCGCTGGGAGAGGACCTGTTCATCCCCTACGAGTCACCGCTGCTGGAGAACGTAGCTGATGAATTCCGGCTCGACCCCGAAAACCGCGTGACACCGGTAGATTACGGCGACGTGTGCCTGAACTATGATACAGCCTATTTCGCCGAGCATGAACTATCGCTGCCGGAAAGCCTGGCTGACCTGACACTACCGGCGTACAACGGTCTGCTGGCCGTGCAAAATCCCGCGACATCTTCTCCAGGGCTGGCATTTCTGCTGGCAACCATCGCGCAGTTCGGGACAGAGGGAGACTACACCTATCTCGATTTCTGGCGCGATCTGGTGGCGAATGATGCATACATCTCGGAGGATTGGTCGGATGCTTACTTCAACCAGTTCAGCGCCGGGGGTGGCGATGGCACACGCCCGCTGGTAGTCAGTTATGCCAGCAGCCCGCCGTTCACAGTGGATGAAACCACCGGCGAACCGGCGACCGGCAGTATTACGGCGGACGGCATGTGTTTCCGGCAGATTGAATTCGCCGGCATCCTGCGCGGAACAGACAACGAAGCCGCCGCGCGGCAGTTCGTGGATTTCCTGTTAAGCCGTTCCTTCCAGGAAGATTTGCCAATGCAGATGTATGTGTTCCCGGTCAACCCGGAGGCGGAGCTGCCAGAGGCGTTTGTCCAGTTCGCGGCTATTCCCGAAGAACCGGTGACGATGGATATTGGTGAGATTGACCAGTATCGCCAGGACTGGATTCAGGCGTGGACCGAAACCGTTTTGCGATGACGCTGCTGCGGCGCGGGCTGCTGCTCGCGCCGCTGGCTTTTCTGGCGCTGTTCTTTTTCTACCCGCTGCTGTCCATCTTCGCCGTTGGTCTCGCGCCCGATGGACAGTTGAATCTCGGCAGCTTTCTGGAAATTGTCACCTCGGCTTACTACCGCGAGACGCTGTGGTTTACGCTGTGGCAGGCGGCGTTGTCCACGGGTTTAACGCTGGCGCTGGCGCTGCCGGGTGCGTACATCTTCACACGCTACCGCTTTCCGGGGAAATCGCTGCTGCTGGCGCTGGCGACGCTGCCCTTTGTGCTGCCGACGGTGGTGGTTGCGGCGGCCTTCAGCGCGCTGATCGGACCGCGCGGTTTGTTAAATACCGGACTCATGACCCTGTTCGGGCTGACCGCGCCGCCTATCGAACTGGAACGCACGCTGGCGATTATCCTGATTGTGCATGTGTTCTACAATTACGCGGTCGCGCTGCGACTGATCAGCAGCTTCTGGGCGAACCAGAACCCGCGTATGGAAGAAGCCGCCCGTGTGCTGGGCGCGCACGGCTGGCGGCTGTGGTGGGAAATCCGGCTGCCAATGCTGCGCCCGGCGCTGCTGGCGGCGGCGGTGCTGGTATTTGTTTTCACTTTTACCAGTTTTGGGGTGGTGCTCATTCTGGGTGGGCCGCGCTTCGCCACGCTGGAGGTTGAAATCTACCGGCAGGCGGCCAACCTGTTTAACCTGCCAATGGCGGCGGCGCTGTCTATCGTCCAGATGGGACTGATGTTCCTCATGATGGTGCTGTACACCCGATTGCAGCGCCGTATCGCCAGCGATGTTGTGAGCGTGGGATACGCCGCGCGCCGCCCACGCCGCTTCCGGCAATGGGCACTGGTCGCCGCCAATCTGGTGCTGCTGGTGGTGCTGCTGTTCGCGCCGCTGCTGGCGCTGGTGATCCGGTCGTTCACGGCGGGCGATCAGGGCTTAACGACACTGTATTACCGGATGTTAGGCGAAAATACGCGTCAGTCGGTGTTATTCGTCCCGCCGGTGCAGGCCATCGGCAATTCGTTAGTATTTGCGCTGGCAACCACCGTACTGGCGCTGGTGCTGGGACTGATGACGGCATACCTGTTATCACGGCGCGATCGAGGGCTTGTCGGCTGGCTCGACCCTCTGTTTATGCTGCCGCTGGCCGCCAGCGCCGTGACGCTCGGTTTCGGGTATATCATCGCGCTGGACGAACCCCCGCTGAACCTGCGCGCGTCGCCGGTGCTGATTCCCCTGGCGCACACATTGGTCGCGATGCCCTTTGTGGTACGCAGCGTGTTGCCCGCGCTGCGCGGCATCACGCCCAGCATTCAGGAGGCGGCGCGGGTGTTAGGCGCGTCACCCTGGCAGGTGT
Source organism: Aggregatilineales bacterium (assembly GCA_029975765.1). Lineage (GTDB taxonomy): Bacteria > Chloroflexota > Anaerolineae > Aggregatilineales > Phototrophicaceae > CFX2. The sequence continues at coordinate 10,388 of JARKOK010000122.1, forward strand.
GGCGCTGGATTGATCTGCCGCTGATCAGCCGGGGGGTGCTGGTTGGCGCGATTTTTGCGTTCACGGTGAGTATGGGGGAATTCGGCGCATCCTTATGTGTGGCGCGACCGGATACACCAACCATGCCGGTGGTGATCTTTCGATTGTTAGGACAGCCGGGGGCGGCGAATTACGGGCAGGCGCTGGCGATGAGCGCGCTGTTGATGGCGGTGTCCGCCGCCGGGTTTATCTTGATTGAGCGGCTGCGGTCGGCAGGCGTGGGGGAATTCTGATGCTTCAGGTGCGAGATGTGGCGGTGGCTTTCGAGGGTGAGCCGGTGCTGCGCGGAGTCAATCTGGATGCGGCACGCGGGGAAATCGTGTGTCTGCTGGGGCCAAGCGGCTGCGGTAAGACCACACTCCTGCGGGTGGTCGCCGGGCTGGAACAGCCTGAACGCGGCACAGTGGAATTTGAAGGTCAGTCGTTAGCCGGCGTGCCGATTCATCAGCGGGGCTTCGGATTGATGTTCCAGGATTTTGCCCTGTTTCCCCATTTGAACGTGGCGCAGAACGTGGCCTTTGGGTTGAAGATGCAGGGAATCCCGACAGCTACGCAGCAGCGGCGTGTGAGGGAAGTACTGGAACTGGTCGGGTTGAGCGGCTTTGAGCGCCGTGATGTCGCGCGGCTGTCCGGGGGCGAACGGCAGCGCGTGGCGCTGGCGCGCAGTCTGGCGCCCAATCCGCGCCTGCTGATGCTGGATGAGCCGCTGGGTTCGCTGGACGCGGCGCTCCGGGAACGGCTGGTGATCGAACTGCGGGAAATTATCAAGCGGGTAGGGCTGACGGCGCTGTATGTAACCCACGACCAGCACGAAGCATTTGCCATCGCCGACCAGATCGCGGTGATGAATGCAGGTCTTATTGAGCAGGTCGGGTCGCCGCCGGATGTGTACCAGCAGCCGCATTCAACGTTTGTGGCACGGTTTCTCAGCCTGAACAATATCGTACCCATCGTGCGTCGAACAACGAATGGCCGGGTGGAAACGGTACTTGGCACATTTGCATTGACCATGCCGGCAGATGCGGTACTGCTGCATCCCGATGGCCTGAGTCTGGCCGCGCCCGGTGACCCCGGCGCGTTCAGTGGGGTGGTTGAAGAATGTGTGTATCTGGGTGATTCATACCGACTCAGCCTGCGAGTCACGGATGATCTCACGCTGATGCTGAAACTGCCGGCTCAGGCCGGTGCTGTACCGCCAACAGGCGACCGCGTTTGGGTGCGGGCAGCAACCGTGCTGCCGCTGCGATCATCGAATGGATTGTCCCGGCAGCCCATGAACTGAGGTAAACTTCTGGTTCGTGCGTTGATAGAAGTTCAGGGGGTTCTTTTAAAATGTTGTTGGATGGCAATCTGCGGGGGGTACAGCACCTCGGTATTCCGGTCGCTGACATCGAAGCCGCGAAAGCATGGTACGTTGAGAAACTGGGGTTCACCGTCGTTCATGAGCCGGTGCTGTCTACGCCGGACGGCGATATTCGGGTGGCGTTTCTGGAGCGGCTCGGCCTGATGCTGGAATGTTACCAACTGGTTGGCCGGGATGGCGAGGCCGTGAAAACGCGCGGGCATGGCGCGATTGACCATTTCGCGCTGGATGTGCTGGACATGGCTGGCGCACTGGCTGAAGCGCGGCGCCGGGGCGCTCAACTTGACCCGGCAACGCCGGATGGCCCGGTTACGCTGCCAACCTTCTGGTCAAGAGGGGTGCAGTACGCCTTTCTGACCGGGCCGATGGGCGAAAAAGTGGAGTTCAACCAGCGGTTTGATCTGTCTCCGACACGCCGCGCGGAGAATGTTGGCGGGTGGTCACATCTGGGTATTCCGGTCGTTGACCTCGAAGCGGCGATCCGGTTCTATTCCCGGTTTGGCTTTGTACCGGTGATGCGCGCGCGCGTCGAAGGTGAGCCGCCGGTAGACGCGGCCATGCTGGAAAAAGACAATTTTGTGCTGGAATTCTACCAGTTGCCAGCCGCAGCCGGCCTGGACGGCCACATTGACCACATTGCGTTTGACGTGGCTGACATTGACGCGGCTTTCAACGAACTGCGCGCGGCGGGTTTCGTCACGCTGGAAACTGCGCCGGTGCTGCTGCCCTTCTGGGAACAGGGTGATCGTTACTTCAACATTCGCGGGCCGAACGGCGAAAAGCTGGAGTTTAACCAGATATTGGGGCGCTGAAGGAGTCACAGGGGCGGGTGAGTCACCCACCCCTCGCCGCCGGTTGATTTGAGATCATCACACTTTGGTGCGAATGGTGCGAATCAGGTTAAGCGTTGACCGGGTCAGATCGGTAATGGCCTGATAATTCCCGGCTTTAATCCATTCGCTCTGGATCAGCTTACTGCCCATACCAACGCAGGCCACGCCGGCCTCAAACCACGCGCGCAGGTTGGCTTCCTCCGGGTTCACGCCGCCGGTGGGCATCATGCGCGTCCAGGGGCGCGGCCCCAGCACATCGCGCACAAAGCCTGTCCCGCCGACCGAACTGCCGGGAAACACTTTTACGATTTCGACACCGGCTTCCTCGGCGATGGCGATTTCGGTCACACTGCCGCAGCCGGGCAGGTAGGGGATTTTGCGGCGGTTGCACAGGCGCGCCAGGTCAGGATTGAAATTCGGGCCGACGACGAAATTCGCGCCATGTGCCAGGAACAGGGCGGCGGTGGGCGCGTCTTCGATTGAACCCACGCCGATAATCATCTGGGGACACGCCTGTGCGGCGTATTTGACCAGCGCGCTGAACACGTCAATTGCAAAGTCGCCCCGGTTCGTGAATTCGAGGACATGGCTGCCGCCTTCTGCCAGCGCCGTAACAACGTGTTGTGCCGTGTCGGCGCTGCGGTGATAAAAAAGCGGCACCATGCCATCAGCCAGCAGGGTATTGTAGACCGTAAGCCGGTCAAAACGAGCCATAAGGTTTCGATGTCCTTTCTGAATCCGCCCAGACGAGCCGCCGCACCACATTAAGAGCGGTGAGATGGCGAATGCTGCTTTCGGACATGCCTTCCGCACGCAGCCGGGAAACAATATCCACCAGCGCCAGCAGGCCGGGTGCGCCATTACAGGCGCGCCACATATACGGAAACGCCAGGTCGAGACACACTGCCACTGAACCGTCCAGCCCGGCAGCGACCATCTGTTTAACCAGCGGCCACACATTCTGATTAGGATTATACTTCGGGCGTACAAAGGTATCATATCCCAGCAGGACGCCTGCCTGCGCCAGTTCGCGGTGCAGGCCGAAGTCCGGGCGCTTGTCCACATGGCACAGGTACAGCCGGTGACAGGGTACGCCATGACCGGTGAAAAACGGCAGCAAAGCCTCGATATTCAGTCCCCGTTCGGTATGAAACAGAATGGCCGCGCCTGTCCGGTTTGACGCTTCGGCGGCGGCTTCCATCAGGATGCGCGTCTGGCCGTCAATGATACCTTCGTAACCAACCTTAATGACGGTCGCCGGAATCGTGCCGCCGCTTTCAAACGTGCCAACCGTCAGTTCTTCGATGAAAAAGGCAGCGGCCGGCTCGGCGCTGCTGTGCCACAGCCAGCTTGCCGGCGGATAATATTTCTGCCGGTGAAAGCCGGTTGTCGCCGTTATTGCCACGCCAGCGGCGTTCGATAATTTCGCTAACTGGCGGGCATCGCGCCCCGCGCCGCCCGGCTGGCAGTCCACGACGAGCGCGCCGCCCTGCGCGTGGAAGTCGCGCAGTTCACCTTCAATCGCCGCATAATCGTTGAGTTGGATGCGAACGTCCCCGGCTACTCCCTGCGGCGGTTCGATCCAGACATGCCCGTGACCATCGGCCAGCGTGATCGTTTCCGGGTCAATGAAGCCGGTGACCGTTCGCAGATGGGTCATAACGCCGCCAGTTGATCATAGACTGGCAGCAGCGCCCGGTAGGCCGCTTCGAAAACGGGATAAATCCGCTCGTAAGCGGCCTGGGCTGCCGGGTTCGGCTCGATGACTTCTACCACCGGATTCATGCGTTCGATCATCGAGAAGTCGGAATATAACCCCACGCCGACACCACCCGCCAGCGCCGCGCCTAACGAAGTGGCTTCTTCCAGCAGCGCCAGCCGGTGTACCGGCATCCCGTAAAGGTTTGCCATGATCTGATTCCAGAAACGCCCGCGCGCCCCGCCGCCGATCACGCGCATGACGCCAATCTGCGTGCCCTGCGCGCGGAAGGCATCGAGGATGACACGCAGGTTCATCGTCACGCCTTCCAGCACCGCGCGAATCATATCGGCGCGGGTGTGGCGAATCGTGAGGCCGATAAACGCGCCGCGCGCCCTGGTGTTCCAGCGCGGGCTGCGCTCGCCCATCAGGTAGGGCAGGAACAGCAGGCCGTTCGCGCCGATGGGGGATTGTTCCGCGCCGAGGTTCATCAGTTCGTAAGGGCTGATATGGAGGCTGGCCGCCGACTGAACTTCCACCGGACATAACTGGTCGCGTGTCCACTGGTAGGAGGCGCCGGCCGCCTGCATCGTTCCGGCGGGCATGAACATGCCGGGGATGACATGGCCGAAGGTGAAGGTTTGCAGGTCAGGATCGTAAATCGGGTGCGGGCTGGCAAGCGCAATCCAGGACGAGGAACCGATGTAGTTGTAAGCGATCCCTTCGCGGACGCAGCCCGCGCCAGCAGTGGCGCAGGCGCCGTCGCCGCCGCCGATAACGACCGGGGTTCCGGCGGCGACGCCCACCTCATCGGCAATTCCGGCCAGCACTTCGCCCACCACATCGGTAGACGGGCGCAGGTCGGGAAGCTGCGCCGGATCAACCAACGCGGCGTTCAGAATCCGCTCCGACCAGACGCCGTTTTCCAGATCGTACAGATTCATGCTTGATCCGTCAGAGGGGTCGGTCACAAACGCGCCAGTCAGCCGCGCGACAATCGAGTCCTTGGCATGGACGAATCTGTAGGTTTGGCGGTACACCTCCGGCTGATGATCGCGCAGCCACAGCATCTTGCACAGCGAATACGACGCGCTGAGGCGATGGCCGGTGATGCGGTACACGTCCGCCGCCGGGATGCGCTCCCCGACCCAGCGTTCCTGCTCGACCGACCGCTGATCGGCCCAGATGATGGCTTTTCGCAGCGGTTTTGCCTGCCGGTCAAGCGGCACGCAGCCCATCATCTGCCCGCTGAAGGTGATACAGGCGATGTCATCACCGCGCACACCGGTTTCGCGGAGCAGTTGGCGGGTCGAAGTGCAGACGGCCTGCCACCAGTCATCCGGGTTCTGCTCCGCCCAGCCGGTATGGGCGTATTCGGTGCTGTAGGCATAAAACGCGCTGCCGACAAGTGTGCCTTCTGCGTTATACAGCGTGGCTTTATTGCCGGTCGTGCCCAGATCGTGGGCGATGACGTAATGTTTCATCGGCTAGGTTATCACTTTCAGCCAGCCGCCATCAATGTAGTAAGTGGAACCGACGATATAACTGGCGCGCGGTGAGCAGAGGAATACGAACAGATTGGCGATTTCTTCCGGGGCGGCGAACCGGCCAATCGGCGCATTTTCTTTGGCGATGTTATCCAGGTACTGTTCCGGCGTGATGTCCTTGTCTGCCGTCAGCAGCGTGGCGGTTTTCATCCAGTCCGGGGTCAGGACGAGGCCAGGATTCACAACATTGACACGGATATTGTCCTTGATGAACTCGGTAGACATGGTTTTGGACAGCATCACCAGCGCGGCTTTGGTGGTGTTGTAGATTGGCTCGTACCATAAGGGCTGCGCGGCACAGATCGAAGCATTGTTCAAAATAACGCCGCCGCCGCGTTCGCGCATAAAGGGTACCAGGCCGCGCGTCAGCCGCACCGCCGACATGACGTGTAAATCCCAGTAGTACTGCCAGCGTTCGTCCGGCGCGGTCATGATCGTTTCTTCGCTGCCGGTGCCGGCGTTGTTGATGAGGATGTCCACGCCGCCAAATTCGCGCCGGGTAGTTTCAACCAGGTGGGATATGTCATCAGCTTTCGACACATCCGTTGGTACGCCGATGGCTTTGACACCATACGTCGCGCTGATGCCGGCGGCTTTTTCGGCCAGTCGTTCGGCATTGCGGGCGCATAATACCAACTGCACGCCTTCCTGGGCCAGCCCTTCAGCGATAGCGAGGCCAATGCCCACGCTGCCGCCCGTCACAACCGCTACTTTTCCTTTGAGTCCTAAATCCATAATGTCCGTCCTTGTGTACGATGATTATTTGATAATCGGCATTTTGCTGCGGTCAATTGTAATGGCGACGGCCAGAATCAGCACGATCCCAAAGACGATCTGCTGCGCGAATACATCTACCCCAACGAAGTTCATACCGGTGCGGATGACCGATACGATCAAAGCGCCGATCAGGGTGCGCCAGATGCTGCCGACCCCGCCGGAGATGGAAGTGCCGCCGACGACGACGGTCGCAATCGCTGGCAGCAGGAATTGATCGGCGATGCGCGGGCCGCCGCTGGAGAGCCGCCCGGCCAGCATAACACCTGCCATACCGGCCAGCGCGCCGGATACCGCGAAGGCGGCGATTTTGGTAAAACGAACATTCACACCGGAGGCCCAGGTTGCGGCCTCGCCGGAACCGACAGCGCGGCTGTAACGCCCGAAGGCGGTGAAATGCTGGATGAACAAACCAAAGATGAGCACCAGCGCCGCGATCAGCAGTTCGTTGGGCAGACCGAAGGTGGTGCCGGTGATCCAGGTTACCAGTTCGCGATCCTGCGCGTTGATTGGAACGGAGGTGGCGTTGGAGATCAGTAGGCCGATACCTGTCCAGACCCCGGCAGCCGCCAGCGTGACGATGAAGGAGGGCAGTAACAGACGAACGTGAATGATGCCGTTGATCAGGCCGGCTGTCAGACCGGCGAGCACCCCCAGCACAAACGCGAAATAACCAAACTGCGGCAGCGCCAGCGCCACAATCACGCTGGCGAAAGAGGCTACCGCTTCAATGGAGAGGTCAATGCCCCCCAGCATGATGGCAAAAGTCACGCCCGCGCCCATCACAAACAGCGTTGCCGTATCGGATGCGAGGACGATCAGCGTTTGTGGCGCGAGAAACTCCGGCGTGACCAACCCGACCAGCACCACCAGCGCGACCAGGACCATAATCGGCAAAAACTGCCGGAGCAGGTTTGCGTCCGCGCCGGATAATCTGGCCGAAAGGCGAGACAACGTATTCTGAGACATCAGCCAACCCCCTGTGCGCGCCTAAACCATGTGTTCAATCA
>JARKOK010000123.1 GCA_029975765.1 Aggregatilineales bacterium
CTGCCCGGCGTGCGCGCCGTCCTCACCCATGCCGATGTACCCGGCGAAAACCTGCACGGCCTCGTGTTCCGCGACTGGCCGGTACTGTGTGATACCGTCGTGCGTTACGTCGGTGATGCGGTGGCGATTATCGCGGCGGACAGTGAAGACCTGGCTGCCGAGGCGCTGCAACTGATCGAAGTCGAGTACGAGCCGCTGCCCATCGTGGCTGACCCGAAATACGCCCACTCGCCTGAAGCGCCCATCCTGCACCCGGAGCATCCCACCGGCAACCTGCTCAAACATATCAAAGTCCGGCACGGCGACATTGAGCGGGGTTTTGCCGAAGCGGACGTGATTATCGAACACGAGTACCACACACCGACGACTGAACACGCTTTCCTCGAACCGGAATGTTCGATCGGTGTTCCGGCGGGTTATGCCGGTCACGACAAACTGACCGTGTATGTCGGGTCGCAGATTCCTTATCAGGATCGTAACCAGATCGCTCTGGCGATGGGACTGCCCGAAGAGTCGGTGCGTGTAATCGGCACGCTGATCGGCGGCGGCTTCGGCGGTAAAGAAGACATCGCCGGGCAGATTCACAGCGCCATGCTGGCGACGGTGACCGGCGTACCCGTCAAGATGCTGTACACCCGGCAGGAGTCGCTCATTTTCCACCCCAAGCGCCACGCGACCATTATCCGCATGAAAACCGGCGCAACCCGCGATGGTAAGCTGACGGCGGTCGAGGCCGAACTATACGGCGACGGTGGCGCGTATGCCTCGCTGTCGGATAAAGTCATGACCCGCGCCACTACCCACGCCACTGGCCCCTATGTCGTGCCGAACGCCAAGATAGACTGTTTCGCCATGTACACCAACAACGTGCCGTCCGGCGCGTTCCGGGGGTTTGGTGTCACGCAGTCGGCCTTCGCCGTTGAGCAAAACATGGACATGCTGGCGGCGGCGCTGGAGATTGACCCGGTGGAGTTTCGCCGCATCAATGCCCAGAAAGTCGGCGTAACGACGGCCACCGGCCAACTGCTGCGGGAATCGGTTGGCCTGTTGGAAACAATTGACGACGTGCAGGCCGATATGCAGGCGCACCACAATGGCAGCGGCTTCCGCTGGGCATGGCGCGACGGCCACAAAGCCTATGCCTGGGGCCTCGCCTGCGCGTACAAAAACACCGGACTGGGTGGCGGCGCGCCAGATAAATCCGAGGCGGAAGTGGAAGCCTACGAGGATGGCACGATTCAGGTCCGCACCGCCGCCGCCGATCTTGGGCAGGGCATCGCGCATGTAGTGGCGCAGTGCGCCGCCGAAGAAATGCACGTCGCCTACCAGAACGTGAGAGTCCTGCTGTGTGATACCGACCTGACACCCAACGGCGGCCCGACAACCGCCTCGCGCCAGACCTACGTCACCGGCAACGCGGCGCGGCTGGCCGCCGCCGCCCTGCGCGAAGCCATCACGCAGTCCGCCGCCGAAATGATGGACGTGCCGCCGGACACTATTCGTTATGAAGAAGGGCTGCTGCGGCATAACGGTAAAAGCGTGAAACTGGGTGAGGTCGTCGGCTGGATGAAACAGAACGGCCTGACGCCGCGCGCCAGGCATGAGTACTGGGCGCCCAAAACACAGCCGCTTGGCACGGGCGGGGATATGCATGTTGGCTTCAGTTATGCCACGCAGGCCGCGCTGGTCGAAGTGGACACCGATACCGGTGAAGTGAAGGTGCTGAAAATCCTGTCCAGCGCCGATATGGGGCGCGCGATCAATCCGTTAGCCACGCAGGGACAGATCGAAGGCGGCATTGTGATGGCGATGGGCCACTGTCTGAGCGAAGCCTTCATCATCGAGGACGGCGTGCCCTGGACACGCCTGCTCTCGCGTTACAAGATGCCCAGCATCAAACATATGCCGGAAATCATCTCACATCTGGCCGAACATCCAACCGAGGACGGGCCATACGGCGCAAAAGGGATTGGTGAACTACCGTCCATTAACACGACGCCCGCCATCTGCAACGCGATTTACAACGCGGTCGGCGTGCGGGTGTACGCCACGCCAGTAGATCAGGACGCGCTCCTGCGCGCCATTCGTGCCGGCCAGTCCGAAATCCACACCGCCTGGCAGGACGTGAAATAACGCGGCTATTTCTGCGAAGAAATGTGTTTTTCTACCCTCACCCTCTTTGTAAGGTAACAAGAGGGTGAGGTGTTAGGATTAGGGGAACTGGGATTAACTTCCGCTTCCCAGACCATCAGCATTATAAACACAGAAATCAGTTAATCCATTTGATCGAATGTAGAGCGTTCCGGGTCGTTCCTCTACCTGCTGGCTACTAAACCCCTGAGGTATAGCCCAAGTGAAATTGTAGTGGTTAATGATTGGGATGAAAAACTCATTGTGTATAAGCGAATCAACCATTGGGCTAAATATTCTGAACAATTCAACCCGTGAAAGTTCATCATGTAGTTCGGTGCCAACACAGCTACTATCCCGCATTCCAGCAAAATCTAGGTCCCTCATCTCATTTAGGAATTTATCGCCTGCGTTTTTGGGCCCAAAATAAAAGAAATTCCCAGCAAAGATGACGGCGAAAATGATAATCCCCGCGCCTGCAAGAAGCACGGCTGTTTGTTTGCCAGCGACTTTAATAGCGGCTATACCAGCGAGGATGGCAACAATGTTAATTATAAGGATAAAAATATCACTCATAGTAACCCCCTGTTTATTTAAGTAAACAAATTTAATTATATAATAATCTTAGATAGTCTTGCATAGCTCCATTTGTAGATTGGCATGTAATTGGATTTATTCGTGTTTACGGAAACTCCAGAGTAGTTTCATGTTCTAAGCCAACCGCGCGTACAGCCTGCGCCATTCCGGCGACAACGCCTCCAGTTCGGCCAGCGCGGCACAGGCCGCCGCGTCAGCGGCGCGTTTCATCAGCAGATCGTTGAGGAAAGCGATGGTGTACTGCGGATAGGTGCGCTCCACCAGTTCATAAGGATCACCCGCCTGCACGTAACCCGTTTGCAGGACGCGGTTGTACCAGCCACCCCAGCCGTTGCGCTCCACCCGCGCCGCCAGATCAGCCACGCCGTTGCGCCGCGCCAGTTTCCAGCAGGGGTAACGCGGCTGCGCCACCTGCACCCGTGCCGTACCAACGGTATACACATCGCCTAAACATACGGTGCTTTCGTCCATTCCGGCGACGGTGAAATTTTCGCCAAAGCTGCCATAGGGCAGTTCCCGTTCCAGTGCGGTACGCCACACCGGATAATGGTCAGCCGCATACGCCAGCACCGCGCGGAACGGCCCCCCGTGATTCTTACGGTCGTGCTGGCCGTCACCTGACAGATTCAGTGTATCCAACCATATACGCCCGCTGACCGGCTGTTTAAAGATGGCCGACTGCCAGTGCTGATCGGAAATAGTATCGGCGCTATGTTCGGCGGGCAGGCCAACCTGTATCGAAAGCAGCGTTGCGGCAGGCATATTTACTCCTGATGGATGGGTGTGAAATCGCTGCCAGTGTAGCGGTAGGGCAAGCGTTTGCCAATAGGCGCTTCACATTTTTTGAAATATGCATATAGTAAAGAAATACTCTCTGACATTAAAGTATGAAGGAAACGCACCATGTCTATTCGGATTGTCATCGCGGACGATCATGCCGTTGTTCGGCAGGGGCTGCGGATGCTGCTGAGTCTCGACCCGGAACTGGATATCGTGGGCGAAGCGGCCAACGGCCAGCAGGCATTACAGGCCGCGCATGAGCTGCATCCCGATGTGGTGCTGATGGATTTGATGATGCCGGTGATGGATGGCATCGAAGCGATTGGCCGGGTGCGGAAGGAACTGCCAGAAACGGAAGTCGTCGCCCTGACCAGCGTGTTAGAGGATACCACCGTGATCGGCGCGATTCGTGCCGGGGCGATTGGTTATCTGCTGAAGGACTCCGGTTCAGACGAACTGGTACGGGCGATCAAGGCCGCCGTCAACGGGCAGGTGCAGCTTTCGCCGCAGGCCGCCGCTTATCTGATGCGCGAGGTACGCGCGCCGGAACCGGTTGACGAACTCACCGACCGCGAACTGGATGTGCTGCGCCTGCTGGCTGCCGGGCTGTCCAACAAGGAAATCGCCTATTCGCTGACGATTGGTGAAAAGACGGTCAAGACCCACGTCAGCAACATCCTCAGCAAGATGAACGTCGTCAGCCGGACGCAGGCCGCGCTGCACGCCGTCAAAATGGGGCTGGTCGAAACACCGGAATAGTGACTTTTGAAGGTGGCAGGGGTGGGTTTCGAAACCCATCCCCTGCCGGCTCAGAAACCGCCAGCACGAATGTATTGTCCCCGCCGTCAGGCTGCTGCCCGGCGCAGATGCAGAATGGGATACGGCTTCCCCATCCCATCCCGCTCGGAGCGCGATACCACTTCAAAACCCAGATGTAGATAGAAGCCAACGGCCTGAGCGTTCTGCTCGTTGACATCCACTTCGGTCGCGCCCAGCGTCTCAACGGCATAGGCCATCAGCCGCCGGCCAGCGCCCTGCCCGCGATAATCCGGGTGAATAAACAGCATTTCCACCTTCTCGCCGCTAACCCCCACATAACCGGCAACCATGCCTGCCCCATCGCGTACACAGACCAGCGTTTGCAGCGGCAGCACATCGCGGACAACGGGGCGGAAAATCTCAATGTCAGACTCGGCTACAAAGTGATGGGTTGCACGAACCGAGGCTTCCCACACTTCGACCACACGGGGATAGTCCTCAGCCAGAACGGGAAAGATACCGGGTTGCAGAGGCATCAGTTCCCCGCGAAGATCGGGTCGGCGCGCTGGAGCGGCGCCAGCAGCGTTTGCACCAGCGTCAGGTAACGTTCCGCCGCACCAATCTGGTCGAGTGCCGCGCGAATATCTTCCGGGCGCACCTGGCGTTCTGGCTGCGCGCACACCTGCCGGAACAGCGCCAGCGCCGCGTTAATCCCGGTCTGCGCGTTCACCAGCGCCTCCGCCGTCGGGCGATAAATCGGTTCGATGTTCAGATCGGTCGGGCTGAAGCTGCTGCGGCGCAGTTGAAAATCATCGGGAATGGCGTTGCAGGTCGTCGTGAGACCACTGTCCAGCGCCCGCCAGCGCCCGCCAATGTCGGACAGCACCCGGTTGGCGCGCGCGGCTTCGCTGCGCAGTTCGATCAGCAGGCGGCTGTAGGGGAACAGATAACCCGCGTCCGGCAGTTCGAGATAACCACGCGGCGCG
>JARKOK010000137.1 GCA_029975765.1 Aggregatilineales bacterium
GCCAACCCCGGCGCGCCCCCGTCCCGGTTCCGGTGCCGGCGCGCGTACCGCGCCCGCAGCCCCGGAAACGCAGCCCGTATTATTAACCAACTCGGTTTTTAATTGATGCCCCGCTCCCGCAGGAACGGGGCTTTTATCTGCATCTTTCCGTATCAGTGGATGAATGATTCTACAGGGGCGCACGGCGGTGCGCCCCATAGGCATCAAGTTAAGACTTCCAAACCCCTTCACCCCCAACCCCTCTCCCCCGAATTCAGGGGAGCAAATGCCGGACACAACACCCCTCCCGAATTCGGGGAGGGGACGGGGGAGGGGTCAAAAATCGCTTAAATTGATACGCATGGGGCGCATGGCAGTGCGCCCCACGACGATATCACTATCCCCCCGGTGTGACGTAACGCGGCAGCGCCAGCACATTCACCGGCACGCCCAGGCGCGTCACCTGGATGATGTTCGCTGTTGCCGAAATCCAGCCCTCACGCCGCAGACCGGTGTCCGGGTCGAGGAAACGAACCCGAATCCACTCACCGTTTAGGTCACGGCCTAACACCTCCACTTCCGTCCCCCTCGGCAGCTGGCGCATGATGCCGCCGGCGGTCGAGGGCGTGCCGCGAATGTTGGCGTTCACCGCCGTGATCGTGCCGATGTACAGCCGGTCAAGCGGCAGTCCGGTGCCGTAATCCGTGAACCAGACAATGCTGATCGGCGGATTGCCGATGGGCGACCCCATCGCCACGAAGGTGTAGACCATACCGCTCACCAACTGCATATCCGTCAGCGACGCCAGCACATTCGTCGTGCCGCCGGGGATAAATTGCAGCGCCGGATACAGCCCGGCGGGAACTTCCACCTCGTTAGCCTCCGCCCCAAAGACCACATCCTGCACCAACTGCTGCGGCGGCGCGGGAGTCGGCGTGGGCTGGCCGGGACTGAGGGGCGGGGTGGGGGAGGGCAGAACGCCGGACGGCGAGGGCGCGGGCGGCACCCCGGCAGCCAGCAGGCGCAGTGGTTGGATATTGTTGACGGCGTTAATCAGCCGCACGCGGGCATAACCGCGCCGCGTCTGGGCGATGTTATCCGGCAGCAGCACCATGAACAGACTGCCGCCAGAAGTGTTAATCAGCTTCTGCGGATTGGTTTCGTCAGACCCGGCCAGCGGCAGCGCCGCGCTGGTATCCGCGCCCGCCGCATTCAGCAGCACCAGTGACCAGTGCGTTTGTTTGCGGTTATCCGCCGTGATATTAAACTGCGCCTGCGCCAGCGGCGCGGCATCGGGCGCGCTGCCCACCGCGCGCAGCGTGATCACGTGGCTGTAGTCCTTCAATCCCAGATATTCGGTTGCGCGGCTGTAGTTCACGCGCTCCGCCACCAGCCGCCCATCAATGTAGATGTCCAGCACGGCGGTATTGGGCGCGGCGTGAATCAGGCGCAGACGCAAACCGTCCGGCGGCGGGTCGAGCGGCGCGCTGACGAGAAAAGCGCGCGGCGTTGGCACGACCCGCTGCACTTCTGGCACGTTGTTGCGGTCAAACGAGGGCTGCATATCCGGCACAATGATGGCCGTGTAGAGCATGTTGGCGTACAGGCTGAAATCACCCAGCCGCGCCAGCACCGTCAGATCGGGGCTGGCCGCATCCACCAGCGCCAGCGAATAAATCTGCGCGTTGATGTCCACCGTTCCGTAGGGTTTTTCCAGCGCGATTTCGTGCAGCAGCGACTCACGCGAGGGGTACGCCAGACTGAGCAGCGCGGGCGAACCCGGCGCGAGATGGACGGCAGTCAGACGTACTTTGCCCAGGTCGGTGGCGCTGCGGTCGTCATCCAGCACAAAAAACGCGCCGGTCTGGGCATAAGTGGGGGTAAAGCCATCCCCGGCAAACTGCCGTTGATAGACCACCGCTGTCTCACTCTGGTTCGGCGCCAGATCAATCACAACATCGGCCACCGGCGCGGACAGGGCATCGGTGTTCGGCGGGCGCACGGCCAGGCTGTATTTGCCAGCGGCGACTGTCAGATACGGCGTGGCGGTTTCCGGCGCTAACCCGTAAGCCACGCGCGTGCCATCCAGATACACGTCCATCGGCCCCAGGCCTACCAGCGCGTTCACCACGCGCACGGACGCCATATTAATCTGCGGCACATTCGACTGCGCGCCGGTGGGCAGCGCCCAGACCAGCAGCGCCGCCGCCAGTGCCACGACCGTAACTCGAACGATTTGGTTCAGTTTCATCACTTCAGTTTCGCTCCTGTTACGGCTGCTGCGTGGCGGTCGGTGTCAGGTTGGGCGGCGCGATATTCACGACGGCTACCGCCTCGCGCCCGCTGCCGGGGCAGGTTCCCGCGCACAGCCGCACGGTATGCAGGCCGGGTGTCAGGTTCACGGGCAGATTGACCACCACCAGCACCGTGCCATCGGCATTGGTCACACCGGTTTGCGCGGCTTCCAGCGCGTTGTCAAAGAAAATGCTGTAGGTTCGATTGGGCAGGAACCCCTGGCCGGAAAGCAGGATGCTGCCGCGCGCGGTGTTGGGCGGCGCGGGGTCAACCATCAGGGCCGGCGGTGGGAATTCCGGCGTATTCGAGGGACGCGGTGTGTTGGTCGGCAGCGGCGTGCGGGTCGGCGTCGGCGAACTGATGCGCGTCGGGGTGGCCGTATTCACCGGCGCGACGGCTGTCAGGGTGGCGGCGACCGCTTCGGCAATCGCTTCGGGATTACCCTGCTCGGCGGCGGCCTGCGCGCGCGGCTGTACCAGCGCCAACTGCGCCGAATTGACTTCCCGGCCCGGCAGCACGACAAAATCATACGTCGCCCCCGGCAGCAGTTGTACCTTCGGCATTTCCGCGATCACATTACGCGTGCCGCTCAGCACCACGCGCACGTCATACGCCTGCGGCCCGCGTGCCACGTAGGGCGATACGCCCTTAAATGCCGCTTCAGCAACTTTCACCCAGGGGTTCTCCTCACCGCCAATGGGTGTGGCCGTCGGCACCTGACCGACCGGCGTCACCGCCGCCTGAGGCCGCAGCGGGCGCATCTGAAGCTCCAGCGGAATCACCCCCGGCAGGCCGTGTACCAGCCGCACGTTGGCATTAATCGCCGAACGCGGGGCATTGAGCGAAAAAACGCTCACCCCGACGTTAAAGGTGTCACCCGGCGTATCGTACAGCAGCACAATTTTGTCCGACGATTGTTCGTCGGCGTTCGACCAGGGGCCAAGCGCGCTTAAATGAGCCGTCTGCCCGGATGCTTCATACAGCACCACCAGCGTGCTGCCCTGCGTTGACAGGGGCACGATGTCGGATATACCGACGGGCAGCGGATCAAACTGAAGCTGGTCGTTCAGCCGGATTTGCAGCGCGCCGGCGTCGGTCGCCACATTCACAAACCGCGCGTGAACTTCGCCGGGCAGCAGGCGGGTGCTGCTGTCGAACAGATACATACGGGTGATTTCATCACCCACCGGCGGCGCCAGCACCAGCAGATAACTGACCCGGTTCGCCAGTGTCAGCGGCGGCAGGCTGGTCAGCAGCGCGCCGGGATTGGCGGCGTCGTACAGATCAACCAGATAGTTGCTGCCGCTGGGGATATCCAGCGGGCCGATAACTTCATCCGGCTTCAGCGAAGTCGCCAGCGTGCGCCGTAAATCCGGCATCACCACCAGCGCCGGGAACAACTGCGGGTTGGCCTGGAAGATCGTCAGACGGGACATGCCATTCGGCAGCGGCGAGGCATCCTCGCGCACCGTCACCAGCTTGGCATCCAGCCCGGATTCCATCAGGATGACCGAGACATTCTCGCCCGCCGACACCTGAATCACATGGTTAAATTTAGGCGGTGTGATGGCCTCGACGATCTCCGTCGCGCCGGGGCGCACTTCGCGCAGGGCGACTTCAACCGCGCCCGGCGTCACCTGCCGGAAGCTGGTTTGCCCACCCGGCGCCAGCGACAGCGCGATGATTTCCCCATTAATGGACACATCGAACGAGCTGGCCGGCCCCAGTTCCGTGCCGGGCCAGGCGTGAATGACCCGCACCCAGCCGGGGGTTTCGGCGGGAACACCAGCCGGGGTATTGGTCAGGTACGGCGCGAAGGTCGGCGTGGGTGTGATGCTGGGCGTAAACGTCGCCGTCGGGGTTGATTCCCGCGTGGGACGCGGCGGCTGCGTCGGTGTCAGCGTGGGCGTGAGACTGGGTGTCAGGGTAATGCCCCCCAGCGCCAGCACGGTTTCAGTCGCATGGATATTGACCTGAGCCGTTTCGGTCAGCGCCTGGGCCACCGCGTCGTTGAGGGCTTCGGTATCGTCAACGGCGGTAATCACCACCGTAATCGGGGGCAGGGTGGGCATGGCCGTCGAGTCGCAGGCAGCGGCCAGCACCGACAGGACAAGGATGATTAAGAGTAAGCGCATTCGTTATCCGTTCACGATGTTAACACAACCGGTATAAACACATTGTCCCCAGGAATAATCCCCCGTTCGGCCAGAACGGGGTTATCCTGACGCAGCAAGTCTAGCGGCACGGCATAAAATTTTGCTAACGCGTCCAGCGAATCACCGGTCGTGGCCTGATGAATCTGGAAGCGGCGCGGCGGGTCGAGGCGAATCACACCCTGCGGCACAATCAATTGTTCGCCGTTGCCGTATTCCACGCTGGGCAGCAGGCCGTTCGCCATGCGTAACACCTCTATGGTGGTGTTGTACTCATCGGCAATATCTTCCAGGGCTTCATTCGACTGCACCCGCACCAGGCGGTACTGGCTCAGGCTGCTTTCGGCAGTGCGGGTCGCATCGAACAGCGCGCGGGCGATGGCGGTCTGCACTTCCAGCGTCACCCGCAGCGAATAAAATTCCGCCTGCCGGCGGCGGTCTTCGGTCGTTATCAGATAAGCCAGTGCGCCAAAAATGGCGATAATCAGTACCAGCAGGACGAGGCGGCGAAGCCAACGCAGCATAGAACCTCGTTGAATTTCACGGTAGGATAAGTGTTACATGACGAACACAGTACAATTGCCCGTCTTGAATTACAATAGCACAAGTGAGTCGGGCGGGCAAGAATACTGACCGCAAGGTATGAAAATTTTCACCAACTATCAAGGAGGGGCACTTGCTTCTTATCGCGCGCGCGCCGGTTCGGATCAGCCTGGGCGGGGGCGGCACTGATCTGCCGGCCTATTACAATCAGTTTGGCGGGGCTGTGGTCAGCACCGCGATCAATCGTTACATCTACACGTTCATTTCGCGCGGCGTGGGCAGCGCGCTTCAGGTGATTTCGTCGGATTTCCGCGTGTTTTACCGGCACGAAAGCGGTGAGGACTTCGCCACCGATGGTGAGTTAGGTTTAGCCAAGGCCGTCATCCGGGAATTTGACCCGACGGATGGGGTGGATATTTTCCTCGCCTCGCAGATTCCACCCGGCACCGGGTTGGGAGGGTCGGGGGCGGTGGCTGTTTCGATGATTACCGCGCTGGCCGCGTGGCATGGCCGCCGCCTGAGCAAACAGGAAATCGCGGAGATGGCGTGCGACGTCAGCATCCAGAAACTGAACCTGCCTAGCGGCAAACAGGATGAATACGGCTCGGCGATGGGCGGGCTGAACCACATCCTGTTTACAAAAGAGGGCACGCAGGTCAGCCCGGTGGTGCTGCCGCCGCCCACGCTGGATACCCTTCAGCGCCGCCTGATGCTGTTCTTCACCGGCAAATCGCGCAATTCGGAAAAAATCCTCAAAAGCCAGTCGAGCGCCAGCCGCAACCAGGACCCGGCCACGCTGGAACGAATGCACCGCATCAAGGCGCTGGGCGAGCAGATTTATCAGGCGATCCAGCGCGGCGATCTGGATGGCTTCGCCGACCTGCTGCACCAATCCTGGCAGCAAAAACGCGGTGTCGCCAGCGATGTGACCAATACGCAGATTGACACCGCCTACGACCTGGCGCGGCAGAACGGCGCGCTGGGTGGCAAGATCACCGGCGCGGGCGGCGGCGGCTTCCTGATGCTGTACTGCCACGAGGATAAACAGGAGGCGGTGACGCGGGCGGTGGAGCCGCTGAACCTGTACCGTATGGATTTCTGTTTTGACTTTGATGGGGCGCAGGTGATCCTTGACCAGCGCGTAATGGCCTGATGCCGGATGTGATACTCGACGGCCAGGCCGTCACCTACACCGTTCGGGAAAGCGCGCGCGCGCGGACGGTGCGGCTGCGAATTACCCCGCGCGACGGGCTGGAGGTGATCGTCCCGGCGGGCGCGCCGCTGGACGTGGAGGCGCTGCTCCACAGCCGCGCGGCGTGGATTCTCAAACATTACACCGTCCCACGACCGGCGCGCCAGTATCACACCGGCGAGCGCCTGCCGTATCTGGGGCAGATGCGCACGCTGGATGTGGCCGTCAAACCACGCGGTCGCAGCATCAGCATCGTGCTGGACGGCGACCGGCTGCGCCTGCGCGTTCCGGCGGGAACGGACGCGCCGGCCATACACGCCGCGCTGGAAGCATGGTATCGCGCCCAGGCCAAAACTCACATCCCTCACCGCGCTGCCGAACTGGCGCGGCAGCACGGTTTCCAGTATGGCAGGATCACGATCAAAGGGCAGAGCACACGCTGGGGCAGTTGTTCCAGCCAGCGCAACCTGAATTTCAACTGGCGGCTGATGCTGGCACCCCCGGCGGCGGTTGATTACGTGATCCTGCATGAACTGTGCCACCTGAAGGAAATGAATCACTCGCGGCGCTTCTGGTCGCTGGTTGGCCACTACTGCCCGGATTACAAACAGTGGGTGCAGTGGTTTAAGATCAATGGCGACCGCTTGCGGCTGGACTGAACCCGCGTATACCCGTATTATTCCGCTGTCAGGCTGAGGGAGAGGGCAGGATGAATTCACCACCGGCATCCAGGCTCCCCGTCAGATACGTATACTTGCCCCACCCTCGCGCCGCGCGCGCCCGTGTGTTACCCTTGTGCCGTACAGTAAGTATGAGATTGCCCGCTTTCAATGTCTCACGATGCTCACCAACCCGCCGCGTTTCCCGCTCAAGCCTCAGCCCCCGGCACGCCGTACACGGCTTTTGACCGTCTCGTGCTGCTGGTGATTGGGCTGCTGCTGGGGGCGCTGCTGCTGACGGTGCTGCTGGGCGACCGCGTGGGTGTGACGCTGGAACGCGCCGCGCCGCTGGGTACGGCGCGCAGCACCAGCCGGATCATTATGCAGTTCAGCGAAACCATGAACCGTGACACCGTAGCGGAACGTCTGCGCGTGCTGCAAGTGAAACCGGAAGCCGCCAGCGCCGGGGGCGAACTGCCGCCAGAGGCGATCATCGGCTCACTGGCGGGCACGATCACCTGGAGCGGCGCGACTCTCGCTTTTTATCCGGCGGAGGTCTTGCAGCCCGGCGCGACCTATCTGGTCACGTTGATGCCCGGCGCGACCAGCGATACCGGGCGCGAAGTGCTGGCTGAGTACCGCTTCAGTTTCAGCGTCAGCCGACCGCGTGTGGCCTTTCTCGCGCCGGCCAGCGGCGTGCCGTTAAACATCTGGCTGGCCGACCCTGCCGACCCGGCCAGCGCCCGGCAGGTGACATTCAGCCCATCCGGCATATTCGATTTTGGCGTCAGCCCGGACGGCAGCCAGATCGCGTTTTCCGAACGCAACAGCAGCACCGGCACATCGGACATCAAACTGCTGAATCTGGAAACGGGCGGCTTGCAGCAGTTGACCAACTGCCTGGACGCGGACTGTACCACGCCGGTCTGGCGGCCTGATGGACAGGTGATCGCCTACGAGCGGGTGGACTTCAACAGCGGCCTGGAAAACATCGCCGCCAGCCCGACCCGCATCTGGCTGATTGACCTCAGTACCACGCCGGCGACGACCCGCCCGCTGTTCAGCGACTCGCAAATTCTGGGTTACGGGTTGCAGTGGTCGCGGGATGGCCGCCGCGCTACGCTGTTTGATGTCGCCAGTCAGGGGATTCTGCTGCACGATTTTACGACGGACAGCACCGCCGTGATTCCCAGCCGCTACGGCAGCACCGGCGCGCTTTCGCCGGACGGCACGCTGGTGGTTTTCCCGGAAGTCACGCTGACCAGCGGTGAGGCGCGTTCGTATCTGCAACTGGCGAATACCGAAACGCAGGAGATTGTGCCCCTAAGCTACCCGGATGAGGCGGTAGACGATGACGCCGCCGCCTGGAGTCCCGATGGCACGAAGCTGGTCATTTCGCGCCGCTACACCGACGAACGTTTCACACGCGGGCGGCAGTTATATCTGTTTGATCTGGCGGATAAGACGGTTGAACCGCTGGTTGTGGATCCGCTGTATGCCAACGGCATCTTTTCGTTCGATCCGACCGGCACGCAGTTGGTTATCCAGCGTTTCCCGGAACTGACCGCCAGCGGCGAACTGAACAACGCCGGTCGTCCTGAAATCTGGACGTTTGATCTGGCCGCGCGCGCCCTGTCTCAGGTGGCGGTCGATTCGTTTTACCCGCGCTGGGTGCCCTGAGCCGCAATGAGGCTGACCGACTGTGAACCAACCCCCAACCCCTCCGCGCGCTAAACCCGCGCCCGTCCTGCTGATTTTTCTGCTGCTGCCGCTGCTGGGGCTGCTGGCGGCGGTGGGCTTCGCGCTGGCGAACACCACCGGCAGCCGCCTGCCGCCCACGCCGCTGCCGGTGACGCTGGCGGACATGTCGCTGGTGAACAAAGCCGCGCCGAATTTTGAACTGCCCGCGCTGGACGGCGGCACTTACCGGCTGTCAAGTTATCGCGGGCGGGTGGTGTTCCTCAATTTCTGGGCGACCTGGTGCGAACCCTGCGTGCGCGAGATGCCGGCCCTCCAGCAGTTCGCGCAGGCCGCCAGCGGCGCGGTGATTTTCGCCATCAATCACGACGAAACCCCGGCGGAGATTCAGGCATTTCTGGATGACAACGGCGTCAGCACGCTCACCGTTCTGTTAGACGAGTCGGCTCGCATCCACGCCGCCTACAACGCCAGCCGCCTGCCGACCACCTATGTTATTGATCCAGCGGGCATCGTGCGCTACATGCATCTGGGCGAAGTCACGGTGGCCGATCTTCAGGCGTATGTGGACGAACTGGCCGGGTAGGGGATACCGCCTGTCGTGTTCCTGAGTGTCTCACCCTATTCATCCCCGCCTCACCTTTATTGATTACACTGTGTCCGTTTATAGATGATGAGGGTAATCATCATGCGGACGATGCGTTTACTGGTACTGACTGCCCTGCTGCTGGCGGCGCTGCCCTCGGCGGCGCAGGACGGCAGCGCCGGCGACAGCCCTTTCGTGGGCGATCCGAAGTATCCCGCGCCGGACTTCCCGACCGGTGTGGACTGGCTGAACGTGCCCGCGCCGCTGACGCTGGCGGAACTGCGCGGCAAAGTTGTGCTGCTCGATTTCTGGACGTATGGCTGTATCAACTGCATCCATATGATCCCGGTGCTGCACCAACTGGAAGAAAAATACGGTGACGCGCTGGTGGTCATCGGCGTGCATTCCGCCAAGTTTGAAAACGAAGGCCAGACCGATAATATCCGCCAGATCGTGCGGCGGTACGAACTGGAACACCCGGTTATCAATGACAGCGCCTTCACCGTCTGGAACACTTACCGGCGCTACGGCGTGAACGCCTGGCCGACCTTTGTCCTGATTGACCCGCGCGGCAGCCTGTTCGCAGTGCAGGCGGGCGAAATCCCGTTCGAAGCGTTTGACCGCGTGATTGGTGGCATGGTCGCCTATTTTGATGGACTGGGCGAACTGAACCGCCAGCCGTTGGAACGCGCGCCGGAGAGTGCCGCCGCCCCGGCCAGCGCGCTGGCTTTCCCCGGTAAAGTGCTGGCCGATGCTGCTGGCGGTCGCCTGTTCATTGCCGACAGCAGCCATAACCGCATCGTCATCGCTGACCTGACCACCTATGAAGTGCTGGACGTGATCGGCACGGGCGTCAGCGGTCTGACGGACGGCGCGTTTGACGCGGCGGCGTTCGCCAAACCGCAGGGTATGGCGCTGGTCGGTGATACGCTGTACGTAGCCGATACCAACAATCACACCATCCGCGCCGTGAATCTGGTAGAACGTGTGGTGACAACGGCTGCCGGAACCGGCGCGCAGGGTTACCAGCGGGCTATCTCCGGTGCGGCGCGAGAAGTTCCCCTGAGCAGCCCCTGGGATGTGGAACTGGGCGACAAAGATATCCTGTACATCGCAATGGCCGGAACGCATCAACTGTGGCAGTTGAGACTGGATGTTGGTGTGGTCGAGTCGCTGGTCGGCAGCGGGCGCGAAGGGCTGCTGGACGGCCCGTTTGCTGAAGCGCAGTTGGCGCAGCCCAGCGGCCTGTACTACCGCGACGGCGTGCTGTACTTCGCGGACAGCGAATCCAGCAGCATTCGCGCCGCCGACATCCACACCCAGACGGTAACGACGCTGGCCGGGCCGGCGGTTAATAACCTGTTTGAGTTTGGCGATGTGGATGGCGCGGTCGGGGTATCGCGCTTGCAGCACGCGCTGGGGGTGGTCGGCGGCGCGGACGGCGTGCTGTACGTGGCCGATACCTACAACAGCAAAATCAAACGCCTCGACCCCGGCCAGCGTGACATAACGACGCTGTTTGGCCTCGGCGGGCTGGGCGATTTCCGCGATGGCGGCGCAGCGGACGCGGCCTTTGACGAACCCGGCGGGCTGGATTACGCCAACGGCCGGCTGTACGTGGCCGATACCAACAACCACGCCATCCGGGTGATTGACCTGGCTGCCAGCACCGTCAGCACCGTGACGTTTCCGAACCCGGCGGCGCTGCAAATTGGCGAACGGGTGACGGTCGTCGGCGGCAACAGCGCGCAGGGTGAACAGCTCATGCTGCCGGAGCAGGTGATCGCGGGCGGTCAGGGCTGGATTGTGCTGAATATCATTCTGCCGGACGGGTATAAGCTGAACGCGCTGGCGCCCTTCACGGCGGAATGGACAACCTCCGGCGAAGCGGTCACGCTTGACGATGCCAGCCGGCGGCAGCGTATGGTCGCGCCGGAACTGCCGCTCCGTATTCCGATCACGGCGAGCGCCAGCGGCGGCGACGATCTGCTGCACGGTGATCTGACGATCTACTACTGCGAGGCGGTGAAGGAAGAACTGTGTTTCATTGATCAGGTGGGCATTGATGTCCCCATCTCGGTCAGTCCCACCGCTGCGACCGCTGACATCCAGATTGAACGCACGATCACCCCGCCGGAACTGCCGGCGGACGGGTTATCGTAGGGGGATGTTACACCTTACAAACCTTTAGGATGGGTTCATTTTAGGTTGACTCCTTATAACAGGAGCATCGTCAACTGTAGGGACACCGATCATGATGCTGCACGAAGACACCCGCGCCCAGTGGGAACATTACACGCCGCAGGCATTTATTGGCACGGTGCTGCATGGCGCGCTGCGCGACAAGCTCCAACTCACCTCCACCGTGATTCACGTCTATACGCAGATTATGTTTCACATCCCGGACACCGACAGCGTGCTGCTGTCCACTGCCGCCGGCGGCGATCTGCCGACGACCAGCCTGCGGGATGCGTTTATCACCATGCGCTGGAATGCCGCCGAGATGGTGGACGTGATTCAGGGGGACAGTGTGACGCTGCCCACCCGCTACACCCCGGCCATGTACATCAGCAGCCTGATTCGCGGTCTGAAGCAGCATGTCGTGACCATTCACCAGTGTGCCAGCGCCCTGCACGACGACCCCGCCGTGCGATCGCTGGGGTATGTGCTGCCCAATGATCGCAGCGTGCGGGATGTTGCGGCGGAAATCCTGGAACACACGGCGGAAATTATGCGGTTTCTGAAACTGGCTCAGGCTTACGTGGAAAAGCTGAGGTCATGCGCCTGAACCGGCACAGCGACTTCCAGTGTGTCGGCGGCATCAAAGCCGGTATAAGTTGTGACGGTCGCGCTGTAGCGCGGATTGGCGGAACTGTAGGGGTATGACGCCGCCATATCCACAATGCCGGTGGCGACCGGCGCGAGCAGCAGCATCGCCAGCCGCGCATCCAGCGCGCGCTGGGTCGTCAGTGGGATATGCATAAACCGTTTTTCCCAGATCAGACCCGCGTTCGGCAGCAGGATTGCCAGCAGCGGAATCGTCTCTGACTGGATGTGCGCCACGAGGCCGGACACCCCCTGTTTGACCGGCGTCGCCACCAGTTCCAGAGCCTCTGGCAGCACGACAAAACCGTGAAGCTGCATCCAGTCCTGTTTCTGCGCTTCGATCACCACGCCAATGACGGCTTCAGCACAGCTTCGATTTCGGAAATAGGGCGCTTCGTTTTCGCTTGGTATTCTGAGGTAGGCCGGTTGGTTTGACATCACGTTTTTTCCCTGCGTAATCCCCTGACATTCATTATAACGGCAGAAGTCCAGTTCATAACTTAATTATTTTAATGAGTCAGGGTCTTAACATATCGTTCCGGGTGACATTTCACAGAAATTTCACAGGCGTTCAGCCGTTGTTCGCGCCCGTCAGGTTATACTGATCAGTAACACTAACCCATGAGACCGGCCAGACGATGAACGCCAACGACTCCTTTATGCACTATGTCGAATTACACGAACGCGCGTGGGGTATGGATAAATACCCGGATCGCCCGTCGTTGCAGCAGGTGTTGAGCGCGCCTATCGTGGCTTTCTGGTATCTGCACGACCGGCGTGAAAGCCGGTATGTCGCCTCGCTGCATCAGGACTTAAACGAACTCAACGCCTATGTATCGAGCATGGTGGTGCATAACAGCAAAGTGCGTGTGCCGGAACGCCGCCTGGCGCGGCTGTTTGTCAACCGCAGGCCGGTGGTCATCAAAGGCGTGCGCCTGATTCTGGCAGAGGTCGAGAAGCCGTAAGGGCGAACCTCCTCGTCCCTAACGTTCCAGAAATGCTACAATCCGTTCCTCCACCTCGTCCACGTTCACGCCGTCGCGCGTCCAGTCCCAGTCCGGCGGCGCGCCGCCCGCTACCCCCGCGCGGCTGACCGCCGCTGGTTTCCATACGGCGATGGCATTATCGGCCAACGGCGCGTACCGTGCCGGGTCGCTCGGCCCCAGGATCATCACGGTGGGCGCGCCCGCCGCCGCCGCGAGGTGTGTCAGCCCGGTATCGTTGCCCACGTACAGCCGCGCCGCTGCTGCCAGCGCCGCAATCTGCCCGAACGACAGCCCGCCCGCCAGCCGCAGCGCCGGGGCGCGCAGCCTGCCGGCCACCGCGTCCAGCAGTTCAGCATCACCCGGCCCGCCCAGCAGCACCACCCCCGCGTTTAACCGCGCCGCCAGCCGGTCGGCCAGCGCCGCGAAGTTCTCCGGCGGCCAGCGTTTGACATCCAGCGTCATGCCGGGGTTGCGCCCGCCCGCCGGATTGATGACCAGATACGGCGCGGTTATACCGCGTTCGGCCAGCAGCGCCCGCGCGGCGGCGCGGTCAGCCGCCGTTACCGGCACATTGGCGCGGCAGCCGCTGGTGTCCAGCCCCAGCGCGCGCGCCACATCGAGGTAAATCTCCGCTTCATGGCGCGGCTGGGTAGGATCAACCGGCGCGCGCACCGTGTAACCGAATCCCCGTCCGGCGCTGTCCAGTCCGGCGCGGTGCGGGATGCCGGCCAGCCACACGGCGGCGCTCATCAGCGGCGACCGCACCAGCGATACGGCCAGATCAAAGTGACCGGCGCGGAGCTGCCGCACGAACCGCCGCATCCCGCGCGGCGACTTCACCGGCAGCGCCTCCGGCCCGGTATCGAGAATAGTATCCAGCAGGGGATGCTGCTCCACCGCGCCGCGCGACCAACTGCCGACCGCCCAGGTAATGTGCGCGGCGGGATACCCCCGCCGCAGCGCCGCCAGCGCCGCTGTCGCCAGCACCACATCGCCGATGCAGCACGGCAGAATCAGCACGATGCGCCGGGGATGCGCTGGTGCTGGCCGCGTGGGAAACAGCCGCGCGAGAAGCGTGTAACTGACAGGCTGCATGATGAAACCCGCCCCTGCGATGTCTATTTCACGAAGTAATACAATTCACCCGGCTGGAGGAACTTAAACCGCAGTTCCGGCGCGAGGCGCTCGAAGGCGTCCACGATCTGCGCGTTCGGGATGGTGTTGGGGCGGTACAGATCGTTGTGGCCGGGAATGACCACGCCCCAGCCAAGTTCCCGCGCCAGCAGCGCGGCTTCGGCGGGCAGCAGCGTGCCGGTCAGATTCAGCACGCTTTCGCGGAAGAAATCGCGCCCGTTGACCGGCAGCATCACCACGTCCGGCGTGGGCAGGTCGCGCAGTGTGTCCATGTAACCGGGGTACAGCACGGTATCGCCCGTATGGAACAGCGTCACGCCGTTCCATTCCAGCAGAAAGCCCAGCCAGCGGTGGCCTTTGCCGGCGTCGTGTTCGACCTCATAATGCGCGGCGGGCACGGCGGTCAGGCGGATGTCCGTACCCGGCAGAGTCAGCGGCGCCAGCGTCTCCGGCACGATTATTCGTTCCCGGCTGATGCCCAGTCCGGTGAGCGTTTCCACACCCCAGCCGGACGTTACCACCTGCGCGCCTTCGGCGGCGGCGGGACCAATGGTATGCGGGTCGAGATGATCGGGATGTTCGTGCGTACACAGGAGATACCGCGCGCGGGTGAGGTCGCCGGGCAGCAGCGGCGGCGGGAAGGCGCGCGCCATCAGGCTGCCGTACTGCTCCTGCGTCAGTTCCTGCACGATGTCACTTAAACACGGGTCAATCGCGATGATCGCGTCCGGCCCTTTAACCAGCAGCCCCATCTGTCCGAGGCCCCACAGCCCCAGGCTGCCGGGGATGATCGGCGTGTCTTCAATCCGATTGATCAAATCCTGTCGTGCGGGCATAACACCTCCAATTCGTACCGCCGGAGTGTACCATTAAATTCGGAGGTGTCAGTACAGAAACCGGCTGCCGGCGGCTGGTTATGGCCGGGGGACACGCGCCCGCCGCAGCGCGTCTTCGGCGTAGTCGAGCAGTTCCGACATCATGCGGAAGATCGCCACCGCTTCGCCGGTCACCAGCCGCACGCGCCCACGATACGCCTCGCGCAGTTCATCCAGCATGATCCAGGGGTTATCCTCGCGCAGCGTGACGAACTGGTTCACCACCACGCCGCCCAGCACCAGCGGCAGATAGGCGTAGGTCAGGTCGGCCTCGCCCTGGCCGGCGAACCACGTCAGCAGGCGGTTGGCATAATTGATGCGCTCGCTTATATCACCCAGGTCTTCCTTAACCCGCTGCTGGATAACGGCAAACCCCAGAATGATGGCGTCGAACAGGGCGGCGTCAAACAGGTATTTGATCGCCAGTTCGCCCTTATTCATGTGTTCCAGGTCCGCATTATGCGCCAGCACCTGGCACAGGGTCTGAAACCACCGGCTGTCCTGAACGTCAAAGCCGGGTTCCAGATTCATGCCCTCGTCCAGCGCGTAGGTCATCATTTTGGCGATGGCTTTGGCTTCGCCGGGGTGGAGCGGCAGGCCGCGCCGGGCAAAGCGGTCATCTACCGAATACAGCAGCGGCTTGTACACGGTGGCTTTCGTCAGCCCCGCTGACACATACACCGCATCCTGAACGTGCGCCTGCACCAGTTCGCGCTCGCCGGCCATCGCCTCGTGCGTCCACAGGCTTTCATAGCCAATCTTCAAATCCTGCTGCGGCAGAGGAATACGTTTTGGCACCACATCAAAGTACGTGGTCATGATTTCCGCCGACTGGTTCCAGGTGTGGGCGGCAAACTCAACTTCACGTAAAGCCTGTAATTTAAACTGAGAAATGCTTAACACCGACGGCGGGGCGCCGCCGGTAGGCGGGCGGACGTAGCTGCTGTGCTCGGTGGCGGTGCGGTAGCGGACAGCCAGCCGCACCGGAAAATTGGTGCCCGGCTGTGTAGGCGGCAGGGGGACGATGGGAATCCGCAGCACACCAACTTCGCCGGGGCGCATCCCCAGCGAAATCGTCTTTTTGGGCGTATCAATGATGATCGGGTTGCCCTTTTTATCCTGCGTCGGCAGTTGCAGGCCGATCTTAAACTGCATGTTTTCGTTCACCATGCTTTGCAGGATGAGGATCACCTCTGCCGCCTGATTGATGTACGTGCGGCGGGGAAAAATGCCTAACGCGCACTGCACCTTATCCATCGTAATCCGCGTGCCGCCGGTGATTTCCCCCAGCACATCGGGGTACATCGGTTCGAATCGGTGATAACCATCGCCCATCATTCGCGGTAGCCATATTTCTGGAGAGCCTGATCGGTGATCTGCTCTGCCAACTTAAAAACCAGTTCGTTATCTTCGTCGCGCTCCAGGGCGCGGTCGCTCAGGGCGCTGGCGATTTCGACCAGCGTTTCGCCAATTTTCTCCTCCGGCATCACCACCCGTTCATAGAAGATGACGCCGCCCATCACCAGCGGTAAATACGCGTCGGTAAACGTCAGCGCCCGCGACGGCTGCCGCAGTTCGCTCACCAGTCGTTCGGTGTAGGCTTCCACGTCGGCTTCGCTGCCCAGCTCAACGCCCGTCGCCGTTTTAATCATGCCGAAGGCGTGGCGCATCGCGTCGCGCAGCAGTTCGTCGTACAGCACCGTCGCCAGCGCGTGCGCCGGTTTTTCGGCGGCCTGCTCGTTATGGTCAATCGCCCGCAGCATCGCCCGGCACCAACTGGGCATGGTGATGCTGCCGCCTTCGCCGGTAGGCCGCTGCTTCAGAAGCCGGCTGACATTGAGCCGGTCATCACTCAGATAATCAAATGCATCCTCTTTCGGCGCGGCCATTTCCAGAATACTCACCAGCAGTTTGGTGATAAAACGCGCCTCAATTGGTTTCAACGGGTACTTCGCCGCCTGGAAACGGTGCTGCGTGGCCTGGAGCAGGGGCGCGTACAGTTTCAACCGTTTCAACTGCGGCAGCACCTTGTTGGTCAGCAGTTCGCCGTAGCGATCCAGCAGCAGGCTTTCATCTTTATAGTAGTCGCTCATCTTCCACAGGCTGACCCAATCCGGTTTGAGGTCGGCCAACTGTCCAAGCTGCCCGGACATGACGCTGAACGACGCTTCCAGCACCGTGCCGACGAGGCCGCGTTTGGTTGTCGAAAACGAGAGTTTTTTCAGGTCGTTAATCCGCTGCTGCGCTTCATCGGCCACATATTCGATGACCACTGTCCCGCCGCCATCCGGCTGGCGAATGCGCCGGGGTTTGCCCAGCGGTTTGGCTTCCACCGCCATGCCCACTTTATAACTATCGCTGACGGCGGTATCCGGCAGGCTGGACAGCGGCAGCGATACGTAACCAACTTCTGCCGGGCGCAGACCAACGACCAGCCGTTCGCTTTTGGTCAGAAATCGTTTTTTCTGTTTTTTCGCGTCCACATCGGGAATCTGGAGCGTGGCGGTCACGTCTACATCCACGTCCGAAGCATTTTGTATCAGCAGCACGGCCTCGAATGGGCGGCCCGCCCGCGTCACACGGGGGCGCACGGCCAGCGCCAGTTGTACCACCCCCACATTTAAACGATCGCCGCCGGTGATGTACCCCAGAACATCCGGGTAGTTAGGCTGGCTGGCATCAATCACGGTGTTCCCTCGCGGTCAATAAACACTATTCACCTTCATTATAGTCAAATCCGTCAACAAACGCCCGACAGTACGCCAGTCCTACCCGGAATCCGGGTGTGGAGATGGTTGGAAAAGCGGTAGAGTTTGGTAATGCTGTAAAATCCCCCGCCCGGCACGCACGCTGTAAGGCCGGATTAATGCGGCTTCCAGTACAGTGTAAGCAGACCGGTCGTGTAAAAAAATCCTAACCGGCGGCTAGTGCAGTTAACGAAAGTATGTCATGATGGCAGCGAGGCAGGATCGCGCGTGGAGGCGCAAAGGATAGCTGTGAGGACAATCCGGGTTTTAAAGCAGCGTGACTGGACAGATGCGGAATTGCAGGCGGCCAATTTTCAGTATTATGACGTGCGCAAGCGGCTGATCATGGCGAAAATCCTGGACGAAACGATTGATATTCAGATTACGCTGGAAGTGCTGACAGCCGGTGAGGGGGATATCATCTGTTACACACCGGGGACAGAACCGCGTGAGAACCTGGATGATTATGATCACTGGCCGGTGCGCCGTGATTTGTTCCGGCAGAATTATCGTGCCTGGAACGAACCCGGCTGGAAACCCAATGCCGCTGAACTCCACCTGATTACACACGGCTGCCGCCCATACTATAAAAAAGTGGGCGTGTGGGCGCAGTGTTTGCAGCATCCGATGTACGTGCAGTCGCTTGAGAGTCCGCGTCCGGCGCTGATTCCGCCGGGGCGCTGGCTGTGCATCGGCGTGCAGGGTGAGCCGTACCATATGAATGACCGCGAGTTCCGCAGCCGCTACATCGTACCGGAGGATGAGGCTTCCCCACACGCCGCGTTGTAGCCCTCGGCCCGCATTGGCGGTAAACTCGTAAGGATGGTTGAAAGTTTACCGGGAGAAAGCCCATGCGAGGGCGGCGAAGCGTTTTACTGCTGACACTCATCGTTGTGTTTGTACTGGCGGCAGTCCTCATTCTGTTTTCAATGACCATGATGCCGTCGCCATCCTCGCCGGGGGCGAATACCGGCAGCGAGGCGACCCCGACCCACAGCGGCGGCGCTGCCGCCCCCTCTGTGGTGGCGCCCGCCGCGACCGAGATTTTTCTGGCTGCCACCCCGACCGCGCCTGCGGTGCTTGAACAATCGGGAGACACACCGCCGGATACGCCGGTAAAAATCGCGGACGCCCGGCTGCTCATCCGGGATGATGTGTCCGGCGACATCATCGGTGATGGGACGCTTCAGATCATGGCCCCGCCTGCCGTCCGGTATCCTGAAGAAGTGATCGTGCGGCTGGTGCTTTCGGTTGACAACTACTACATCACCCCCACGCCGGTCGGCACGCAGGGCACGCCCCCGCCGCGCGCCACCAGTGTCGGCGGCGCAACTCCTCTGCCGGTGACTCCTTTTATCACCGATTCCGGCCTGCCGGTGTACCAGCGAATGGGGGCGTCACTGTTCTGCAATGAGCGCGCTTTTTCTGGCTGTGATACGGAATACAACCTGAGCCGCTCGAAGATCATCAGTTCGCGGTCTACCCTCTGGGAGTGGATGCTTTCCCCGCAGCAGAACATATCCGGCCTGCAAAATCTGCGGCTGGAAGTCTGGATTGCCGAACGTAATCTGGACGGCAGTCTGGAGATCATCGGGCTGGAAGGCACGCAGTACAGCTTCCAGATTGATGTGAATCCCCCCGCCGGCCAGCCGCCCTGGGTGCTGCTCATTGCGGCGGTGCTGGTGATGGGCCTGATCGCCGGAGTCTATCTGCGGCGGCGGCAGGCGGGCGGCAGTCCCCGGCCGGCGCAGCCAGTGGCCGGTCAGGTGCCGTCGGTGTTCATCAGCTACCGGCGCGGTTCCAGTTGGGCGCAGGCGCGCAGCATCGCCCAGAGCCTCGAACAGCGCGGCGCCAAAGTCTTTATTGACGTGGATGACATCAACGAAGGCCGGTTTGCCGAGATCATCGAAACGGCGATTGAAACCAGCGATTATTTTGTGGCCGTTCTCGCGCCGGATTCGCTGGAGTCTGCCTGGGTGCGGCGGGAAATTCACCACGCGCTGACCCACAAACGCACCATCATCCCGGTGCTGACGAACGGCTTCCGGCTGGACGACGGCACGCTGCCGGACGACATCCGCGACATCGCCAGCCACAACGCCATCACCCTCCTGCCGGAATTTTACGAGGAAGCCATCAACCGCCTCGCCAGCCGGTTTCTGAAGTTGTGATGCGAGAGCGGGAGGCTCAAGCCGCCATCTCTGCACCAGCGCTGCGGTATACTATGACCATTTACTGGCCGCAGAAAACTGAAGGATTGTTCTGATGTCCACGCTCCTCATTCGTAACTGCCGCGTGCTGCAAATTCCGCCCGATGAACCCCGCGCCGCCGTGCTGGCCGGGCAGGATGTCATCGTGCGCGGTCATCGTATCGAAGCCGTCCAGCCCACCGGACAGGCCGACCCCTCGCACTTTGACACCGTGATTGAAGCCGGCGGCCAACTGGCGATGCCCGGCCTCATCAATACCCACGCTCATGTGCCGATGGTCATCTTTCGCGGGCTGGCGGAAGACGTATCCATCGAGAAGTGGTTCAACGATTATATGTGGCCGCTGGAAAGCAACCTCCAGCCGGACGACGTGTACTGGGGGATGCAGCTTGGCCTGGCGGAGATGATCAAGGGCGGCGTTACGTCGGTGGCCGACCACTACTTCTATATGGACAGGGCGGCGCGGGCAGTGGAACAGGCCGGAACGCGCGCGCTGCTGGGCTGGGCGATTTTTGGCAGCGGCGGGACGGATGCCATCAACCAGTCGGCGGCCTTCGTGCGGGACTATCAGGGCGCGGCGAACGGGCGTATCCGCACCTGGATGGCGCCCCACGCGCCGTACACCTGCGATGACGACTTCCTGCGCGCCAACGTGAAACAGGCCGAGGCGCTGGGTGTCGGGATTCACATCCACGTGTCCGAGACAATGGGGCAGACCGAAGCCAGCCTCGAAAAACGCGGCCTCACGCCGATTCAGGTGCTCGACCAGTGCGGTGTGTTCGACGTGCCAACGCTGCTGGCGCATGTCGTCGGCGCTATGCCCGGCGATATGGCGCTGCTGGCATCGAAACCAACGGGTATTGCCCACGCGCCCAAAACCTACCTCAAGCTGGCGATGGGCACCGCGCCGGTGCGCGCCTTTATGGGACATGGGATTCCGGTCGGTCTGGCGACCGATGGCGCGGTCAGCAACAATACGCTTGACATCTGGGAATCGCTGCGCCTGATGGCGCTGTCGCAAAAACAGGAAGCTGGTTCGCCGGAGATGATGACCATCCCGCAAAACCTGTTCATCGCCACCCGGATGAGCGCCCGCGTCATCGGCCAGCCGCACGACCTGGGTGCGGTCGAGCCGGGGTATCTGGCGGACATCATTCTGGTGGATTTAAGCGGCCTGCATCACCAGCCGCTGCACAGCGTCACCGCCAGCCTCGTTTACAACACCGCCGCCAGCGACGTGCAGACCGTCATCTGTGATGGTCAGGTCATCATGCATGAGCGTAAGCTGCTGACGCTGGACGAGGGCGAAATCGTGGCGCAGGTGAGCGCCGGCATGGAACGGCTGGCGCAGCGTGTGCCGAACAAACGCATTCAGGTATATAACCCTTAAGCGGGGCAGGGGCGAACCCGCCCCTACGGTTAACGTCCTTTTACGACGCGGGCGCGGGCGGCGCGGCGCGAGTCACGCCCGGTACTTCCAGGCCGATGACATACTGCGCGTCACCTTCCACAAACTGCGTGCTGGGCGGCGAGCTGCGCAGCGTGTTCCACAGCACGACCACGTTGCGGTCGGTAATCCATTTACGCTGGCCGCTGGCCGCCAGTTCCGCCAGATTCAGGCCGCTGGCCGCGCTGTCCCAGACGACGATAGGCGCGTTAAAGTCATAGTCCTGCGCCAGCGCCGACACCCAAGCGCCGCTCGGCTCGAACAGCACCGGCGCGGTGCTGATCTGGCGGCAGCGGTCGAGGATGCTGCGGTAATAATCCATATTCCAGCCGCCAAAAGCGTCGGTAATATGCTGCTGCCCGTTGACAAAGATCGTCAGTGTTTCGACCGCCGGTGAATCGGCGCTGGCCGGTTCGAGATTCGCGCGGGCGGCGTAGGTATAAATCTGTTTGTTGATGGTCAGATCGGTGATGAACTGGTGAATCTGGTCGTCGCTGACCTGATCCCATAAGACCTGGGTGGTGAAGGGGCCAATCTCGTTCGTCCAGACCACGCGGTTATCACCGTAGACCGTACACGGCGGGACTTCATTCCGGTTGAGAAAATCCTCGGCGTCCGCGCCGCCTTCCACATCGGCGCGAAAAATAACCGTTGTCGGGCTGCGATCCCAGTTAATCGGGCTGCTGGCAATCGGCGTGCCTTCGTCGGGTGTGCTGCCACAGGCCGCCAGGAACATCATGCTCAACAGGCATAACAGACGTTTCATAGATTCCTCCGGGTTGGGCGATCTGTATTACTGTACCCTGAAACGGGCGGTCTGACATATCACGAATTCAGTTCACCGTACCGTAGTACCAGATGCGTCGCGCCAATGCTCACCACCTGATCGCGCAGCCACTGCATCGCCTGTCCCGGATACAGCGGGCGGCCTTCCAGCAGCGACCCATTGGCGCTGTATAAATCCAGCACCTTCACGCCCGTATCCTGATAATACGCAACCTGCAAGTGTACCCGCGATACACGCCGGTCGGGCACGATCACCGCACAGCTTGTCGGACTGCGTCCGATGATCGTCCGGCCAGCGGGCAGCGATTCGCGCCGGAGCGGGCAGTTCTGAACAACGACCTCAACGTAAAAACAGTACGGCATGGTGTTTTTCCCTCAACTTATCCTAACCCCGGTTTGCCGTTCCAACATGGGTAATTTCAACCGCTGGGTCCGGTTTCAGTATGTGATTTTTATCACATGACAAGGCGACAATTGACACTTGAAGGAATTCATGAGAATCTTTGTGTAAATGAGAAGTCTTGTGTAAAATGTAACAATATGCCATCGGGTTTATTTCATTGTTGTCATGGTTCAACTCACACGTTCCTGAACGGGTATCGTCTTAAGGCGGCTGCTTTCAGCCGCCGTTATGTGGTGATTCGGGTGCATGAGTAGGAAAGTTGCATGAATTCGACCAATGTTAGTCCGCGTACCGTTGTCACGCTGATC
This sequence comes from Aggregatilineales bacterium, assembly GCA_029975765.1. GTDB lineage: Bacteria > Chloroflexota > Anaerolineae > Aggregatilineales > Phototrophicaceae > CFX2. The sequence goes on from JARKOK010000137.1 coordinate 22,828, forward strand.
GTCGTCGGCGTCCTGCTGATCGGCGGCGGTTTCCTCATTTCGCAGGCGACACCGCTGATTTTCCCCGTCGAAGGCTCTGCCGAAGCGAGCCAGATTGACCAGTTGTTTCGGATTGCCCTGCTGATCGGCGGCGCGATCTTCCTGCTGGTGCAGGGGCTGCTGGCTTATTCCGTGTGGCGCTTCCGCGCCCGCGCGGGGGATATGACCGATGGCCCTAACCTGCACGGCAACACGACGCTGGAAATCGTCTGGACAGCCATCCCGGCGGTGATCGTCGTCGTGCTGACCATCCTCAGTTATCAGGTCTGGACGAGTATCCAGTCCGTCAAAGAGGATGAGCAGGTAGTGGAAGTCACCGGCGCGCGGTTTAACTGGGCTTTCAGTTACCACACGCCCGACCCGCGAGATACCACGCAAAACCTGGCGATTAAATCCAACGAACTGCACACCTATATCGGTCGCCCGGTGCGGCTGGAGATGCACACCCAGGACGTGATTCACGCTTTCTGGGTGCCGGCCATGCGCATCAAGCAGGACGTGATTCCGGGCCGCACCACCGAATACCGGTTCACACCGGTCGAAGTCGCTGGTGAAACCTACCCGGCGCGGTATCCCATCAAGTGCGCCGAACTATGCGGCGCCGAACACGGAAACATGATCGCCTGGGTGGTCGTCCACCAGACGGAAGACGACTACACCGCCTGGTTTGACCAGGAACTGGATAAGGTGCTGAACCCGCCCGCCGACCCGGTGCTGCGCGGCGAAGCGATCCTTGCCAGCCAGGTGTATCCATGCCACACCTGTCACGTTCTGAACACCGGTACGCTGCAATGGACAGGCAACGTTGGCCCCGCGCTCAACGGCGTGGCCGACCGCGCCGCCGGCCCGCGCAGCACAACCACCGGCCTCTCGGCTGCCGATTACCTGTACCAGTCCATCCATGAGCCGGGTGCGTATCTGGTGCCGGGTTTCGGTAATCTGATGCCGCAGTTGAACATCCCCGAATGTGAAGCTCGTTCGATGGTCGCCTACCTGTGTACGCTGACGGAATCCGGCGCACCGGCCTGCACGGTGGAACTGCCGCCGGAGTGTGGTACGGGCGCGCCGGCTGAAACCACGCCGGAAGCCCCGGCGGAAGTGACACCCGAAGCCACGCTTGAGGCAACCGCCGAAGCCACACCCGCGTCGTAACTAACCCGTAGGGGCGGGATTACAACCTCGCCCCTACCAGCCAATTCACATGGTATCGTGAGGCTTGTACCTTACATGGGTCTAAAATGGCTTAACCGTCAAGCTGTTGGGAAAGGTCTGGAATTGTATGGCTAGTATTTCGGTCCCTGTTGGCGGCGTTCCTTCCCAGTCCGCCCCTCGCCCGCGCCTGCGGGTCAGCGATTACCTGCGCTGGAGCGTTGACCACAAAATCATCGGCGTCCAGTATATGGTGACCTCCTTCTTCTTTTTCCTCGTCGGCGGCACGCTGGCTATGCTGATTCGCTGGGAACTGCTCACGCCCAATCTGGACGTGGTGCAGACCGGCACGCAGTACAACAGCCTGTTCAGTGTGCATGGGCTGGTGATGATCTTCCTCTGGATTATTCCGATGATGGCCGGGTTCGGCAACTATCTTGTGCCGCTGATGCTGGGCGCGAAGGATATGGCCTTTCCCTGGCTGAATGCGTTCGCTTTCTGGCTCATCCCCCCGGCGGGTATCCTCATGCTGGCGAGTATGCTGGTCGGACCGCCGGAAGCCGGCTGGACGATGTACCCACCCCTGAGCACGCTCTTTACCGGCGACGGCCAGACGCTGGCGGCGCTGTCCGCGCACCTGCTGGGGATTTCCTCCATCCTGGGCGCGATCAATTTTCTGGTAACGGCCAAGAATATGCGTCCGGCGGGCATGAGCTACTGGCAGATGCCGCTGTTTGTGTGGGCGATTGTGGCGACCTCGATCATCGTCGTGATGGCGACGCCCTTCCTGGCGGGCGGCCTGACGCTGCTCATCCTCGACCGGATCGCCGGCACGACCTTCTTTGACGCCAATCGCGGCGGTGACGTGCTGCTGTGGCAGAACGTATTCTGGTTCTACAGCCATCCCGCCGTGTATATCATGGTACTGCCCGGCATGGGCATCCTGTCGGATGTGCTGTCGGTGCATTCGCGGAAGCCGATCTTCGGTTACAAGATGATCGCGCTGTCCAGCATGGCAATCGGGATTGTCGGGTTTACGGTCTGGGCGCATCATATGTTCACCAGCCTCCAACCGGAACTGCGCATCCCGTTCATGATTACCTCGATGATTATCGCCGTGCCGACCGGTATCAAAATCTTTAGCTGGCTGGGTACGCTGTGGCGCGGCAAGATTCACTTCACCAGCGCCATGCTGTTCTCACTGGGTTTCCTTTCGATGTTTGTCATCGGCGGCATTACCGGCGTGATGCTGGCGATGATCCCGTTCAACCTGCACGTCCACGACACGTATTTTGTGGTGTCGCACCTGCACTTTGTGCTGTTCGGCGGCAGCGTATTTGCCATCTATTCCGGCATTTACCACTGGTTCCCGAAGATCACCGGACGGATGCTGAACGAGCCGCTGGGCCGCTGGCACTTCGCACTGACCTACTTCGGTTTCTTCTTCACCTTCTTCCCGATGCACTTCATCGGTCTGCTGGGGATGCCGCGCCGCGTGGCCGTCTATATGCCGGAGTTCCAGGGACTGAATGCCGTTGCCAGCATCGGTTCGTTTGTGCTGGGTCTGTCTACCTTCCTGCTGGTGATTAACGTCTTCATCAGCCTGCGGAATGGGCGGCTGGCCGGCGCGAACCCCTGGCGCGCGCTCACGCTGGAATGGGCCACCACCTCGCCGCCGCCCGCGACCAACTTCGTTGGCGACCCGATCATGTTCCCCGATCCCTACGGCTACGGCACGCCCGAGGCGACCGAGTACATTGATCTGATTGACCGGCAGTTCGGCACTACCGCGCCGGTGAAGCCGGCCTCCGTCACGCCGGTAGCCGAGAGCGGGGATTAAGGACACCGACAAGATTAATTTGATGGGTCGTAGTAGGGGCGGCTCGATGTGGCCGAGCGCAGGCGAGCGCACACAGGCGCTCCCCTACAGCACCCGTCATTCTAATCTGGTTAAGGTACTAAGTACAAGCAGATAAGTAGGGGAGGCTCTTAGACCCTCCCCTACACCCGACATTTTTAACTTGGTTGTACTTAGGGTTAGCGCCCTCACCGCTGAGGGCTGAGTTGATTTGAGATGGATCGGAAGCAGGACACGATGCAGGGCGAATTAACGGAACGGCAGCTTTCCCCCCAGGAGCTGCTTGATCTGAAAAACAAACGTACCGGACTGGCGATTTTCCAGTTTTCGTGGATGCTGGTTTTTGTCTGCCTGATGTTCGTCCACTGGTGGGTGCGGAATCAGGCGCTGGTCTGGCCGCCGGAAGGTGTCGCCAGACATGGTTTACTGATCCCCACCGTGATGACGCTGGCCCTGATCGCCAGCAGTATCACGGCCCGCCGCGCCCGCCGCGCCGTAAAAGCCGGCGATGCCGCCGCCTTCCTGTCCAACTGGCGCATCACCATCGGGCTGGGTGTGCTGTTCGTGGTGGTGATGGCCGCCGAGTGGCTGCTGGTGCCGGTCAGCGGCCAGTACAGCAATCTGTTTCGTGTGCTGGTCGGGTTTCACGGCGTACATGCTCTGGCGATTGGTGTGTATCTGCTGCGGGTGTACCGGAACGGCAGGGCAGGCGCCTACAGCACGCGCCACTTCTGGCCGGTGGAAGCGGCTGCCGGTTTGTGGTATTTTGTTACCATCGCGTGGATACTGTTCTACGTGGTGCTGTATTGGAGTTAAGCGGCGGCGAGGCTAACCTCGTCCCGGCTCATAGAGGGAGAGAGAAGTATGCGTCCAGGAATCGCGCGGGCTGTGCCGATGGGCATCCTGGGGTTTGTCGTCGGCGCGCTGCTGGCAGTGGTTATCCGTCTGCTGCAAGGGTTAGACCCCAACCCGGCTGACCCCTATGGATACGTTGGCTCGGCGTTTGTGCTGGGCGCGTTCCTGAGCGCCGGTTTTTTCATCTGGGGCATTGGCGCGTTTGACCCGCGCCTGAATGTACACGGCGAAGAACCCGTCGAACCAACCCCGGAAGCCCTGAAAGCGGAAGAAGCCGCCGCCGGGCCGGTCGGCATCCTCGCCAGCCATATCTGGCAGGTGACATTCTGGCTGGTGCTGTTGGTCGTCGCCATTGCGATCTTCGCCTTCCTGCCCTCCGGGCCGGCGATTCAAAGCGTGGCCGGTGATGGCAACCCGGCGGACATCGGTTACACCACGCTGGAACTGCCGTTCGGCGGGCCGACGGTGACGGTCAGCTATCTGACGCTGCTGATCGTGTTTGTCATCTGGACGATTCTGTCGCTGGCGGTGGTGGCCGGGCTGCTCGCCTTTGTGGTGGGGTATCTGTCCGGCGGCGTGAAGAACCCGAACGCGACCTTTGTTCCCTGGCGGCGCATTATTTTTGTGCTGGTACTGCTGGCGCTGGTGCCTATTCCGCTGCTGTTTCCCTCGCTGGAAGTGCCGACCGCCTTCCTGATGCCGGCGGTCATTATCGTGCCGCTGCTGCTGGTCATCGGTTATCCCGGCGTGCTGACCGTCCTGCTGCTGCTGGTGGCGCTGGCGCTGCCGGTGCTGCTGCCGACCATCACGCTGACGACTGGCGCGCTCGTCGCGCTGGTGCTGATTCTGGCGGTGTTCCTGCTGCTGCCGGTGGCGCTGCTGCGGCGGCTGATCCCGCGTCCCATCTGGCAGCGGTACGCGGCGGTGGAATGGACGATGCTCATCCCGCGCGCGGCGGACTTCGTGGCGCGGGCGCTGCGCGGCCTG
>JARKOK010000325.1 GCA_029975765.1 Aggregatilineales bacterium
TTTCAGCGCCGAGTTGGTGAGTTCAGCGAAGAAGTAAAAGTCGGCGGTTTCCGCCGGGTCGCCATTCAGGGTCATATCGTAACGCGGCGTCCAGCTTAAGCCGGACAGCAGATATTCCAGCGTGATTTCCCGCGCGCCGTCACCGGTGCCGGTTGTCCATTCCACCAGTACCGCCGCATTCTGGCGGAGCAGCCGGTAACTGCTGATCCGCTGGCCGTCCTCGCGCAGCAGCAGCGTATTGTCAAACACCGACGCCGGCAGCGCCACCGCCGCCGTTACCCCCGCCGGCAGCGTGATGGTATCGCGGGCAAAGGCCACATTGTTGAGGAAAACGTAGATTTCGTCGGGCTGGCTGGTATAGGTGATCTGGTCAGCGGCGCGCAGCGGGACAGCTACCGCCAGCAGGCCCAGCAGCACCAGCAGGATCATTCTTCGCATGATTGTACCCTCCGTATGGTTGGTGGGACACGACCGGTCGGGTCCCTACGGTATAGGATACCTCATACGCTGCGCTGCGAACTCGACGGTTCGGGTACGGAATTACGCGCGGCCTGCCGCAGCCGCCGCCGGATGCGCCGATCCATGTAGAAGCTGGCAACCATGTAATACAACGGGCACAGCAGGCTGAGGTAAACGAGAGTCTGATCTGGCTGGGGTTGCAGCAGCAGGTAGATGATGATGACGAACCACAGCAGAATCAGCGACCATGATGTGCGCCGCAGCAGTTGGTTTTTGCTGGGGTACAGGTAGCGCGTGGGGATGACCGTCAGCACCGCCGGGATGACCACCAGCAGCACGGCCACGACCGGCTCCGGTCGCAGCCAGTACAGGTACAGTGCGATGATATTCCAGTAACTCGGAAAGCCCAGGAAGAAGGCATCGGCGGTTTTCATGTTCACCTGGCCGTAGGCGTACAGCGCCGCCAGCACGGGTACGATCAGCCACACCGGATTCGGCAGCAGATTTTGTGACCCCATGATGAATACCGGCACCCAGACATAGGTGAGGAAATCCACCAGATTATCCACTTCCGCGCCGCTGAAATTAGGCAGGGCTTCACTCACGCGGACGCGCCGCGCCAGCAGGCCGTCGGTGCTGTCAATCAGCATCGTCAGCACCAGTAGCAAAAACGCCTCCCGGACATGCCCCTGCGCGGCTTCAAACAGCGCGAAAATACCGATCAGACCACCGGAGGCGGTGTACAGGTGTACCAGCCAGGCCGCCGCTTTCCGTTTTTTCTGCATCCGGTTTGTTCTCCCCAACTGACCAGCGCCCGGCCATCCCGGATGTGCTCCGGCGCGCGATTGATACTAACCCGACCTGCCACCGGTAAGCTGCGCCAGAACGGTATGCAGGCTGTCGAAGACATACGGGGTGATGCCCTCAAACGCCGTCACCGGCGAGTGAAACAAATCCGGTACGGCGTAACACGTCATCCCCGCGGCGACGGCGGCTCGCGCCCCGTTGGGGCTGTCCTCCAGTGCCAGCGCGTGCCCCGGCGCGATACCCAGCCGGCGCGCCGCTTCCAGATAAACATCCGGGGCGGGTTTGCCGCGCCCAACGGATTCGGCAGACACACGCACCGGCAGCGCCTCCGTCCAGCCCTGCGAAGCGACCACCGCCTCAATAACCGACTGCGGCGAACTGGAAGCAATGGCACAGGGAAGGTTCCGCAGTTGGACGTATTCGAGGATTTCGGTCGCGCCCGGTTTGGTCACCAGCTCATCCGGGATCAGTTGCAGCATATCCCCGATTAACTCATCGTAAAGGCTTTCGGGACTTTCGTCTATATTGAAAGTCGCGCACAGCCTGTCCAGGAATTCATCAATCCGCAGGCCGATCAGATCATCGCGGGTGTGGTCGGCGTCATAGGCTTTGCCACGAGCCGCCAGCAGCCGCGTTTCAGCGTCCGCCCACACCCGTTCCGAATCAACCAGCAGGCCGTCCATATCGAAGATGATCGCGTTAAAGTTAGTCATGTTGATTCCTGAACGTTGTTTCAAAGGTTTGCCGTAAATCGTCGCGCCGGATGCTCATGCCGCCGCCCAGCGCCAGCGTCACGCCGCGCTCGAAAACCGCCTGATACGGCGTGCCGGCCAGCCGCGCGTAGCCGTTTGGCCCGACGGCCAGCGGCAGAATCGGCGCGAGCGAGTTGGCGCGCACGAACACGTCCGCGCCCTGTTCGACTTTCTCACGCGCCACGACGCCGCCAAAGCCGACGAATAAATCCACATCGTCGCGGGTCGCCAGATCGGATGCGCCGTCGCCGACCATCAGCCGCCGTCCGGTTTTGCCCGCCGCCAGCGCCCGGATGATATCCAGCTTGCCGCTGGAGATGGTCAGCGGCCCTTCATCGTAATCAAGATAGGTTTGCCGGTGGCGGGTATCCGGCTGGTAGTAACGCCACCACTCGCCGGACAGTTCGTTATATTCCAGTTCCACCGCGCGGATATTCTCGGCGGGTACACCCAGCCGCTTGCCGAAGCCGCGCACCGCCTCCGCCAGCCCGCCGCTGACGATGAAGACCTGCTTGCCCAGAAACCGCAGCGCGGCGATCACGGCCAGCGCGTCCGGCACGAGCGTTTCCCAGTAGCGGTCTTCAATCGCTTTCAACTGGCCGCGTGTGGGGCGGATGGCCTGCAGCCGCTTGCCATATACATCGGCCAGATCGAGTTCACCGTTCATCGCCTTTTCGGTCAGTACACCGACACGCCATTCCTTACCTTTCAGGCGCGCCAGTTCATCAATGCCTTCAATGGCTGACAGCGTGCTGTCACAGTCGAAAAAGATCAGATCGAAACTGCTCCACCGGACATCATTCATACCGCTTAATCATCGCCCCTTGTTGTTTCCCACCGGCAGCATTGTACCGTTTTGTTCTCGGTTTGTGAACGGCGGCGCAGGACACGCCCTCACCGCTTCCGGTTCAGTTCGTAGATCACGCGCAGGCCGTCCAGCGTGAGTTCCGGGGCGATGGTGTCAATCATAGTGGTGTGCTGGTTGAACAGCGGCGCGAGGCCGCCGGTCGCGATCACTTTAATGTCGGTGTCGTTCATGGCGGTTTTGATGCGCGTCACCAGCCCTTCGACCAGCGCGACATAGCCCCAGAAGATACCCGACTGCATGGCGTGAATCGTATTCGTGCCGATGGGGCTGGGCGGCGGGACCAGGTCAATTTTATGCAGTTTAGCCGTGCGGGACACCAGCGCGTCGTGGGCGATGCCAATGCCGGGGGCAATCGCGCCGCCGCTGTACGCGCCGTCCCGCGAAACCACGTCAAAGGTGGTGGCGGTGCCAAAGTCAATCACAATGGCCGGCGCGCCGTACAGCGCGACCACCGCTGCCGCGTTCACCAGCCGGTCAGCCCCAGCCTGCTCCGGCTGATCAATGGCGATTTTGATGCCCATCGGTGTCTGGTTGGTTACCACCACCGGTGTCTGTTTGATATAGTTCTCCACCAGTTCCACGAATGATGGTGTGAGCGCCGGCACCACGCTGCCAATGATGACCCCACTGATCGCGCGGTAGCCCAGATCGGCATCGCTCAGAAAATTACGCAGCAGTACGGCGTATTCGTCCGGCATTTTGTCCGGCACGGTGCGCGCCCGCCACGACAGCGCCCAGGAATTATTCTGCCAGAAGCCGAAGTGGATATTCGTATTCCCGATGTCTATCGCCAGCATTCCCTGAGTGGAATCGCTCATGATGTATCTTTCTGTAAGGAAGCACAGTGTAAGTATACCACGCGCCCCTCGCCGACCGGTCATGTCGCCAGCTTATGAAACTGGCCTCAAAATTGCCTGAATTTGTCGTGTCAAAAGAGTTAGAGTTTACAAATTTTATGCTATTGATAGGCCATCCTAACATAAATTTTGTTTATATAATGAGTGTTATCAGGTCTGGAATGACCTGAAGTGCAGAGAGGGAAAAGGTCATGAGTTATCGCAGGCCGGGGAGGCAGCGCCTCCTCCAGTGGGTGTGTATCGGTTTAGCGGCTGTTTTCCTCATTCTCGGGCGTGTCATCCCCAGTCACGCGCAAACCTCCAATTCCTGTGCCATCACCCCGGATAAACTGGACGGGCAAGGGCTGAACGTAACCGGCTTTGGTTTGTCGGTGACGCAGCTTGGCCTGAGCGTGACCCAGTTGGGGCTGAACGTAACCGGCTTTGGTCTGTCGGTGACGCAGTTCGGCCTGAATGTCACGCAGTTTGGCACGGTGGAGCAGATCATCCAGGATATGATTGCCAATACGGCCACGCCGCAGTGGCTGCTGAATCTGCTGCCCAGCATTGAGGGCGGCGTGGGCTATAACTCGATGCCGACGGCCATCCTGATCGTGGATGATTTCACAGGCACTCACGGGCCGGAAGTGAAGAAGGTGCTGGACGATCTGCTGGCGGCGCTGAACGCCGTGAGCAATCCCGATCCGCAAATCCTGCTCGTGCCGGTGAACATGGTGGGCGACTTCAACACGCCGTTCATCGCGCAGCAGATTCGCACGACGGTCGCCAATCTTCGCGCGCAGGGTTACCAGCGGTTTGCCATCAACATGAGCTTTGGCCTCGTGCCGTGCGCCGATCCGGGCGGCGTGACGCTGGTGGATGAGACTGGCGCGACCTTTGTCGCTCCACCGTTTAACTTCACACAATTCACCAATGCTGTGCAGCAGGCCGTCGGCGCGCAGAACAAGGCGGTGATGCCGCTGCTGAATTGTGTTTACAATCGGGGCGGCGGTAACTTCACGGCTTACTTCGGTTATCAGAACGATAACACTGCGCCGGTGAGCATTCCCATTGGTAAGAACAACCAGTTCCATCCGTCACCGGCAGATCGTGGGCAACCGGCGCTGTTCATGCCCGGTCGTCATGAGTATGTGTTTAAGGTAGATTTTAAGGGTTCGCAGCGTCAGTGGACGATCCGCGCGCCCGATGGCCGCACCTACACCGCGACGGCCAGCGACAGCCCGCACACGAAGTGCAAGACCGAGCCGATACTGAAACCGGTGCAGGTTGGCGCTGGCGGCTTCGGCCTGAGCCGGTATGCGACCGAAAAGCTGGGCGTTCCGCCGCTGCTGGTTGATGAATACATTGAATATCTCGCCGACAAGGGCGACGATGCCGACGCGCTCAACGGTCTCAAGCCGCTGCTGCAAGAGTATCTTCAGTTGAGCAACGCCCACGCCACTGACGGCAACCCGGCGACCAACTTCGCCGTGATACCGGTGGCCGCCTCCGGCAATTTCCGCCATCTGCTCGGTTCGAATCCTTTAGCGCCGGCGCGCTACGTGGAAACGATTGCCACCGGCGCAACGCTCGGTAACTTCGGCCCGCGCTGGGTGCTGTCGCACGATGGCAACATGCTGGCGCCGGGGGCCGGGGTTATTCTGGCGCAGGATGCCGCCGGGACGGTGACGAAGATCGGCGCCGGTACGTCCTATGCCGCGCCGTATGTCAGCCTGCTGTCGGCACTGTGGCTGACGTACCCCAATGCCTGCTCATTCGCGGGCAATCTACCACCGCTGGCCTATGATCCGCTGTCGGCAGCCGCGAAGCACATGAACGCCATCGCCAACGGGAATGGCACAGGCGTGTCGCCGCTCAACTGCCGCAAGAATCTGCCGCCGACGCTGACGCCCAACGGCGGTTCCGTCACGGTCAATGAGGGACAGACGGCCAGCCGGAGCGGGCAGGTGTCCGACCCCGATGGCGACCCGGTGACGCTGTGGGCCTCGGTCGGTACGGTCACGCTGAACGGTAATCAGTGGAACTGGAGCTATCCGACAACCGACGGCCCGGCGCAGAGCCAGACGGTGACGATCACTGCGTCGGACAATTTTGGCGGCAGCGCGCAGATCTCGTTCACGCTGGTTGTGAACAATGTGCCACCCACCGCCACCTTCACGGCCAGCCCGCAGAGCGCGACAACCGGCCAGACGGTTACGCTGTCGCTGCTGAACGCCGCCGATGTCAGCCAGCCTGACCAGGCTGCCGGGTTCAATTATACGTTTGACTGCGGCGCCGGCGCGGGCGTGCAGAACGCGCCGGGTAATACCTTCGCCTGTACTTACGCCAGCGCCGGGCCGTATACGGCCGTGGGCACGATCCGCGATAAGGACGGCGGCACGACCACCTACAGCCTCGCCGTCACCATAAGCGCCGCGCCGCAGCCGCCGAGTACGTGTTACGCGACCAGCGTGCTTTCCTACGTGCCCGGCACGCGCAAGGACGGCTCGCCCTTGCCGGCGGCGGTGAAAGACCCGAACAAGGCGCTGGGGCCGGAGCAGAACGACAACACGCTGAACTATGTGACGCTCGGTTTTGGCAACCAGTCCACGACCGGCGTGATCATCCTCAGCTTCGGGCCGAAGAAAATCCTGAACCAGAACGGCAGCGCGCCGGATCTGCGGGTGTGGGAGACTTCGGCGGGCAGTTATGGCGGTTCTACGCTGGCGGGCAGTACCTATTCCTTTGGGGGCGAAACTTCCAGCTATCCTGAAACCGCGCGTGTGGAAGCTTCGAAGGACGGCGTGACGTGGGTCGTGGTTGGTTACGTTACCAGCAGCTCTCCTATGGTGAATCTGGGGTCGCTGCCCTGGGCGAAATACATCAAGCTGGTGGATGTCACCGATCGTAAGAGCAAGAAGAGCGATGTGGACGGCTTTGATCTGGACGCGGTGCAGGGTTTGAACTGCGGCGGATAGCCGGTAACGATCTTTAAGTCCGTTCCCGCTGGCGGGAACGGAGCCAGTATCAGGACGCTGCCCTTTCGCTGACGGGAGGGCAGCGTTCGTGTGTTAATAAGGCGTTATGCCCGTTTAAGGTCAGGTTAATGGCGTTGTTCCTCACACCGCGCCCGTTTATACTCCCTCATGAGATCGTTCGAATGAGGGCAAAATGACCACCATCAATCTGTTTAAATTCTCGCAGGACTTTCAGACCTTTCCCGAAGGCCAGATCATTCTGCACGAGGGCGACCCCGGCAACGTCATGTACGTGATTCAGGATGGTCTGGTCGAGCTGACGCGCGAGGGTAAGGTGATTGAAGTGCTGGGACCGGGCGACATCTTTGGCGAGATGGCGTTGATTGACAAAGGCCCCCGCAGCACGACCGCCACCGCCAAAACCGAATGTAAGATCGTGCCGATTGACGAAAAACGGTTCATCTTTATGGTGGAAGAAACGCCGTTCTTTGCGCTTCAGGTCATGCGGATTCTGGTGGCCCGGCTGCGCGCCCGCTATGAACTGGCGTGACCGCCTCCGTCAAAAGACCGAGATGATCATCAACCTTTGTCCGATGGCGTTCATGGGTATCTGGCTTACAATGCCCCCAACGAACAGAAAGGCAAGGGATCATGACGGCTGAACTACAGGAATTCGATCAGGCGGTAGCAGTAGAATTATACCGGGCGGGGCAGGTCATCTTCAAGCAGGGCGCGCCCGGCCATACGATGTACGTGGTGCAGGAGGGTGAGGTCGGCATCATCTACATGGACATCGTGCTGGAAATTGTTGGGCCGGGTGGCATCGTCGGTGAGATGGCGCTGATTGACCACAGCCCGCGCACCGCGTCGGCCATCGCCCGGACGGACTGCCGCGTGCTGCCGATTGATGGGCAACGCTTTCATCGTATGGTGCAGGAGACTCCCAATTTTGCGCTCAGTGTCATGCGGGTGATGGCCGAACGGCTGCGCCGCATGGACTATATCAGCTATCCGCTGATGCACTACAGCCGCAGCGAGGACATGCTGGGATAACCCAGGGGCACGACCGGTCGTGCCCCTGCGTAAAGCTGCCGGGTTATTGGTGCGCGGCTGGTGTCTCTGCCGCTGGCGCCGCCTCGCCCAATCGCTCCGCGATCAGTTCCGCCACGTCCTTGATGGCCGGGCCGTCGGGAACTGCCGGACGCGCGCTTTCGAACATCTGCATACAGAACGGGCAGCCGACCGCCACCACGTCCGCGCCGGTGGCTTTGGCTTCCTCGTAACGTTCGATATTGACAGCCTTCGTGCCGTGTTCTTCTTCCTTCCAGAACTGCGCGCCGCCCGCGCCGCAGCAGAATGAATTCATCTTCGCGCGCGGCATTTCGGTGTATTCGCCGTTGGCGGCCATCAGCACATTACGCGGCGCTTCGATCACGCCGTTGTGCCGCCCCAGATAACAGGGGTCGTGGAAGGTCACGTTTGGCATTTTATCGAGGCGGGCGCTCATCGGCAGGCGGCCAGCCTTAATCAGTTCGTCAATCAATTCCGTGTGATGCACGACGTTGTAACTGCCGCCGAACTGGTGGTATTCCTTCGCCAGATTGTGGAAGCAGTGCGGGCAGGTGACGACGATCCGTTTCGGGTTGACTTCGTTCAGCGTTTCGACGTTGGTCGTCGCCAGTTCGAAGTACAGGTCTTCCTTGCCGGCGCGCCGCGCCACGTCGCCGGTGCAGCGTTCGGCTTCGCCCAGCACGGCAAAATTCACGCCCGCTGTGTGCAGGATTTTGACCAGCGCCCGCGCCGTTAGCTGCGCGCGCGGGTCGTAACTGACGGCGCAGCCCATCCAGTACAGCACGTCGAAGTCCGGGTTTTCGTCCACCGTCGGCACGGCGATGTCCAGCCCTTTGGCCCAGTTCATCCGGCTGTCGCCGTTCTGCCAGGGGTTGCCCTGCCGTTCCATACCTTTAAAGGCATTTTGCAGTTGGGCGGGGAACTCACTTTGCATCAGCACCGCATCCCGCCGCATATACAGGATGTCAAACATCGGTTCGTTGCCGACCGGGCAGATGTCCACACACGCGCCGCACGCCGTACACGCCCACACGGCGGCCTCGCTGATGACCGAACCGATCAGCGGCGGCGACTCCGCGCCGGCGGCCAGCCCGCTCATGTTGTCGCGGATCAGATATCGTTTGTTGATCTCCAGCGCCGAGGGCGACAGTTCCTTGCCGGTGACATACGCCGGGCAAACGTCCTGGCAGCGGTTGCACATGATACAGGCGAAGGCGTCAAAAATCTGCGTTTTGGGCAGGTCATGCAGGCGGTTCACGCCGAACTGTTCGATCTTCTCATCCTCGAAATCCAGCGGCTCCAGTTCGCCCAGTGAAGTGCGGCGCGGACGCGTGAGGAAGTTAAGCGGCGCCATGAACAGATGCGCGTGTTTGCTGGCAGCAAAATACGGGAAGAACAGCAGAATGCCGCCCAGTGCCAGCCACCAGAAGCCATGTTCGAGCAGCTTCAGTCCGTCGGCGCTGAGGCCGCTGAACAGCGGTGCGACCAGTGACGCGAACGGCATAAACACGTCCGTGCCGTGCTGCGCGACGTGAACGGCCTCGCCCAGAAAACGCGCGCCGACATGCAGCAGAATGAAGCCGGCGACGATCAGCGAGTCCTGCGTGATGCCGCCGGCTTTCACCCTGGGATGCAGCAGCACGTTCGGATGATAAGCCAGTTCTTTCCGGTTGGGCAGCACGAAACGCCGCAGGATGAAATACACCACGCCGACCAGCACCGCCACACTGAGCAGGTCACCAGCCAGCCGGTACAGATCATACAGCGCGCCGGTCGAACGCAGCGTATCGGTAAAATCGGGGATGAAACCGCGCAGGCCGTCCAGCACGTTAACCAGAAAATAGTAAGTAAAACCCCAGACGATGCCCAGGTGGAACAGGCTGGAAATGCGCCGCGTTTTGAGCGTGGTCGGCTGTCCCAGATAGACGATCAGCGCACGCCACAGGCGGGCGGGCAGGCGGTCAAGGTACAGCTCGCGCTCGCCCCGGTTGATAATCAGCGCCATTTCGAGAAAGCCGGTATACGCCGCGCCCAGCGCCAGCAGGGTCAGGAGGATAAACAACAATTGTTCGACGGGTGTGAGCATGAACGTTCCTCCTATCGAATCACAATTTAATTAAACGGAGTGTACCACCCGCCGGGCAAAAGGCCAAAGGAATGTCAGGCCGCGCGCTGTGTTTGTAGAACGACTACCTCAACCCGATGAATATGCTGGATGCTGTAGGGGAGGGTCTCAGACCCTCCCCTACGGAAAAACATCCGACGGAATTTATCTGTTTGTACTTAGTATCTCAACAAGCTTAAGTTGCAGGGTTGTAGGGGCGCACGGCCTTGCGCTCCTACTTTGGGCATGTTTATCAGAATTTAACGATGGCTGGATTATGCTGGATGGCAACCGGATTCAGCAGAAAGGCCGTATTTATGCGAGGGACAGGCCGCCGGCGCGGCAATCTTTTGCTCGTTGGATTCGCCCTGATGGTGTGGCTGTTGACCGCCCCAATCACGACCGCCGCGCAGCCCGGCGAACCACCGCTCGACGGCGTGCGTTATGACAGCTACCCGCACCCGCAGTCACGCGGGGCGCTGGCCTATAAGCTGGCCGATAGCTGGGATCGCACCGATCTTACCTTTTATTTCCACAACTGTCCCAGCACCGTTGACTGCCGCGCGGCCTGGGACGCGGTACGCGCCGGTTTTAACGAATGGGCGCGCCTCTCGACACTGACCTTTACCGAGGTGGACAGCCCGCGTCAGGCTGATATTGAACTGGCATGGTCCAGCCGGGGGCCGGAACTGGGCTACCGGGGTGATGTGCTGGCTTATGCCACGCTGCCGCGGGATGGCGGCGACATCTTCTTTGATGACAGCGAACGCTGGGGCATCTTTGATGGCTCGGAGTTTGATCTGTTTCTGGTCGCCACGCATGAAATCGGTCACGCGCTGGGCCTCGATCACAGTTCGATTCCCACAGCCCTGATGTACCCGGTTATCAACCGCCTGACCAGCGGTATCACCGATGATGACGCCGCCGCGATTCAGGCGCTGTATGGTCGTCCTGAAACTACCCGCCCGCCGCAGACCGCACCCCGAACGGCGGACAGCGCCGAGCAGGTGAGCGGCGAAATCAGCGATTGGAATCCCTATGAGGTGTGGGAATTTGAGGTGTTGGCCGGGGAAACGGTCATCGTTACCATGCAGACTACCAGCGGCGACCTGACCCCTTACGTGGGTATCCTGACCGGCGATGAAGAAACGGTGCTGGCGGAAGCCGGCGCGGATGATTATGAAGGCGTAGTGCAGGTGACTTACACGTTTGATCGCGCCGGTGTGTACGTACTGGTCGCCACGCGGCGCGGCGTGGATGAAGGTTATACCAGCGGCACGTATACCTTGAGCCTGGAGGCGGTGGACAGCCTGCCGCCAGCGACGATTCCGGCAGATGGCGCAGCGGTGCTGGTAGACCTCCGCAGTTATACGGCGATGGATCTGTGTGAGGCGTACATCGCGCCATCCGGCACGCGGGGTACGAACGTGCTGACGGGGCGCATGACGAATGGCAACGGCATCACCCTGACACTGCCCGCCGGGGTGTATGATGTTCAGGTGGTCGGCTGTAATGGGCAAACGCTGGCCGAATACGGCGTGACCATCGCGCAGGAACTGGCGATTGAGGTGTACGACGACGATCTGAATGTCTACATTTACGAGAACTGACCGGCGCGGAAAAGCGTAGGGTAAACGTGGGTGAGGCGACAGCGGCGGCGTCAGGCTGCCGGGTGGGTTGTAGTATAATAAAACAGATCGAGAGTACGGAAATGACCACACAGAAACTACGACAACCCTCAGCCCCTCATAAACCTGTGACAAACCACCAGCGATGGCTGCCCTGGCTGGTCGTAGGCGGCATGGCCGTGACCGCTCTGGTGGTGTTCATGATGATCGCCGCGCTGCTGGTACTGGTGATGCTGTCCAGCGAGCGTATGCCGTCCGGCGTGCAGGTCGCGGGGGTGCCGGTCGGTGGTAAGTCGGTCGAAGCTGCCGCCGATCTGCTGCGCGCGAACCTGGGTGACCGGCTGGTTACGTTCACTGATGGCGACCGGAGCTGGCAGCTAACGCTGTCCCAGATTGGCGCGCGGCTGGATGTGGACGCGACGCTGCAAGCCGCACAGACGGCGGCTGCCGGCGCGGTCATTCAGCCAAAGTTGACGATTGATCTGGGGCAGGCGCAGTTTGGCCTGCTGGGTTTGAGCGAGCAGGCCAATGTTGCCGCGACCAATGACCGTCCCGGACGCTCGATGGATATTCCCGTATCCCTCGACCGGCTGCGGGTGGACGCCAGCGGCGAACTGGCGGACGGTATCTTTGAACTGGATATGTTCATCGTGGAGGCCCTGCCGGACGCGGCGACCAGCACCTATACCGGTCAGACTACCCGGCACATCGTGGAGCGCGGGGAGGAACTGGGGCTGATCGCCAAGCAGTACAACGTGTCGGTGCAGGATATTGCGAGCCTGAACGGGATCACGAATCCTGATCTGCTGTACGTCGGACAGGAATTGACCATCCCGGCTGCCGGGGTGTACCAGCCCACCGCCGCCGACGCGCCCGCACCTCCGACCAGCGTCGGTAAGGCAATTGTGGTTTCGACCGATCAGCAGCGGATCTACGCCTTTGAGAACGGCCAGCTGATCCGGTCGCATCTCACCTCCACCGGCCTGCCGGCCACGCCAACGGTGAAGGGCGATTACAAAATCTACGTGAAATACGTGGCCGACGATATGCAGGGCGCGGATTATTTCCTGCCGCAGGTGCCGTACACGATGTACTTTTACCGGGGGTATGGGATTCACGGTACGTACTGGCATAACAACTTTGGCCGCCCGATGAGTCACGGCTGCGTCAACCTGCCGGTGGGTGAAGCCGAGTGGTTCTTCAACTGGGCGGAAGTGGGCACGCCGGTGCGCGTGGTGTAACAGCGCGCTGCCGGTTCATTTGGTTAGTAATTTTGTGCAAACCGCCTCAATCATACTGGCTGAAAATTGAGCATTATCCACAAAACAGGTGACACGCGGCGCTGTTACCATTTAGTGATTCCTGTCATAATGGAAACATACACAGCGGGCTAAAAGGGCAGGAGGTTGCACGATGGTGGATTGGACGGCGAAGTTTGCCGGGCGCACCGCGTACATGCGGCGTTCGAGCATCCGCGAGATTCTTAAGCTGACGCGGCACCCGGAGATCATTTCGTTCGCGGGCGGTTTGCCCGCGCCGGAACTGTTCCCGCTGGAGCGAATCCAGTCGGCCATGCGTGTAGTGCTGGAACAGCGCAGCGCCGAAGCCTTGCAGTACAGCACTACCGAAGGCTGTAATGACCTGCGGGACTGGATTGCGGCGCGGATGTCACGCGGCGGCCTGCAGGTCACGCGGGACAATATCCTCATCGTCAGCGGCGCGCAGCAGGCGATTGATCTGGTCGGGCGGGTGCTGCTGGACGACGGCGACTCGCTGGTGCTGGAAAATCCGACGTATCTGGGGATGCTGGTCGCCTGGCGGCCTTACAACCTGCGCTTTTCCGTGATTCCAACGGACGCCGACGGCCTGCTGGTTGACCGTCTGGAAGCCGTGCTGCGGCAGCACCCCAAGCTGATGTACCTGGTGCCGAACTTCCAGAATCCGCAGGGTGTCACCCTCAGCCACGAACGGCGCGTGCAGTTGGTAAAGCTGCTGGCCGAATACGGCGGTGTGGTGGTTGAGGACAACCCCTACGGCGAACTGCGTTACAGCGGCGCGGCGATTCCGTCGCTGGTCGAACTGGACGCGCAGCAGCGCGGCAGCCGCACGCTGGACGGCCATGTGATCTATGCCGGTACATTCTCGAAAATTCTCGCGCCCGGCCTGCGTATCGGCTGGATAGCCGCGCCGACCGTCGTGATTGACAAACTGGTGCAGGCCAAACAATCCGCCGACCTGCAATCCAGCACGCTGTCGCAGCTTCTGGTCTATGAAGCGTGTAAGGATGGTTTCATTGACGGCCACATTGAGCGCCTGCGCGCCACCTACCGCGACCGCCGCGACCTTATGCTGGCCGCGCTGGCGCAGCATTTCCCGGATGAGGTGCGCTGGTCGAAGCCGGAGGGCGGTCTGTTCCTGATGGTGACGCTGCCGGAACATCTGGACGCGGCGGAACTGCTGAAAGAGGCGCTGAATTATAAAGTCGCGTTTGTGCCGGGGACGGACTTTTTTATCGAAGGTGGCGCGAATACCTTCCGGCTGAATTTCTCCAACGCGCAGCCGGCGATGATTGAAGCGGGTATTGAACGGCTCGGCGCGCTGCTGAAAGCCGTGCTGGTGCGGCAGCCGGCTTAAAACCGTTACCGGATGCCAGCCGGGGCGACCGCATCGGGTCGCCCCGGACGCGCACGCAGGCGCGCCCTTATCTCCCCTCAGGTAAACTCACGATTAGCCATCATGATCTTCATCGGGCAGCCGGTGACGGGCCTCGCGTCCCTCAATGCGCGAAAAAGCCGATGTCCACGTAATAACACCGGTCACCTGCCGCGCCGTCACACGGCAGTGCGCCATGTTCCTTGAAGATGAAAATACGCGGCGCATGGCGCTTCAGCTTTTTCTTGAGCGTGCTCCACTGCGATTTTGATGGTTCGCGCTGGCCTTCCGGCAGGATGAAGTAGGTCGGGCGGAAGATGGCACGAAAGTGCCCGTCCGGGTAGACCTCGATCCGGTGGAAATGGGTGTGCCGCCGGTCGCCGTCGTGGCTGAAGATTTCCTGCAGCAGCGAGATGACGACTTCGCGCGGCCGGGGTTGAAATTCCGGCAGACTGGTCATGGGTCTGGTTGACTCCGGTTGAGAACTTGTTCCCTAAGTGTACTATGACCGGCATCGGAGGGGTATAGGCGGGCTGCCGCGAAACGGGCATGGGGTATAATAGGGCGGCGTTGTCTCACGGAGAACTACCCTATGTCCGTTTTGTGCCGTATTGTCGCGTTGGGGCTGCTGCTGGCCGCCTGCGCGCCGGGCGACCGTACCGCTCAGATTACCAGCGAACCGCTCGTGCTGCCGACGCTGGCCTCGCCGCAGCCGGTGCCGACGCTGGCGCTCACGCCGGAAGCAACCGTTCCATCGCTGCAATCGCTGGTGGTCTGGTGGCCGGAGCCGGTCGCGCCGGTGGGTGATATTCAGGCGTCCGTCATCCTGACGGAACAGATGGATGGCTTTCTGGCCGCGCATCCTGACATTATGCTGGAAACTCGCCTGAAGAAACCCCGCGATGTGGGTGGCATTATGGAAACGCTGCGGGCTGCCAGCGCGGTCGCGCCGGGCGCGCTGCCCGATGTCACGCTGCTGCGGCGCGATGATCTGCTGACGGCGGTGCGCGATGGTCTGGTGCAGCCGCTGGAAGGGCATGTTTCGTCGGCCATTCTGGGCAACCTGTATACGGCGGCGCTGGAACTCGGCCAGGTGAACGGCCAGTTGTACGGCCTGCCGTATATGCTGGAGGTGCAGCATCTGGCTTACCGGGGGGATTTCCCCAGTGGTGATTATGCCACCTTTGAGAATGTGCTGGCGCTGCACCGACCGTTTGTGTTTCCGGCGGGTGTGACCAGCGGCCTGAGCGGTGTATTCCTGCTGCAATACCTGTCAGCCGGCGGCGCGCTGTCCGACTTCAGCACCGGCGAAATTAATGCCGAGGCGCTGCGGACGGCGCTGGCCTTTTACGAGGAAGCCCTGGCTGCCGGCGTGCTGGATATGTCCTTACTGAATTACAGCAGTTATGCCGACTACCGCGCCGCGCTGGTGGATGGATCGCTGCCGGCGGCGGTTGTGCCGTCAACGGCGTATCTGGGTTTGACCGCAGCAGGGCAGACACTGGGTTTTGCGCCCATTCCGGTACAGGCCGGTCAGCCTACCACGATTCTCGATGGCTGGCTGTGGGTGATGACCACCCCGAACTCTGACCGCCAGTTGGCGGCGGCGCGGTTTCTCGATTGGATGTCGCAGTCTGAACGGCAGAGCCGGTACAGCCAGGCCATTCGTATGCTGCCGGCGCTGCGTGGGGCGCTGCGACAGGCCGGCGTGAATGCAGCCTATGGCGATTTTGTCACGCAGTTGATCGGCAGCGCCGTGCTGCCGTCGGCGGAAATCACCAGCAGCGCAGCAGCCCGCGCCATACAAAATGCCCTGAGCAGCGTCCTCAGCGGGCAGCGCACCGCCGACGAAGCGACTCAGGACACGTTTAACCAACTGTCAGGCTGATGTTGCAGGTGGATCAGCGCACCGTGACCTGTGTCAGGGCGCTCTTAAGTTTTTCCAGATTGATCGGTTTGACGAGATACCCGGAGGCGCCGGCGGCTTCCGCTTCTTTCGTCAGGGGTGGCGAGTAAGCCGAAATCATGATGATCGGCAGGCGGCGTGTCTGGTCGCGCTGGCGCAGATCGCGGCACAGCTCAAGGCCGTTGGCATCCGGCAGCATAATATCCAGCAGGATGGCTTCCGGCTCTTCATAGGCCAGTTTGTCCCACATCTGCCGACCCGAATACGCCCCGACCGTCTGGTGGCCGATCAGCGATAGAAACGCGCTCAGCATTTCAATCGTCAGATGTTCGTCGTCTACAATGAGAACTTTACCCATTATTGCGGTATCCGTTTGTAGATTAACTTAAGACCAGTATAACAAAAGTCCTGATTGTGACGGTACAGGACGTTAGTCAGGGCTGGTCAGCGGTCAAATGTCCGTTCGTAAATCCGGTGCGTCTTATATATCGTACAACCAAAACTGAGAGCGATGCTTACCATATTTTCGTTAGCTTCCAGAATCCAGCCGGAATCGGAATGCTGGACATGCGGGTCGGCCAGCAGCGCCTCCAGTACATGATAGTACAGGACGGCGGCCACGCCTTTCTCGCGGAATTCTTCTTTGACACCCATCAGGGGGATGCGCACTGTGTCAATTACCGGCCTGATCTTCCAGTGCCACAGCGCCTTGAGCAGCGAGAAAGCTTCGGGCACGCCGGGGCGCGGGTAAACTTTGTGTAACACCTGATTAAAATCCGGCACGCCCATGACAAAGCCGGCTGGCCGGCCGTTTACCTCGCCAAAGAAGGCTTTATCGGCGTCGAAGAACTGCCCCAGGCTTTTCACCATCGCGTCCAGTTCGCGCGGGGTCATCGGCACAAAGCCCCAGTTTTTGTCCCAGGCGGCGTTATACAGTTCTTTGAACAGCGCAAATTCGGCCTGTAAGTTCCGGGCGTCAATCTTCCGCACCGTGATTTTGTTACGCTTCATCACAGCATCGGTCAGGCGCTTCAGCCGGTCGCCGGTGTGGTGTTCCTGCGCGCCCTGGCGGCTGAGATGGAAGCTGTACAAGTCCATCGCTTTGTGAAAACCCGCGCCTTCTACCAGCCGCGCGTAATACGGATAGTTGTACGGCATCAGCAGCACCGGGCGCGTGAAACCATCCACCAGTATGCCACAGTCCTCATGGGTAGTGAAGGTCTGCGGCCCGCGAATCGCATCGTAGCCGCGCGCGCGCACCCACTCCGCCGCCGTCGTCAGCAGGGCAGTGGCGGCCTCGGCGTCGTCGTAGACTTCAAACAGGCCGAACCAGCCGACATGCTCGTTGTGAAATTCGTTGTGCCGGTGATTGATGAACGCCACAATCGTGCCGACGATCTGATCACCGCGCCAGGCGGCAAAATAATCCCCCTCCATGTACTCAGCCCAGGCGGGATTTTTCTCCTTGTCCAGCAGATCGCGGCGCATGGACAGCAGCGGCGGCACCCAGTACGGGTCGCCTTTGTACAGCGTCCAGGGGAATTCAAACAGCGCCCGAAATTCGGCCTGATTTTCAATCTTGCGAACAACGACGGGTGTCATGAGGTTTCGGCTTTCGGTCTGGTGGTCACGCTTGCGAGGCTAATGTTACTCCGTTTTAGCGGCGGCGCAACCTGCCAAAATCCACCTTGACAGCCTGCGCTGGCTTTGCTACCATTTTCACCATTCCTTCCACAGTAGCTCAACGGCAGAGCAATCGGCTGTTAACCGATGGGTTCCTGGTTCGAATCCAGGCTGTGGAGCAGATACCAACGCCTCGCCTCGCGGGGCGTTTTTGTTTGTCTGACAGGTTGATTGACAAGCCCCCGGCACAACGTTACAATCGCCCCATTGGCTCTCATACTTATAATCCTGTCGTAACAGGACAGGCCGGGCGGCAGGTTTGCCGGTCGTGATTTTCTTGCGTAAAGGGATTCATGGGGGATATATGGCTCAGACCATTAACGTGGCTCTGATTGGCACGAAATTTATGGGCAAGGCGCACAGCAACGCCTGGAAAAACGCGCCGCACTTTTTTGACATGAACCTGCGCCCGGTGCTGAAAGTGGCCTGCGGGCAGGACGAAGAGTCGCTCAAGACCTTTGCCGCGAACTGGGGCTGGGAAAACATTGAGACGGACTGGCGCCGCATCATCGAACGGCCTGATGTGGACATCGTGGATATTTCGGTGCCGCAGCATCTCCACCATGAGATCGCCATCGCCGCCGCCCAGGCCGGCAAACACATCTTCTGCGAAAAGCCGCTGGCGCTGAATGTCGCCCAGGCGCGGGACATGCTGGCGGCGGTGCAGGCCGCCGGCGTGGTGCATTACCTCAACCACAACTACCGCCGTATACCGGCGGTTATGCTGGCAAAACGGCTGATCGAGGAAGGCCGGATTGGCCGCATTTACCACTGGCGCGGCGCGTATCTGCAATCGTGGATCGCCGACCCCAACTTCCCGCTGATCTGGCATCTGCGGAAGGAAACCGCCGGCTCTGGCCCGCATGGCGACCTGAACTCGCACAGCATTGATCTGGCGCGGTTTCTCGTCGGGGACATCAAAAGCGTGGTGGCGATGACGACGAACTTCATCAAGGAGCGCCCGCTGCCCGGCAAGGGCGCGGCGACGTTCAGCGCCGGTTCGTCGTCGGTGACGGAAAAGGGCGAAGTCACGGTTGAGGACGCCGCTTTCCTGGTTGCGGAATTTGAGAACGGGGCGCTCGGTTCGTTCGAGGTGACACGGTTTGCGACCGGTCGTAAGAACTATCATACATTTGAAATCTATGGCAGCCAGGGCAGCCTGTTGTTTGATCTGGAACGGATGAACGAACTCCAGTTCTTTTCGGAAGCAGACCCGGCATATGCGCAGGGCTTCCGCACGATTCTGGCGACGGAAAGCGCGCACGCCTACATAAAAAACTGGTGGCCACCGGGGCATATCATTGGCTACGAGCACGAGTTCCATCACGCGGTGGTGGACTTCTGCCAGGCAATCGAAACCGGCGGTGAAATCCGCCCGAACTTCGAGGATGGCCTGGCCGAAACCCGCGTGCTGGACGCGGCGCTGCGAGCAGCGGCGACCGGCCAGCGTGTCAGCGTGGCCGACGTGTAGCGCAGGCGGGTTTCTGTACCCGCCCCTGCTGACACACAAAATCAGGAAAAGAGTTTATGAAATCCCGCCTTGTGCCCATTTATTTCCCATCCGGCAAGGATACGCCCGATTTAAACCGGCAGCTCGATCACCTGCGCACCCTGCTGGCGGCGGAAGTGGACTGGCTGCCGCCGGTGGAACTGGGTGCGCCGCTGCCTGCCGGGGCGGACGCTGCCGTGTTCCCGCAGCTGCTCGGCGATGCCTATCGCCTGGTGCCGCAGTTGAAAGCCATCCCGCTGCCGCTGCTTGTCCTTACGTCCGAGTTTGGCACGATGTCCATGTGGGACTGGGAAATCATCAATTACCTGCGGCTGGAGGGCATGGATAACATCATCGCGCCCTACAATTTTGACCAGACGCGCCATATCTGCCGCGCGCTGGTCGTCAAACGCCAACTGCGCCAGTCGAAATTTGTGGTTTACCAGGACAACCCCGGCGAGGGGATGCAGGCTGATATTTTTAAACGCTTTTACTGGTGGGAAAATGAGTGCATCCAGCGGATGCTGGACAGGTTCGGTATCACGATAGACCGCCGCAGTTTTCGAGAACTGGGTGAGGCGGCGCGGCAGATTCCCGATGCGGCAGCCGAAGCCGTGTGGAACGACTGGCGCGACCGCCTGCCGCTGAGTAACGTCAGCGACCGGCAGCGTAACAGCGCGCTCAGGCTGTACCTCGCCCTGCGCCGCGAACTGGACGTGGACAGCCGGATTCAGGGCATGGGCATGAACTGCCTGAACGAATCGATGTTTTCGGATTCCACACCCTGCCTCGCCTGGAACCTGCTGTACGAGGAACGCCGGCTGATCTGGGGCTGCGAGGGGGACATCGTTTCCATGCTGACGAAGTACATCCTGCATCATTCGCTGGATGTGCCGATCATGATGACCAACCTCTACCCGTTCCTCATGGGGCAGGCGGCGCTGAAACATGAACGCATCGCCCATTTCCCGGCGGTCGAACAGCCGGACAATCACCTGCTGGTTGCCCACTGTGGTTATCTGGGGGTTGTGCCGCAGTCGTTTGCGACCGAATGGACGCTGCGCCCGAAGGCGCTGGCGATTGTGGATGAGAACGCGACGGCGATTGACGCGCGGCTGCCGGAAGGCCCGATGACGCTGGCGAAGCTGCATCCCAACTTCGAGGCCATCACGGTCGCTGAGGGCAGCCTGGACGGCTACGCGCAGTATCCGGGGTCGGACTGTCTGAACGGCGGCGTGATCCGCGTGGCCGACGGGCACAGGCTGATGAGCCGGCTGGCCTCGCATCATTACCTGCTGATGACCGGCCACCGCCGGGTAGCGGTTCAGATGATCGCGCCGATTTTCGGCCTGACGGTAGAAGCCCTGTAGCCGCCGCCCAAAGCCCGCGCGGGCTGGGGCGGCTGTGTTCTTAACCACGATGCCAACCTGAACGACGGTGGTTGTCCTCAGCCCTGTTTCGCTCATGTGATGTCCTCTCTATGTGCCGGTGATATAGGCAGCACGCCGCGTCCTGACGATGATACCGGTTGTTGATGGTTTGGGAGACAGCATCCGCGAAAATTCTTAAGGCTTCGTGTCACGAAACCAGATTACCATAGAACTTAATCAATGTATAATATATGGGTGTCGGTTCTCATGGCTGCGTGTGTTGAGTTCGCGGCTGAAGGCGCTCGCCGCGAGACAGGTGTTCAATCCCGAATTATGAAATTTCGGTTTGAAGCGCCGCCCGGCGAAACCTGGGACAAAACCGGATATATAATAAACTCAATCCGTCAGATTTTTTGATACTTAGAGGCTTTGTTGCGATGCTCCCGACCAAAGACGATTTTGCTACCGAAGTGCGGTCAGATCGCCTGGCCGTGCTCTGGAAAGTGACGCTGATCGGGTGCGTGATCTTCTTCTGGACACTGGCGACGGTGGCGACCTTTTCCCGCCAGCTGGTTGTGGGCTGGATGCTGGCCCTGATCCTGCTCAGCCTGGGCTGCATCGCTACCCGGTATTTTCTCCGCCGTAATCATTACCCGCAGGCAGTCTGGTCGTATACGCTGGGGGGACTGGTCGCCGGGGCGGTCACGCTGGCAAGCGGCGACCGGCTGGCGCTTCAGGTTGTCCCGTTCATCTTTCCGGTGATTGTGTTTGTAGTTGGTCTGCTGCTGTCCCCACGCAGCACGTTCTGGGCGGTGCTGCTGGCCTCGGCGGCGGTGCTGGCCGCGCCCACCGTCACCGAAACCGGTCGCAACCTGTACCTGGAACACCGTCTGTTTGCCGTTGGTCTGATGTTTGCCAGCGCCCTGCTGGCGGCACAGGTGACCGGAGAACTGTATCAGGTTACGGAATGGGCGCTGCTGAATTATCAGCGCGAGCGCCGCACGACGGAAGCCCTGTTTGAAAACCGGCAGTTGCTGGAACGCGAACTGCTGCGGAGCCAGGCGCTCAGCGAGCAGTTGCAGGATGCCAACACGCAGTTGGAGGCCGCGCGCGCCGCCGCCGAGGAAGCCAAACATTTCCGGGGGCAGTTTTTAGCGAATATGAGTCACGAACTGCGCACGCCGCTGAATGCTATCATCGGCTTCAGCGAAACGATGCTGAAGTTCCCGGCTATGTATGACGGCGTGCCGCTGCCCAAACCCTATGAAGACGACCTGAATTACATCTTTGACAGTGGCCGCCAGTTGTTGAATCTCATCAATGACATTCTGGATTTGTCCAGGGTGGACGCGGGCAAGCTGGATATGCGGGTCGAACCGGTTGACCCGCAGCCGGTTATCGAAGCGGTGCTGACTGCCGCCGCCGGGCTGCTGGGTGATAAAACGATTGAACTGCGGCGCGAGCTGCCCGATCCCGTACCCCGGGTGATAGCCGACACGCACCGGCTGCAACAGGTCCTGATGAATCTGTACAGCAACGCCGTCAAGTTTACCGATACGGGTTCGATTACGCTGGCCGTGCGCCAGATAGATGACGTGGTGCAGTTCAGCGTGAAGGACACCGGCAGCGGCATTGACCCCAAAAACCATGCGCTGATCTTTGAGGAATTTAAACAGGCTGATGCGGTCGGACGCGACCCGCGTGCGGGCGCCGGGCTGGGGCTGGCGATTTCGCGCCAACTGCTGACGCTGATGAACGGGCGCATCTGGGTGGAAAGTGCGGTCGGGCAGGGCGCGACATTTTTCTTTGCCCTGCCGGCGGCGCCGGCCAGCGTCGAGATACCGGCGCCGGCGGTGGTTCCGGCAGCGACCGCGCCGCCTGTGATGGCGCCAGAGACACCGGCGCCGCCCATCGAGGCGCCGCCCGTGACTGCGCCGCTGCCGACTGACGCCGACTGATCGAGGCTGCGATGCGGATTGTCTACGTGGAAGATAATGAAACCAATCTCTTCCTCGTGCAGCGTATCGCTCGAATGGGTAATCATGAGGTGATTCATTACAGCGACGGCGAAACCGTGCTGGCAAATTTTGAGCGGGACAGGCCGGACTTAGTGTTGATAGACGTGCAGCTTGTGGGTACATTTGGGGGTCTGGAGGTGGTGCGCCGCCTGCGCGCCGCCGGTTATACCACCCCGATGATCGCGCTGACGGCGTATGCTATGTTAGGTGACCGCGAACGCTGTATGGAGGCTGGCTGCGACGATTATATTGCGAAACCGCTGCCGGTCGCGGCGCTGGTGGAAATCTTGCAGCGATATGCTACCTAAGGAGAAACCGGACGGCCAATGCCGATAAAATAGAGTGCGAAGGGATTTTTATGGCAGACCGCGTTGCCCTGGTGGTGGACGATGCCCCGGCCAACCGGGATTTTTTGGAACGCCTGCTGGGTGGGGCGAAATTTAAGGTGATCGGCGCTGGCAGCGGGCAGAAGGCGCTGGCTGCTGTGGCCGACCGCGCCGATCTGATGCTGGCGGTGGTGGACATGAAACTGCCGGATATGACCGGCTTGCAGTTGATGGTGGAACTGCGCCAGCGTTTCCCCGAAGCCTGTATGGTCATCGCGACCATGCTGGACGAACGCAGCATGATGGAAGAAGCGTTCCGTCTGGGCTGCCATGTTTTTCTGGTGAAACCGCACGGGTTCGTGGAATTATACCAGCGCCTGATCGCCAGTGACGCCCGCGTGTTGCGTGATGGCCCGCATCTGGTGATTGACCAGTACGGGCCGCGTGAATTCAAGCTGGCGACCACTTAAGCCAGCAGCGCGTCTAAATCTTCCAGGCTGAAGGGTTTGGGCAGCACGCCGTCGAAGCCATCCTGCCGGGGATTCTGTAACCGGTCGTCCTGCGGATTGGCGCTCATCATCACAAAACGCACCTGCGCCCAGCGGGCATCCTGACGGACGCGCTGGAGAAAGGTGAAACCATCCATGCCGGGCATCATCAGGTCACTGATGATGAGATCAGGGGTGGCGGCTTCCGTCAGGGTCCGTAAACCATCCTCACCGGATCGCCCGCAGCGAACGTGATGGCCGCCCCATTCGAGGATTTCCTGAAGCAGCAGCCGCATCTCCGTGTTGTCTTCGACCAGCAGGATATTTGCCATTATGATTGTCCGGTTTACAACTTTCATACCATAATGTGTATTATAAACCGTATCTGCTGGCTGGAATCCTTGTGATTCGCTTCTGCCTTGTCAGGAAACATAAACACAAACCGGCTACGGGCGCACGTGGCCTTCGCCAACAATCATCCACTTGTAGGTCGTCAGGGCTTCCAGCGCCATCGGGCCGCGCGCGTGTAACCGCTGCGTGCTGATGGCGATCTCCGCCCCCAGCCCCAACGCGCTGCCGTCGGTAAAGCGGGTGCTGGCATTGACGTACACCGCCGCCGAATCCACCTCGTCTAAAAAGCGGTTGGCGGCGTCCATATTCTGCGTCAGGATGCCATCGGAATGCTGCGTGCTGTGCTGGCGGATGTGTTCCAGGGCGTCATCCAGCGAGTCCACCACCTTCAGCCCCAGCACCAGCGACAGCCATTCCGTGTCAAAGTCATCCGGCCCGGCAAATTCCACGCGCGGATCATTCGCCCGGCCATTCACCGCCGCCAGCGCCCGCGCTTCGGCCCTGAAGGTTACGCCGTCCCTGCCCAGGTATTCCACCACGCGCGGCAGGAAATCCGCCGCAATCTGCTGGTTGACCAACACCGTATCCAGCGCGTTGCAGACCGAAGGCCGCTGCGTCTTAGCGTTGTGAATGATCCTGATCGCCGCGTCCTGATCGGCGGTTTCGTCCACGTACAGGTGGCAGATGCCGATGCCGCCGGTAATCACCGGGATGCTGCTGTTCTCGCGGCAGAAGGTATGCAGCGAATTACCCCCACGCGGGATAATCATGTCAACGTACTGGTGCAGGCGCAGCAGTTGGCCGACGTACTGGCGGTCGGTGCTTTCGATATACTGGAAGGTGTCGGCGGGGAAACCGTGCGCGGTCATCGCGTCACGCAGCACTGTGACCAGCGCCATATTGCTGCGGTAGGTTTCCGAACCGCCGCGCAGAATCACGGCATTACCGCTCTTCAGCGCCAGCGCCGCTACGTCAACCGTCACATTCGGGCGCGCTTCGTAGATCACGCCGAGTACACCTATCGGCACGCGCCGCTTGGACACCCGCAGGCCGTTGTCCAGCACCGCCGCGTCAAATACCTGTCCCACCGGGTCGGGCAGGTCGGCCACATTCCGCACGTCCGCCGCAATGCCGCCCAGCCGCTTCTGCAAATCCAGCCGGTCGAGCAGGGCGGCGCTCAAACCGTTGGCGCGGCCATCATCCAGATCAAGCCGGTTCGCCGCCAGAATCGCCTCCGCGTTGGCTTCCAGCGCGCCGGCCATCGCCCGCAGCGCCGCGTTTTTCTGTTCGGTCGTCGCCCGCGCCAGTTGTAACGCCGCCGCCCGCGCGCGCTTGCCCATGTCGGTAAGGTCAATTGTTTCAGCAGTTCTGGACATCCTGTTAATTCCTCTGATCGGTCCCACTGTTCCATATAACGTTGTGAAAAGAATCGGCAGCTATCGCGGATCGCTCTCACGATTTCGATGAAGCCTGACCCAGCGTGCCGTCCCCTGGATTATCAGCAGTTCGATGAGCAGCAGCACGATGATGATACTGTAAGCCGCGCGAATACCCACCGCGTCCGCCAGACGGCCCAGCACAAGCGGCAGCGAGAAAATTGCTACGCCTGAAGCCAGAGACGCCAGCGCGCTGGCCCGGTCGGTGCTGCCCCCGGCGGATCCGATGGTGAGCGCGAGAATCAGGGGATACAGGGCCGCGACTCCCACGCCGGTGACGAACAATCCAGCCATCCCCAGGCCAGGTACTGCTGCCGTCCAGTATATGAGAAAACCGGCGGCAGCGATCAGCAGCGCCCCGGTGACGACCCGATGCGTGCTCCAGCGTTGTACGAGGCGGCTGCCCGCCAGCCGGCCAATAATCATGCCGATCAGAAACAGGCTGACCGCCTGCGCCGCGCCCGCTTTTGGCATTCCCAAACCGACTTCCAGATAATCCGCGCTCCAGAAGATCATGCAGAATTCGACGGATACCGCCGTTACCAGCGCGACCCAGTAAACCCAGTACAGCGGCGGCAGCCGGCGGCGGGGAGCGTTCGGGCCGGCGGCAGCCGGCGCCGAGGGCAGGTTGATTCTGCCGAAGCCGAAGCGCAGCACCAGGAATGCCAGCGCCGCGACCACCAGTGCCGTTCGCCAGCCCAGAACCGTCGCCCCGAACCAACCGACCAGCAGCGGCGCGGCGGCGCTGACCACCGACGAAATCACGTTGGCCTCGGACAGGGCGACTGCCCGCATTTCTCCATGCTGGTCGGAGAGGATGGAAGGCACAATTGCCAGGATGAGCGAACCCACCAGCCCCATCAGGAAGGATGCGCCGATGGTCAGAAAAGGATTCTGTCCGGCAATCAGGAATAACGCGCTGGCGCTCATGCCAGCCGCGCCGATCCACAGTGAATGCCAGCGGCCCAGCTTTTGAATGATCTGGTGTCCGAACAACCCGCAGCCAATAATGCCCAGGGCAAAAGCCGAAAAATGCAGGCTGCTGACGGTATACGACAGTTCCAACTCATTTTTCAGGAAAGGGGTGATCGGGCCAAAAATATTCAGGAAATAACCATAAAACGCCAGCAGCAGATAAGCCAGCCAGGTGGCGCGGTTGCGGATAAATGGGTGAGCCATATCAGTTGTTTTGCCCTGTGTTGAGCGAAGTCCCCGCCCATGCCGGCGCTACCACGCTGGCAGTTTCCCCGCGTGAATCACATCCGTCAGCCGGCGGTGCCAGTCCACGTCGCGCCACATGCCGACGAACTGCGGCCCGCAGAAGTTGCTGGTCGCAATCGCCACCCAGCGCCCGGTGGCTGACGACTGCCGCACGCCGAACTCACACAGGTCTTTGATCCAGTCCCATGACAGCAGCGGCCAGTCCTTATAATCCACCACACCCCAGCATTCGGTCGTGATGAGCGGCTTGCCGGACATCCGCGACCATTCCGCGAACAGGTCAATGCCCTGCTGCAAGCCGGCTTTCCAGTGATCGGGCTTCGAGCGATACAGCGCCTCGGCCTTCTGCACCATGTTTTCGTAGCCGACGGACTCGAACCGTTCATAGTTATAACCGACCTGCTGGTAAAAGTCGGTCATGTGCGGCATCCACAGATGCAGTTCGAGGAAGTCGTGCATGGAGACATCTTCCTGCCGCCACGTCTCGTACTCGGTCGTGAACGAGAAGCAGTAGTCGAGATCGGGGTAGGCGGCGCGCACGACGGCAATCGAGTCGCGCATCCAGCGTTGGCCTTCGGGCGACGACCGCAGCACGCTGTTTTCCGGCTGGCCGGGCGCGACCCACAGCGCCCACACCGTCAGCGGAAATTCATTGCACAGGTCCACGTACAGGATGTGATCGAGCAGCCCGGCCTCGTTGATCGAGTCGAGCGTGGCTTTCCAGATAGCGCCTAAATCCTGCGGCGTTTTAAGCTTCAGGCGGGTATTGTCGCGGTCTTCCCGAAACCAGGTGGACAGCCCGACCTTCAGCCCGCGCTGGGCGCACTTTTCGATGAAGCGGTTAAGGTACGGCTGCACGCGCACGCGGTTCAGCGCCGGGCTGCCCCAGTCCTGCTGATTCCACACCGGCAGCAGTTCCCACTCGCGCACCGGATCGGCGGCGACGAGATGGGGATAGGCATCAATCCGCACCGCGTCGTAACCGCGCCGCCGGAGTTCGTCCAGCGTCTCGTCCCAATCCTCGTAGCCCGCGCCCGGCCAGCGCCGTTCCAGCCACGAAAAATCCCACATGGTAATCGCCAGCGGGTAATGAATATGTTTTTTGAGTGAATTCATGTCAGCACCACCAGATTATTGCGGTGAATCAGGGCATCGCCGTAAGTATATCCCAGAATGTCTACAATCTGTGCTGATTTCGCGCCGCGCAGCCGGGCGGCATCGGCGCTGTCATAGCTGGTCAGCCCGTGCGCGATTTCGCGGCCATTGGGCGCGAATACGGCCACCACCTCGCCCCGGCTGAACTCGCCTTCAACGGCGGTCACACCGACCGGCAGCAGGCTCGCGCCGCCCTTCAGCAGTTTGTTGGCCGCGCCGGTATCCACCCGCAGCAAGCCGCGCGGTTTGTCCGCCAGCAGCCAGCGTTTTCGGCTTTCGAGGTGGCTCACGGCGGGTTCAAAGCGCGTGCCGAGGGCTTCCCCCGCCAGCAGCCGCGCCAGTATGTCCGGCTCTTTGCCGCTGGCGATCACCGTCGTCACACCGCTGCGGCTGGCAAGCTGCGCCGCCTGAATCTTGGTCGCCATGCCGCCCGTGCCCATGCCGGACCCCGCGCCGCCAGCCAGCGCCACCACCTGCTCGTCAATGTGGGTGACCTGCGCGATCAACTGCGCGGCGCTGTCCTTACGTGGGTCGGCGGTGAACAGCCCCGGCTGGTCGGTCAGCAGCACCAGCCAGTCGGCTTCCAGCAGGTTAGCGACCAGCGCCGACAGGTTATCGTTGTCGCCCACGCGGATTTCATGGGTGGCGATGGTGTCGTTCTCGTTGATGATCGGAATGATGCGCCGCTCGATCAGCGTCAGCAGCGTATCACGCGCGTTGAGATAACGCGGCCTGTCCGCCAGATCGTCGCGGGTGAGCAGCACCTGCCCAACCGCGATGTCAAAAATGTCGAACAGTTCGCCGTACAGGTGCATCAGCCGCCCCTGGCCGACGGCGCTGAGCATCTGCTTGGCGGGCACGGAGCGCCCCAGATCGGGAAAGCCCAGCCGTTCGCGGCCGGCGGTGACCGCGCCGGATGAGACAACGACCATTTCATGGCCGTGCTGGTGCAGCCGCGCCACCTGCTGCACGATCTCCAACATCCGCTGGCGGTGGATCTGGCGCGTGCCGCCTGTCAGCGTGCTCGGTCCCAGTTTGACGACGATTCGGTGTGGGGTCATGGTGATGGTGTTGAATGCTGCTTTTGAAACAACACTGCGAATTATAGTCGGTGACGCGGGTATCGGCTATACTATAAGGTACAAGTATTACAGCCAGGGGGTGCTTCATGCGGCGCATACTGTGGACGTTGCTGCTTTTCATCAGCCTGACGACGGTGGTGGTCGGGCAGGAGGGGACGCCGAA
>JARKOK010000160.1 GCA_029975765.1 Aggregatilineales bacterium
CATAACCCTTGCGACAGCGTCGGGGTCAAGCTGAGGGTTGACTTTTCCCGCTTGCTGAGACTGGCGGATGAGCTGTGCTACTGCGGCGCGGTAGCCACTGAACACCTGAAGGACAGATGCCAGCACATCAGGATTAAGAAGCGCCTCTCCCCAACCCTGAACATTAACCCGGGTCGCTCCAAGTTGAGATGCCTCTGCCAGTCCCGCGAACAGGAATTCAAAAATCTCCTCCAGAGCTGCCAGAGAATCAGCCTGCTGCAATGCTGCCTGAAATAAACCAAAACTGCGCGCAAAATCGTGCTCAAAGCTGGCTTTAATGATTTCATCCTTGCTTCGAAAATAATGGTAAATCGCCCCCGGACTCAACTGCGCTTCTTTGTAGATTTCCCGCATCGTTGTCTGGTGAAACCCGTTGCGGGCGAAACAGCGGTAGGCGGCATCAATAATCTGTACTCGCCGTGCTTCGCTGTATTCAGGACTGACTTTGGGCATCGTAATCCTTACAGGATTTCAGAGAATAAAATAAATCGGTCGTTCGTTTTTATTATATGGGAAATGTATGGGTTGTCAAGCAATCATTCGCTGAGCGAGGTTTAGCGCGCTTGCCCGCAATGCGATACTATCAGACAATACGGGTAAGGACGGTATATCCGAGAAGGACAGGCGCATGGCCGACATCCTGAATCAGGATGATTTTCGCGCACGGGTAGAAATCTATCTTGAAGCCATGCTGGGCGCGGCGGTGGACATCCGGCTGCTTCAGCCGCTGCCCGGCGGTGTGACACGCGATAACTGGCTGATTCATGCCCGTGTGGACGGTGAGATTCAGCGATATGTGCTGCGCCGCGATATGGCGGCTGAACTGGATGACCGGGCGCTGGCGCGCGATGAGGAATTTATGCTGATGACCGCCGCCCATGCCGCCGGTGTCCTCGTTCCCAAACCGCGCTGGTACTGCACCGAACCCTGCATCCTGGGCGCGCCATTCCTCGTTATGGACTTCGTGGAAGGGGTGTCAATCGGCTCGCAGGTGGTCAGTCTGCCGGAACTGGAAGAGGCACGGCGTGTGCTGCCGGTACAGATGGGGCAGCAGTTGGCGCGCATCCACGCGCTGAAAACGGATAAACTCACTTTCCTGCCGTCACCGCGTGCCGGTCACTCGCCGGCGCAGGAAATTCTGGCGCAGCTGCGCGCGACCCTCAGCCGGCTCGGTGTTCACAGCCCGGCGCTGACCTTCGCGCTGCGCTGGACGGAGAAACACCTGCCGCCAGGCGGCGACATCATGCTGCTGCATGGCGATTTTCGCATCGGCAATTTCATCGTGGATAAAGACGGCCTGAAAGGGATTGTGGACTGGGAATTCGGCCAGTTGGGCGACCCGTACCAGGATTTAGCCTGGCCGTGCGTGCGCGGCTGGCGTTACGGCAGCGGTCTGCTGCAATTGGGCGGCATCGGTCAGCGCGAGCCGTTCCTGCGGGCTTACGAACAGGCCAGCGGGCGGACGATTGACCGCCGGACGGTGGATCTGTGGGAGATCATCGGCAATCTGCGCTGGGCGGTGGCGGCGCTGGCACAGGCGCACCGGCATCTCTCCGGGCGCGATGTGAGCGTGGAACTTGCCAGCCTGGGCCGCCGCTCGGCAGAAATGCAGTTGGAAGTCCTGCGGCTGATCGCCGAACAGGGGATATGAACTGTGTACGATCAACCTGTGTTAATCGAACTGCTGGACGCGGTGCGCGCGCACCTCGAAACGGAAATCGCGCCGCTGCTGAAAGACAGTGAGCAGCGTAAGCGGTATTATCAAACGCTGGTGGCGGTGAATGTGCTGCGCATCGCCGGACGCGAACTGACGATGGGGGCCGAACATCTACAGGCCGAATGGGCGCGGCTGAATTACATCCAGCAGCTTGATACCCCCCTGCCTGCCGACCCACCGGCGGCGCGCGCCGAACTGGCGGAACGCAACCGTAAGCTGTGTATGCAGATCAACGAGGGCGACTTTGACCGGATGCCGCAAAAAGCCGCCCTGTTTGAACATCTGCTGGCGACGACGCTTGAGCAGCTACAGGTCGCCAACCCGCGTTTTCTGCAAGCCCTGGCGCTGGAGGACGCCGACCGCGAACGCCGGCGGTAATTAAAAAGGCACAGCCTGTTTCGCTGTGCCGGTCTGTTTCGCTGTCTGTCTGCGGCGCGGGTCAGTCCTTGTTGAACTTTCCACCACCGCCGAAGATGCTGCTGCCCAGTTTAAAGCCGTGTTCTTTCAGCCGGTCTTCAAAGTTCGGGCGGAAACCGGTGGCTTCCAGCTTGCCGCCGCCGGAATGGGAGTAACCCTGGCCGGTCTGCCCTGGCGTGCGGTAAACGAAAATATCCTGCAAGGTGATGTTTTCGCCTTCCATCCCCTGCACTTCAGTGATCTGCACAATCTTGCGGCTGCCGTCTTTCAGGCGGCTTTGCTGCACCACCAGATTGATCGCGCTGGCGATCTGCCGGCGGATCACGCCAATCGGCATATCCATACCTGCCATCAGGCACAGCGTTTCCAGCCGGGCCATGCAGTCACGCGGGCTGTTGCTGTGAACCGTCGTCAGCGACCCATCGTGGCCGGTGTTCATCGCTTGCAGCATATCCAGCGCCTCGCCCGACCGGCACTCGCCCACGACGATACGATCCGGTCGCATACGCAGCGACCCTTTAACCAGATCGCGGATAATCAGGCGGCCTTCGATGCCATCCCCGCCGGGAATAGGCGGCGCAGTTTCCAGGCTGACGACATGCCGCTGCGTCAGTTGCAGTTCGGCGGCGTCCTCAATCGTGATGATACGCTCATCCTCCGGGATGAACGAACTGAGGACGTTCAGCAGCGTGGTTTTGCCGGAACCGGTGCCGCCGGAAACCACCACGTTCAGCCGCGAGACAATACACGCCTTCAGGAATTCCCCCACTTCCGGCGTGAACGAACCAAACCGAATCAGGTCATCAACCGTCAGCGGCTTCGACGGAAATTTACGGATCGTGATCGTTGTGCCTTTAAGCGCCGACGGCGGCGCGACGATATGCACGCGTGAGCCGTCCGGTAGGCGCGCGTCCACCATCGGGTTCGAGCGGTTCAGCGCGCGCTGCAAAGGCCGCACGATGCGCTGCGCCGTCCACTGAATATGATCCTCGTCATCGAACACGACTTCGCTCTCGCGCAGTTTGCCCTTCTGCTCGGCAAAGATCATGTCCGCGCCCGTCACCATAATCTCCGAAATCAGTTTGCTCTGCACCAGCGGTTCAATCGCGCCAAAGCCCATCAGGTCGTTGAGCAGTCCTTCTTTCAGTTCCTCAAATTC
>JARKOK010000172.1 GCA_029975765.1 Aggregatilineales bacterium
GCGATGCCGGCGCGGAGGCAGCGGCGCTCGACCCGGCGGAATATGCCCGCCGCCAGTTGGAACAGTTGACCGGCACGCAGCCCTCTGCCGCCCTGGGCGCAGCCGCCCCCGGCGAGGACGACCCCGCCGCCTATGCCCGCCAGCGATTGCAGGAACTGGGCATCACCGGCGCCGGCCCGGCTGCCGCACCAGCCGCCGCGCCGCTGTCACCGGAAGATCAGGACCTCGCGCGCCGCTTCCGCGAAACGCAGGAGCGCGTGCATCTCCTGCGTGAGCAGTTCCACGCCGGCGCGATGACCCGCGACGACCTGCAAGCCCAACTACGCCAGTTGATGATTCTGGACAACCAGCGCAACTGGTGGATGATGGGGCTGGAAACCGACACCTGGTATCGCTTCGACAACGGCCAGTGGGTGGTGGCCGCGCCGCCCGTGCCGCTGGACGCTGCCGCGACCGCCGGGACGGAATTCACTCCCGGCCAGGAAGTCTCATACGCGCCGGGCACCGGCTATGGCATGGATTACACCCAGCCGAGCGCCGTGTTCCGCACGCCCACTCCCGCCGACGGGATCGAAATTGACGAAAGCCCGCTGCCGCGCGCCGTGCCGATTCAGGACCCGGATCGCACGATGGTCGGTACGGCGGGCGCGTACCTGGAGCCGGTACGCGATTATGAAGCTGAAACCATGCCCGCCGCTGGTCTGGGCGACGTGACCGTGCCCAATCAGCGGGTGGATGTCTACAGTTCGATTCCCTCACCCGCGCCGGACGATGTGGAACCGCATTACGACATCGAACAGGCCGCGCCAACGGCGGAGGAAATCGCCGCGCTGGCGCGCCGCCGCACCGCCACGATGATCCTGCGGATCGGTCTGATCGGGGTGGCGGCGGTGCTGCTGCTGTTCGCCTGCGGCATCGGTTTCATTCTGGTGCAGTATTCCAACATCGCCAACCAGTATCAGGCGCAGATCGCCGCGCTGGCGAATTACCAGCCGGAATTCCAGACCGTGCGCGTGCTGGACGTGAACGGCGACCTCATCACCAATCTGACCAGCCAGCAGGGCGGCGCGCGGACGGATGTGCCGCTGGAACGGATTTCGCCGTTCATGATTCACGCCGTTGTTTCGCTGGAAAATGAACGCTTCTTTGAAGACCCCGGCTGGGACTGGATCGCCATTTTCCGCGCTTTCCTGCAAAATCTCGGTTCGGGACAGGTGGAATCGGGCGCGAGTACGATCACGCAGCAGATCGCGCGGCAGTTGGTGCTGCACGATACCACCGTGTCGCCGCAGCGTAAGCTGGACGAGATCATCATCGCGTCACAGATCGCGCAGCAGTACAGCAAAAACGAAATTCTCAAACTGTATCTGAACGAAATTTACTTTGGCAACCAGAACTACGGCGTGGAAGCCGCCGCGCAGTTCTACTTCGATCACAGCGCCAACGACCTGAATCTGCCGGAGTCGGCGCTGCTGGCGGCTATGATCGCGGCCCCGGCCACCTATGACCCGGTGCGGCGCGGCAGCGACGATCTGGCGGCGTACAGCGCCCGGCGCGAAGCCACGCTTGACCGCATGGACGCGGTGCTGAGCCAGATGGTCAGGGTCGGCTGTTTGCAGTTCCAGCACGCGCCCTACCTGAACGAACCATTCTGCGTGACACAGCCGGTGGTGCAGCAGGCCGCCGCGCAGAAAGCCGCCGTCGAGGCGCGTAACTACCGCCCGCGCGAGGTCACGTTTAAATACCCGCACTTCGTCCAGTTCGTGCAGCAGTTAGTGGAAGCCAGCTACGGCCCCGGCACGATGTACCGGCGCGGTTTTGTGATCCGCACCACGCTCAACCCGACGATTCAGAATGTGGCGGAAACCGCGCTCAAAAACCGGCTGGCGCAGATTGTCAACACCGGCGTGAACACCGGTTCAATCCTCGTGACCGACCCGCGCAACGGCGCGATTCGGGCGATGGTCGGCAGCCCGGACTTTAACGACGAAACGATTGACGGGCAGGTAAACGGCGCGCTGACCTGGCAGCAGCCGGGGTCAGCCATCAAACCAGTGCTGTATACCGCCGCGCTGGAAGGCGCGACCGACCCGAACACCGGCACGGCGCGTTATCTGACACCCGCCAGCATCCTGTGGGATGTGCCGACGACGTTTAACTCCGTTCCGCCTTACTCGCCAGTCAACTTCGACGGCCAGTTCCGGGGGCCGGTGGCGCTGCGCTACGCGCTTCAGGGCAGCATCAACGTGCCGGCGGTGAAGGCGCTGGATTACATCGGCACAGCCAAGTTCCAGGATACGGCGGGACGGCTGGGGCTGCGCTTCCCCGAAAACGCGCAGTTCGGGCTGGCGTCGGCGCTGGGCGCGGTTGAAGTTACGCTGTACGACATGATGCTGGCCTACGGTACGCTGGCAAACAACGGCTCACGCGTGCCGCTGTATGTGATCGAAAGCATCACCGACGCGAACGGCCAGCCGGTGCCGCTGCCGGAGCGCCCCGCGCCAGTGCAGGCCGTCCAGCCGGCGGTGGCCTTCCTGATGCAGAACATCCTCAGCGACGACACCGCCCGCGCCGGTTCAACTTTTGGCGAAGGTGGCCCGCTGACGATTCAGGGGCTGCCGCGTACCAGCTATGTGGCCGCCAAAACCGGCACGACCAACCAGAACCGCGATCTGTGGACGGTCGGCTTCACCCGCAACGCCGTCGTCGGCGTGTGGCTGGGCCGCCCGGACGATGGGCAGACCTTCGTGCAGGGCGGCGGGTATGCGGTCGTCGCGCCGCTGTGGAACGAGGTCATGAGCGCGACGTTACGCACCATGCCCGCGCCGCAGCCGTTCACCAATCCCGGCGGCGTGGTCGAAGTCCAGATTTGCCCGCTGACCGGCACGCAGCCCACGCCCAACTGCCCGTCGCTGCGCAACGAACTGTTCCTGGGCAACCAGCCGCCGCCGTCCGCCGATCAGGCGTTTGTGCGGCAGGTGGCGATTGACACCTGGACGGGTTTGCAGGCCAACCAGTACTGCCCCGACAACCGGCTTACCGGCGTGTTCGTCAGCGTGGATGACCCGACCGCCGTCGCGTGGCTGAACACCGCGCCCGGCCAGGCGTATCTGCGGCAGCTGGGTGTGACCGGCGGCACTGTGGAAGCCGTGCCCCCGGCAGCCTGCGACCTGAACACCGAAATCCCGATTGCGCGAATCACCGCGCCCGCCGACGGCCAGACCGTGACCGACATCGTGCAGGTTACAGGGTCGGCTTCGGCGACAGCTTTCAACCGCTACCAGTTGGAAGTGGGTCCGGCGGGCACGAACACGTTTACTATCGTGTCCGGGCCATCCACCACGCCGCAAACGTCCGGCGTGCTGGGGACGTGGGATACCACCCGCTTCCCGAACGGGCAGTACACGCTGCGGCTGGCGATGTTCGCCAGCAACGGCGGCTACCTGTACCGCACCATCAACGTGAACGTCGCCAATGTTGCGCCGACCGCTGTCCCGACGCAGGTCGTGGTGCCCACGCAGCCGGTCGTCATCCCACCGACCATCCCGTTCGAGCAGATCACGCCGCTGCCA
Organism: Aggregatilineales bacterium; assembly: GCA_029975765.1. GTDB lineage: Bacteria > Chloroflexota > Anaerolineae > Aggregatilineales > Phototrophicaceae > CFX2. The sequence continues at coordinate 3,573 of JARKOK010000172.1, forward strand.
TTTGAGCAGATCGCGCCGCCGGGGTCGTAACAACTATGCCGGGGAGGGTCTGAAACCCTCCCCGACGACTCCTTACCCGCCCAGCAGGCGCACGACGTGCGGCACGATCAAACCCAGCACCAGCCCGACCATAAACAGGCCGCCGTAACCCCGATTGACGTACATCGCCCAGCCGACATACCACAGCGGCCACACCGGCCAGTTCTCCGGCTTGCTGGCCGGCTTCGGCTGCGAGTACACCTTCCAGGCGGTGACGAAACGCGGCAGCGCCAGGAAGGTCAGCAGAATCCAGGGGGTCGCCACACCGGTCACCACCAGCACCACTACCAGCACATAAAACAGGATGAACGTGATTTTGTTCAGCGTCAGCGACCGCTGTAAGCCGAGCAGCACCGGCACGGAATGCACGCCGACCGGGCGATCATTCTCGATCTTGTCGGTATGTTTGCCGATCAGCACCGACGCGACGATCAGGCCATAGGGCAGCGTCAGCAGCAGCGTATTCCAGTCCAGCGCGCCGGTGATGGCGTAGACCGTGCCGCCGGTCATCAGCGGCCCCCATACGATCAGCGAGGCGATTTCGCCCAGCGCGTAGCGTTTGAGAAACGCCGTATACCCCAGGCTGATGACCAGCCCCAGCACGGCGAATACGATCACCGGCCACCCGCTGACCGACGCCAGATACAGCATAATCAGGCCGTCCAGCAGCGTCAGCGCCAGCGCCACCTGGAGCAAACGCGCGGGGGTGGTCAGGCCGCCCAGCACCGGGTGGATGCTGTACTGTGAGCGCGGGTAATCTTCGGTATCCACGCCGCGTTTGGTATCGGTATAGTCGTTGATCAGGTTGTTGCTGGCATGGGCGAATACGATGCCGATCACGCTGAGGAAGGCCAGCCACAGTTTAAACAGCGTGTTTTCGACAAACGCGCCGGTGTACGCGGCCAGCAGCACGCCGATCAGGCCGGAGGTGAAGGTCATCGAAAACACACACGCGCGGGAAATGACCAGCCAGCGCGTAAAGGTATCCGCGTGTTCCACATCCGGGCAGTTGCAGGTATTCCACGCCGCCGCCCAGCGCCGCAGCAGCGGCACATCATGTACGTTTGGTTTTACTTGGGTTGCCATCGGGCAAATTTTCCTCTCACGATGCGCGCAGGAAGCGCGAGCCGATTATTTATGAATAGTGAATATTATGGCACGCCGGCGTGAATAACAGATTAAAATAGAGCGACTGATCGAGAAAAATTTCACTTAAATCGTGGCTGGTGCCAACGCTGAACGCTGGCACTCGCCAGCCAGTTTCATAAGGGGGAACATCGAATGCACCGCTGGATAGGATGGTTATTGGCGCTGGTGCTGGCCGTATCAGTCCCGGCTGCCGCACAGCCGCCAGACCGTATTGTGATTACAGTGGACAATGTTCGGGAAATTCAAAAAGTAGCGTTCATTCCCGACGAACGCCACCTGAATGGGCTGCCGATTGCCTGGTCGCCCGACGGCTCGGCGCTGGCGGTAGGGGTATACGATGGCGCGCAAATTTACAACCTGACCGCGCGCGGCTTTGAACGCGGCTTCCGGCTGAAAGTGGGCGACACAGCACAAGCACTGGCTTATACCCCGGATGGCAGCCTGCTGGCGGTATCCGTGCAGAAGAGCGGCGCGATCTACCTGTGGAATACCCGCACCGGCGAACGAGCCGCCGCGCTGGACGCAAAAACCCCGGTAAGCCATCTGGCCTTCAGTCCCGATAACCGCCTGCTTGCCAGCACCATTCGCGGCACGGTAGACCTGTGGGGTGTTCCGTCCCAGGCATTCACCCCGGCGAACGCCTACCGCGCGCAACGCCAGGGCAAGCTAAAAACCGAGGGCGCGACCCTCACGCTGGCTTTTAGCGCCGCCAGCGACACGGTGATACTGGGGCAGGCGCTCGACGGGCCGCAGTATCAGGTTACATTCTGGGACGTGGCTGCCCAGGCACAGAGCGACAGCCTCGCCGTACAGGACTTAGGTTTTGAATGGGCCGTCGTGCCCGATCATTCGCTGCTGGCTTTCGGCGCGACCAGCATCGTCGTGTGGGATATGGAAGCAAAAGCTGAACGTGCCACGCTGGCGTCAACCTCATCATGGTCGGTGGATGCCCTGTCGCTGCATCCCGATCTTACGCTGCTGGCCGCCGTCCATCACGACGGTACGATACGCCTGTGGGATTTGAACACATCTGAAGAGCTTGGCGCGGGCAAGCTCGCCTGGAGTACGACTTCGATGGCCTTCAGCCCGGACGGTACGCTGCTGGCGATGTACGGTTGGAACCGGGTGGATGACGGCGTGCATATCTGGGGCATCGGTGATGAAATCCCACTGCTGGAAGCCACGCCCGAACCGACGCCAACACCGGAAATAACAGCCACACCAGAACCCATCGAGGAAACGGCAGTGCCCGAAGTCACAGCCGAACCTGTGCTGCGTGTTGGTGGCAGCGCCGTGATCCAGACGACCGGCGGCGACCGCCTGAACGCTCGCAGCGGCGCGGGGCGCGGTTTTGACATCGTGACGAAAGTCGCGTCCGGCACGGCGGTGACGATCATCGGCGGCCCGCAGACGGCGGACGGCTTTACGTGGTGGCAGGTACGCACCGGCGACGGCGTGGAAGGCTGGGTGGTCGAAAGTGCCGGCGACGAACCAACGCTGTTCCCGACGAATTGACGGGGACAGAAAGCCAGCCGGGGTGAGTTAGTTTCTAACGCTGGTTTTTATGGGGCGCACGGCGGTGCGTCCCTGAGTACATACAGCTAAATTTCGCCGGATGTTTTTCCGTAGGGGGGAGGGTCTCAGACCCCTCCCCTACATCCGGCATTTTTAATTTGCTTGTACTTAGGGACACACCATGTCAGGTGGATTTCTATCGAGCGCCGACCTTAAAACGGAAACAGCAGCGGCAGCACCAGAATCGTGATGATAAAGGTGATGACAAACAGCGGCGCGCCCACACGGGCGTAATCGCTGAAGCGGTAATTGCCGGAGGTCATCACCAGCGTATTGACCGGTGACGCGACCGGCGACATAAACGCCATAGACGCGGCAATCGCTACCGCCATCAGGAAAGCGTGCGGGTCAACATTCAGGCTTTGCGCGGCGCTCAGGGCAATCGGGGCGACCAGCAGCGCGGTGACAGTGTTCGACAGCAGTTGGGTGAACAGACCCGTCAGCAGGAACAGCCCGGCCAGAATCACCGGCGTTCCCATCTGGCCGAGCATCTGGATCAGCCCGGTCGAAAAGACCTCCACCAGCCCCACCTTAACCAGCACCGTACTCATCGGCAGCAGGCCGGCGATGAGTACCAGGCTTTTCCAGTCAATCGATTCGTAGGCTTCGTTGATCTTCAGACACCCGGTCAGCACCAGCGCGACGGCGGCAGTCATGCTTGCCAGCGTCAGCGAAGCAAGATTGAACATGATCGCCAGCACCATCAGCGCCAGAATGACCATCGCCGTCCGCGCGTGTGAGCGGCGGGAAAAAGCGCCGATCTGCGCCGCTTCCGGTTCGCCCATGACGATAAAATCATGCCGCAGCCGTTTGAGCGCGAAGATATTCTTCCATTCCCCCTGCACCAGCAGCACGTCGCCAAACTTCAGCGGCGTGGTTTTAATGTCCAGCGGTTCGGACACGCTGGGACGGTGCAGATTGAGCACTGTCAGATCATAAGTCGAGCCAAAGCGGCATTCGGCGATGGTTTTATCAATCAGATTCGAGCGGGGGCGCAGCAGCACTTCGGCGATGCCCACCTCATTGGTGATGATGTCCCCTTCCTGAATCGGCTGGTTTGCCAGGATACCCAGATTCCAGTAGGCCGCCGCCTTGCCGACCGCGTTACCCTTACCCTGCACCAGGATAACATCGTTGTCTTCCAGCGCCGTGCTGGAAGTCGGGTGATGGATGGCGCGGCCATTGCGGCTGATGTTAATGATGTTCACGTTGAAATCTTCCCGCAGGCGCAGGGTTTCAATCGTGGTGCCGATCAGATTGGATTCGCGGTGAACGCGCAGGCGAAACAGGTCATCCGGCAGGCGGTATAGTTCAAACAGTTCGGCGGGGGTTTCCATCTGCTGGACGGTGTGTTTCGGCCTGCGATCTGGCAGCAGCCGCCGCCCCAACAGGTACATAAAAGCCACCCCCGCCACCAGCAGCAGCCCCCCAACCGGCGTGAAACTGAAGAACTGAAACGGCGCGTACCCCGCGTTCACCAGCACGTCGGACACGATAATATTGGGCGGCGTGCCGATCAGTGTCAGCGCCCCCCCGATCAGCGAACTGAACGCCAGCGGCATCAGCAGCCGGGACGCGGGCAGGTTGGCGCGGTTGGAGATGCTCATCACGGCGGGCAGCATCAGCGCCACCACACCGGTCGAGCTGATGAAGGCGGACATGAGCGCAATCGCCGTCATCAGAACGAGCAGCAGGCGGGTTTCGCTGGTGCCCGCCAGTTTCAGAATCCAGTCGCCCAGGATGGCGGCCAGCCCGGTCTGGAACACCGCACCCCCGACGACAAACAGCGCCGCGATGGACAGGACGGCGGTGCTGGAAAAACCAGCCAGTGCCTCTTCAGTGGTCAGCAGGCCGCTTGCCATCAGCGCGATCACCACGCACAGGGCCACCACATCTACCCGCAGCCATTCGGTCACAAATAAAAAGGCCGCGATTCCCAGAATCGCCAGCGCCAGTCCCATCTCCGGTGTCATCATACACAGTCACCTGTAGCAGCCAGCCGATCAGATGCAAGTATAAGAGGTTTTACGGTTCAGGATGAGGCCGGATTTCTGATGGTTAACAGATTCGCGCTGTCTTGGTGATGATTGTCACCCGGTACGGGTTAGCTATAACACACCCCACCGCACGAATTCTGGCGATGTAGGGGAGCGCCGGTGTGCGCTCCCCGGTGGGCAGCCCGTCAACTTGAGCTTGCCGGCTGATCAGGTGTTGACCTCCAGCAGATGATGCGCCTGTAGAAACGCCTGAAGGGTCTGCCGCGCAACATCGTGGCCTGTCTGATTCCAGTGGGTGTCCCCGTAAAAGTACAGCAGGTCGCTGCCGGCGCTTGCCGCCTGAAGCGCAGGGGTAAAATCGAGAAACAGAAATCCTGCTTCGTCTGCCAGTTCGGCCAGCAACTGCCGCTGCGCGTCCATATTCCGCACCAGGTAATCCGCAATCTCAGCCGGATCGCTGATGGACTCGTTAAACCGCAGCCCCTCAGCGGTTGGTTCGGCAACCAGTGTATCGCCGCTAAAAGTGGTAATCTGTCCGGCGGCGATCAAACTCTCCCAGTAGACATGCGCTTTGTGCGGGATAAACGCCAGTACAAAAACCGCGCCGCTGGCCTGGGTTTCGTGGGCGGCATCCAGAATGGCGCTGCGTGTCTGCTGGAACAGCGCACTATCGCGCAGCGCCGCCGCATCTATCGTGGACAGGGTAAGTTCCTGACCGGTAAAGGTGAGCGGGTGCTGCTGCGCGTCCATGACCGGATAATGACAGGCTTTGGTGGGCTGCGGTTTTTTCAGGAGCGTCGCCGCAATCTGATACGTCACCAGATATTCCCACGGGCGGTGCGGCCGCATGAGATCATACAGCGTGACGCCCCGCTCCCGCGCCTGAGCCAACAGCCAGGTATCGGTCAGGTCATTGCCCTCAAAATACGCCATGACCACCACGCGCGGATTTCGTGGCAGCCCGTAGGCGCGCAGCAGGAGCAGTTGTTCCAGGCTGCCGCTGCCACTCAGTCCCAGATTCAGCGTATCAGCGGCCAGCCCCATCCAATAGGGTGCGGTCACGCTTTCAGCAGCCGTAAACGAATCACCCACCACCACTAACGAGGCCGCCGCCGGCCAGGGGGAGGGATTACGAAACCCATGTTCATCGCGCTGGTACTGCACCCGGTAATCACTTTCCGGCGTGGGCGGCGGCGGGGTCAGGCACGTTAACGAAAACAGGTCGCCGCTCCGGTTCGTAATCAGTAAATCAACCTTTTCATACGCGGGATATTCGCGAGCGCCGTGTGGGGTGGCATACTGGATACCGTAGCGCAGCGGTGCCTGCGGCAGTTGATGGCGCAGATTGAGCGGCAGCGCGTTAAACGCCACCTGCAGCAGCAGTTCCAACAGCCCGGCAAACAATACGAGGCTCAGGCTGGCGGCTGTCAACTGGATGAGGAACATTCGCGCCTGATGCCGTTGTGCATCGCTGGCCGTCAGCAGCACCCCAATCGTAACCCAGGGCCAGACCACAACAAAAAACAGACTCGCCACACACTTTGTGAGCGAACCCGATCCGAGTAAACTGATGACGGCAAGAGCCGAAGGAAGCAGCAGCGCCAGAATGAGAAAGCGCGACCGGAGAAAACCACCAACCAGCCCATGAACGGCCTTCAGCCAGGTTGGACGGATGGGTGTCGGCAGCAGCGCCGCTATATCTACTGCCGTTATGCCGGCGGCGGCCAGCGTGAGCAGTACAACTCCCCAGCCCAGCGCCGGGTTAAACAGCAGCGCCAGAACCCCAATCAGTGCCATTACACCCTGCAACAGCACATACCGTCTGAGCAGCAGATGAGAGTGGGTCATGACACAAACCTTAATAATCTTAATATTATGAATTAAACTATTCTACACTATATGACCTGCCCCTTACTCCGGCCTAACGCAGCCCAAAACGCTGCCTGACTTTATTCCGTTTTACAGCCGCCGGTAGTGTCGCAGCAGTTCAACCAGTTGGTCGTGCGGCAGGGCGTGCAGCGTGTTGCCGTCGCGCCCGGTGAGCGTGTGCGCCGCTGCCAGCGAATTCAGAATCGCTTCCTCAATCGTTTCAACCACCGCGAGGAAGAACTCATCCATCACCGGCCCAGACTCGGCCATGCGGGTGGCCGGCTGCGCGTCGTCGGCGGGCGCTTCGCCCAGGCTGTAATGCGGCCAGGGGTTCGCCGTCGAAAAAGCAATGACAAAATCACCGCTGCCATCCTGGCAGAACGACCCGGTGCGCGCCAGCCCGAAGGCCGCCCGCATCGCCAGCCGTTCCAACTGGCGCGAGTCAAACGGCGCGTCGGTCGCCAGCACCATCATGATCGAGCCAGGTCCCGGCTGCGGCAGGAGCTTATCCAGAAAATGCTGGCCGATGGGCGCGCCCAGCACCAGCAGATCACGCCGCAGGCCATAGTTGGACTGCACCAGCGCCCCCAGCGTGTAGCGCCCGACACGGCGCGAGGCTGTGCCAATGCCGCCCTTGAACTGGAAACACTGCGTGCCCGTGCCCGCGCCAACGTTGCCTTCCGCCACCGGGCCGCTGCTGGCGGTGGTGATCGCCTGCCAGACGTGTTCCTGATGGACATGCCGCCCCTGCAAATCGTTCACAAAACCATCGTTGCATTCACCGACAACCGGGCAGACCGTCCCGGCGGTCACACCAATGTCCGGGTTATCCTGAAGCATGTAGGCGATCACCGCGTCCGCCGCCCGCCCGACGTTGAGGGTGTTGGTCAGGATGATCGGCGTTTCGATCACCCCGCGCTCGCGGATTTGCTCGAAGCCGGTCGCCTTGCCAAAGCCGTTAATCGTCTTGACGGCGGCGGCCACTTTCTGGCGGTACAGGTTGCCGGCGTGCGGCAGGATGGCGGTGACGCCGGTGCGCACCGGCCCCGCGCCGGGGGTCAGTCGGCCATCGCCGGAAACAAGCGTGACATGCCCCACACGCACGCCGGGCACATCGGTGATGGCGTTATTCGCGCCGGGGGGCAGATAACCGGGCACAGCGCCCAGATCGCGTAGACGAGTCAAGATAGTGGGATTCCTTTCATCGAACAAGGCGGGGCGGGTTTCAGACCCGCCCGTGTGAATTTCCGGCAGGTAATTGCCTACCAGCGATGATGCACCTGCGCGCGGATGTATTTACCGTAGATTTCGCGGATGCGCGCCATCTGCATGTCGGTCAGCGGCGGCAGGTCGGCAGCGGCGATATTGTCTTCGGCCTGCGACGGGCGTTTCGCGCCGGGGATGGCGCAGGTCACCGCGTCGAACATCAGAATCCAGCGCAGCGCGAACTGGGCCATCGTGCCGCCGTTTTTAATGAGCGCCTTCAGTTCCTCGACCGCCTGCAGGCCGGTATCGTAGTCCACGCCGGAGAAGGTTTCGCCCCGGTCGAACGACTGGCCGTAGCGGTTGAAGTTGCGATGATCGTCGGCGGAAAATTCGCTCGTCGGGGTCATCTTGCCGGTCAGCAGGCCGCTTGCCAGCGGCACACGCGCCAGAATGCCCACCCGGCGGCGTTTGGCTTCCGGGAAAAACAGTTCAGCGGGGCGGTGGCGGAACATATTAAAGATGATCTGCACCGTCTGCACGTTCGGGTACTCAATCGCCTTCAGGGCTTCCTCGACCTTTTCCACGCTCACGCCGTAATAGCGGATTTTCCCGGCCTTCACCATGTCATCCAGAATGCCAAACACTTCCGGCATGTAATACAGTTCGGTCGGCGGGCAGTGAAGCTGCACCAGATCAAGGCAGTCCGTGTCCAGATTTTGCCGGCTGCGGTCAACCCAGGCATTGAGGTTTTCGGCGGTGTAACCGTCCGTCACCTGCTGCGGCAGGCGGCGTCCGGCTTTGGTGGCGACGATGATTTCCTCGCCGGGGCGGTCGCGTTTCACCTGCGCGATCAGCCGTTCGCTGTGGCCGTCGCCGTACACATCGGCGGTGTCAATGAAGTTCACCCCCAGATCAATCGAACGGTGCAGCGCGGCGATGGATTCGCGGTCGTCCACTTCGCCCCAGGCTGAACCAATCGCCCATGCGCCAAAGCTGATCTCCGACACTTTCCAGCCAGTGCGGCCTAATTCACGGTACTGCATTCTAAGGCTCTCCCTCAAACTTTATTTGAAATTGTTCAAACGATTATAACCGACGCTGGGGCAGAAAACATCCGGCCTGGCCGGTAATGGTCAGGGGCAGGCCCGCCGCTCAAACCAGCGTACCGGTTACGAACGTTAATCCCGCCGCGTGCCGTTGCTCCGGGCGGTGGTCAGCCGTTCAATCCGGCGCTGGAGATAGGGTGAAAAGTGGCCGGCATACCGCGCCTGCAAGTCCGGCAGCCGCCAGTCGTCGCCGGTCACACGGCGGCGGCAGTTGGGCGCGCCGCAGCGGCAGTCAAATTCGTCATAAGGGCTGCCATCGGTCATGGCGTAATCGTAGTGGATTTCCTCACCCGCCGCGATGTCCCGCAGCGCGACCAGCGCGATCTGCCCGCTGAGGCCGGCGTTGGGGTCGCACGAATGATTGACAAAATCGGCGGGTTCGGTCCGGGTGGGGACGAGATACAGGTTTTCTTCAACCTGGACGCTGCGGCTTTGCAGCAGGGGGGGAAGCTGCTGGAAGGCCTCCGGCGTTCTCAGTTCGCCGGCCCACATCACCAGCAGTTCACCGGCAGGCACAGCTTCACGGGCGAACACGCCATAAGCGCCCTTGTCGTTGACCGGGCGTGCTTCCAGGCGCGGCGATAAATAGGAGTTAGCGGCGTCGTCCAAAATTGCCCTCCTGCGGGCCTAACCGGTAAGTGAGCCGTTATTGTAACAACCCGCCAGCCGGTGATGCTATGCCGGGCTGCCGTTTAAAAAAGCGGACGGCCTCAGACTTCTGAGGCCGTCGCTTGCTTTCGAGCTAGCGGGTGAAGGTGCCTTCTTGAGAGGCACACACCCTAGAGCGTGGCCGGACTAGGGAGACACCTCCACCATAGTCTTTTTCACAGGACCACCTCCCTTCACTAGTTGACGATGGTCTAATCCTAGCACCATTCGCGTTACAGGTCAAATTAAGAACAGCTTACGGAATGATCAGCACCTGTCCGGGATAAATCAGGTTCGCGTTCCATAAATTGTTCGCCAGGATGATATTCTGCGGGCTGACACCAAAACGGCGGGCAATCGCATAAATGCCATCCCCCTGCTGCACGGTGTAATACCGGGGCGCGGGCGGCGGCCCTGCCGGAATCACCAGCCGCTGCCCGACGTAGATGTAATTGGCATTCGGCAGATTGTTGGCCGAGGCCAGCGCCGCCCAGGTCGTGCCGTAGCGGTCGGCGATGCTGCGGAGCGTTTCGCCAGGCTGGACGATATGAACACCGGTGTTCGTGGGTGGATAGGTGGGCGTCGTCGGCGTGGTGGGCGCGGTGCCGGAAACCAGCAGCTGCTGGCCGACAAAGATGTAATTCGGGTTCGCCAGATTGTTCAGCGCCGCCAGGTTTTGCCAGGTCGTGCTGTAACGCGCCGCGATGATTTGCAGCGTTTCACCCGGAGCAACGGTATGGTAGCGCGGTGTGTTGGGCGGCGGCACGCCGGGGCTGGTGGGCGGCACGGGCGTCGTCCAGGTGATCGGCAGGCTGTTGAGCGTGGCATAGCTGCGGAGATACAGGAAGTTCACCCAGCCCACCTGCAAATTCGCCAGCCGAATCTGCACCCAGGTCGTGCCGGTGGCGCGACCGAGCAGGATCACCTCGGTATTATACGGGATGCTGGTGATGGCCGGATAGGCGATGCTGGGGCCGGTGCGGACGTTCAGCCGCCCGGTATTGACCGCCGCCAGCGTTCCAGCCTGTGCGGATACCTCGAAGGTCGCCAGACCGGCAAACAGCGCCAGCATAAGAAGCAGCAGGAAAAAGCGGTTCGGTGCTAAAATCGTTTTTCCGTTCATTCGAAAGTATCCTGTTTATCAACTAAACTTAGTATGCATATATTACCGCTAAGGGGCAAACTTGGCGAATCAAGCCCGGCGGCCAGACCGAAACACATGAGGCCAACCATGAAGCCTAAAACGCTGTTAGAGGAACATGCCATCAGTCCGAAAAAAAGCCTGGGGCAGAATTTTTTGCACGACCCGAACACGCTGGAAAAAATCGTCGCAACGGCGGAACTGCTGCCGGACGATGTGGTGCTGGAAATCGGCGCCGGCACCGGGCTGCTGACCGAACGGCTGGCGGTGGCGGCCCGGCGGGTGATCGCCGTTGAGCTGGACGAGCGGCTGAAACCCGTGCTCGATCAGGTACTGGCGGTTTATCCCAACGTCGGCGTGATCTATCAGGACATCCTGAATGTGGATGTGGCGGCGCTGTTCCAGCAGGAGCCGTACATCGTCGTGGCGAATGTGCCGTATTACATTACCAGCGCGATTTTGCGTCACCTGCTGGAAAGCCCGCGCCGCCCGCGCCGGCTGGTGCTGACGGTGCAGACCGAAGTCGCCGACCGGCTGGCCGCGCAGCCGGACGACATGAGCATTCTCTCGGTCAGCGTGCAGTTCTACGGGCAGCCGCAGGTGGTGGCGCGGCTGAACCGCGC
>JARKOK010000177.1 GCA_029975765.1 Aggregatilineales bacterium
GAAGGATGTGCGGCGGGCGCAGGAGTCGGTGGCCGGTGGGCTGCGGGTAGCGCCGACATTGGACGCGGTTCGGCAGGCATTACACTTGTGAGGGCAGATGAACGACCATCCACGTTATTCGATTGTCGCGCCGATCTACAACGAAGAAGGCAATATTCAGAAGCTGTACGACCGCATCTGTACCGTTATGGATTCCACCGGTGAGCCGTGGGAGCTGGTCACGATCAACGATGGCAGTCGTGACCGGTCGCTGGAACTGCTGGAGGCCCTCGCGGCACAGGATGCGCGAATCAAGATCGTCAACTTCGCGCGTAATTTCGGCCACCAGATTGCCGTTACGGCTGGTCTCGATCACACTTCAGGTGAGGCGGTAGTGGTCATTGACGCCGACCTGCAAGACCCGCCGGAACTGATTCTGGAAATGATCGAACGCTGGAAAGCCGGCTATCAGGTGGTGTATGCCGTGCGGCAGGAACGTAAGGGCGAAAGCTGGTTCAAGCTGATGACGGCGAAGGTATTCTACCGCCTGATTTACCGTATCACCGATGTAAACATCCCGCTCGATACCGGTGACTTCCGGCTGATGGATCGGTCAGTGGTGGATGTGCTGAACTCGATGCGCGAACATAACCGCTTCATTCGCGGCATGACAAGCTGGATCGGCTTCAAACAAACCGGCGTGACCTACGTGCGCGAGGCGCGGGAGTGGGGCGAAACCAAGTACCCGCTCAAGAAGATGGTGCGGTTTGCGATGGACGCCATCACCGGGTTTTCCTATTTCCCACTGCAAATCATGGTATATGTCTCGTTTATTCTCGGTCTGCTGGCCGTGCTGGCGATCCCGATCATTGCCCTGCTGCGCCTTATCCTCGGTTACGAGTTTCTGGGCGGGCAGGTGACAACCATCGTGCTGCTGCTGATCGTCAGCGCGTTCCAGTTGTTTTTCCTGTTTGTGATGGGGCAGTACGTGGCGCGTATTTATGATGAAGCGCGGGGGCGACCCCTGTACATTGTCGCTACCAAAAAGAACCTGAATGGGGTAAAACCAAAGGCATTGAGCAGCCGCGAGGCCAAAGCCACGCCTGAGCCGGAAACGTAAGGTGAAGTATGAGCCAAGAGGAACGTGACGCCCGCCAGCAGGTTGAAGAATACCGGCAGCTTGTGCTGCGTTACGAGGCGCTGGATGAAGAGATTGACGCGTTCCTCAACGCGCAGGGTGGCAAGCTGGATGAAATGACCGAGGCTGATCTGACGCATTATCGCCAGATGGCGCGCCAGCGCGACGATCTGCTGAACGATATGCGCGCCCTCGAACAACTGCTGCATATCACGGAAGATGATGACTAGCGGCGGCTGCCAGTTGATATCAGGTGGATACCGTTGTAGGGGCGCACGGCTGTGCGCCCCTACGGATATTTCGTAGGAGACATAATCTTGATCACCGGCCCCACGTTTGAAGAAATGCTGCACCCGCAGAAAATCGCCCCGGCCACTCGCGCGCAGGCATTGAAGATGCGCGAGATTGACCCGCTTGACCCGATTAACCTGTTTAACATCACCTGGCGCGACGGCAACAACGAAGTCTATCACTTCGTGCTGCCGAAGGCGCTAACAGGGGTGGACGCCAACATCGTCGTCATTTATGGGCGCGAGTTCCCTTCTGGCAGTCACAAAGTTGGCGCGGCCTATTCCGTGCTGCTGGAAAAGGAATTGTTCGGTGAAGTTGATCCGAATGTGCATACCCTCGTATGGCCGTCCACCGGCAATTATGGCATCGGCGGCGCATGGGTCGGCTGCCGCATGGGCTGTAAAAGTCTGGTTGTGCTGCCCGCCGGGATGAGCCAGGAACGGTTTGACCGCATTCACAGCTATGGCGCTGACATCATCAAGACGGTGGGGTCGGAGAGCAACGTTAAAGAGATTTACGACGAAACACACCGGCTGCGCGCCAGTGGTTCGGACGTGCGTATCCTCAATCAGTTCGAGGTGATGGGCAACTACCGCTTTCATTACCATGTGACCGGCAACACCATCGTTGAACTGGCGGCAGAACTCCAGCAGCGGGGTATCGGCAACGGCAAAATCGCGGCTTATGTGTCGGCGATGGGCAGCGGCGGCACGATTGCAGCCGGCGACCGGCTGAAGCAGGTGTGGCCGGATCACAAGATTGTGGGACTGGAACCGATTCAATGCCCGACGCTGTACAACAACGGCTACGGTACGCATGATATTCAGGGCATCGGCGATAAACATGTGACCTGGATTCACAACGTCTGGAACATGGATGCGATCATGTGTCTGGATGACATCGAGTGTAAGAAGGGCTTGCAGGTATTCGCGGAAGAAGCCGGACGGCAAACGCTGGTCAAACGGTATGGACTGGACGAAAGCTGGGTGAACTGGGTCAGTGACCGGCTGGGCATCAGTAGTATCTGTAATATTCTGGGCGCGATCAAGACCGCCAAATACTACGGCTATGGCAAGGGCGATACGATTGTCACCATTGCTACTGACGGCATGGATCGTTATCCGTCGGTCATGGAAGACATGGCCGCAGCTTACGGGCGGCTGGATGAAGCCATGACGGTTGGTTACGTTGAGAGCCTTTTCAAGGGGCAGCGTACCGACTGGATTCAACCCGGTACGCCGGAGAACCGGACGCGCTGGCACAACCTGAAGTATTACACCTGGGTTGAGCAGCAGGGTAAATCGGTGGAAGAACTGGACGCGCAGCGCGACCCGGCCTGGTGGGAACAGCACCAGCAGATGGTCAATGAGATTGATACGCGGTTGCTGGAATACCGGCAGACGCAAAAGGCATAAGCGTAGAGGCGAACCGCCAGTTCGCCTCTACATGGACGATTATGTACCCCGAAGACCGCGTGCTGGTTGGTGTGATGAACCGCAAACGCGATTTTGAGCGCCTGCGCCGCGAACACTGGTATCGCATCCCGCAGGCGCGGCTGCCGCGCGGGGTGAACGCGGAATATATCGCGCTGTATTTCAGCCGGGCATTTAAGGAACGCAACGGCGGTATCTACTATTATGCCGAGCGGCGTGGGCTGGAACTGGCTTATCGCCGTGATCTGCTGCCGGACGAGGCCGGCCACCCTCGCGCGGGCGAGGTGTACTACAAAGTCCAGTTGGGCGAACTGATCGAAAAAGCTCCGCCGGTACTCAATCCAACGCGGCGGGTGATTACGTTTATCTATACCACGTGGGACCGATTCGTCAGCGCGGCCACGATCAGCGACCTGTACAGCCAGGCCGATTATTTCGTTGACCGTATCTTTTACGCTTTACGCAGCACCGGCGTGCCCGCTGACCGCACGTGGGAGGCCGAATACCGCGCCGCGCCACCGCAGCTTCGTATCCTGTGCCAGCGCGGCACACTGACCGCCTCGACTCAGCCGGGAGAAGGCGTATTCTTCCTGGATACAGCAGAGCCAGAAGATGCGATACTGGCCGCTATCCGCGCCGAAATCGCGCGGCAGGGCGGGCCGCTGACGATCTCAATCCCGATGGATGGGATTTGATTGCTGTTGCCGGCGGGCCGTGCCTGTCCCTGGTTTTCTGTCGAGCGCCAACTGTTCATTTTGAGGTGATTCCGGTAAGATAGTCACCTTTCCGCCGCCGCTTGTTCAGAAGGTTGCCTTATGCTCATCACCAATGGCACGATCATCACCCATGACGACCCCAACCGGATTCTGACGGATGCCGCGCTGTACATCGAAGACGGCGTGATCCGCGATCTTGGCCCGACGCCGCACCTGCTGACCCGCTACCCGGATTCAGAGCGACTGGACGCGCGTGGGCAGTTGGTGATGCCGGGCAATATCTGCGCGCACACCCATTTTTACGGTGCTTACGCGCGGGGTATGGCGATCCCCGGTCCGGCGCCCAAAGACTTCCCGGAGATTTTGCAGCGCCTGTGGTGGCCGCTGGATAAGGCGCTCGATAAAGACGCGGTACGGATGAGCGCACTGGTGTGCCTGGTGGATGCCGTCAAACATGGTACAACGACATTGATTGACCATCACGCCAGCCCGAACTTCATTGATGGCAGTCTGGATGTGATCGCGGATGTGGTGGATTGGGCCGGCCTGCGCGCGGTGCTGTGTTACGAAGTGACCGACCGCGACGGCGAGGAGAAGATGCGCGCCGGCATCGCGGAGAATGTGCGCTTCATGGCGAACAACCAGCACCCGTTGATCGCCGGAACCTTCGGCCTGCACGCCAGCCTGACACTCAACGATGCGGCGCTGCGCGCCTGCGCCGACGCGCGTCCGGCGGGGGCGGGCTTTCACGTCCATGTGGCGGAACATGAGGCTGATGAGGACGACAGCCTGCGGAAAAGCGGCAAACGGGTGGTCGAACGGCTGCATGAGTATGGTATCTGGGGTGATAAAACGATTGCCGCGCACTGCGTCCATGTGGACGACAGCGAGCGCCGCCTGTTGCAGGAAACGGGGACGTGGGTCAGCCACCAGCCGCGCAGCAACATGAACAACGGCGTGGGGGCGCTGCGGTTTGACGACTTCATGCAGAAGGGTATGAAGGTCTGCATCGGCAACGACGGTTTCAGCAACAATATGTGGGAGGACTGGAAGGCGGCTTACCTGCTGCACAAGGTCGCTAACCGTGACCCACGTAAGGCCAACGGGGCTGATATTTTTCAGGCGGCGGTCTATAATAATGCGCGCCTGGCGGAACGCTTCTTTCCGGGGACGCGGCTGGGCGTGCTGGCGGAAGGCGCGGCGGCGGACATCATTCTGGTGGATTACCACCCGTACACACCGCTGACGGACGGCAATCTGCCCTGGCACATCCTGTTTGGCTTCGAGGCTTCAATGGTGACGACCACGATTTGCGGCGGGGTGGTGCTCATGCGCGACCGCAAGCTGCTGACGCTGGACGAAATCGAAATCGCGCGGGAAGCGCGGGAACTCGCGCCGAAGGTGTGGGAACGGTATACCGCCAACGCGAAAGCGGCGCTGGGGTAGCGAACTGCGGATTATTGGTTGGCAGGAATACGCTGCTGGGTGTTTCCTGCCTGCCACAACAAAGGGATATTTCATGGCGGACGAACATACAATGATGACGATTGCCGTGCTGGGCGGTACGGGTAAAGAAGGCTCAGGGCTGGCGATGCGCTGGGCGCTAAACGGCTACCGCGTGATTATCGGCTCACGCGAGGCGGCGAAAGCCGAAGCGCGCGCCGCCGAACTCAACGCTCAACTGGGTGGCGATTACCTGACCGGTATGGCGAACCCCGACGCCGCCGCGAAAGCCGACGTGGTGGTGTTAAGCGTGCCGTACAGCGCACATAAAGTCACCCTGGAAAGCGTCGTTGAGCCGCTTCAGGGCAAGGTGCTGGTAGACATCACCGTGCCGCTTCAGCCGCCGAAGGTGCGAACGGTACATCTGCCGGAAGGCAAAGCGGCGGCGCTGGAAGCGCAGGCGCTTCTGGGTGAGTCCGTCAAAGTGGTGTCCGCTTTCCAGAATGTGAGCGCCGAACAACTGGTTGACCCCAATCACGCAGTGGACTGTGATGTGCTGGTGACAGGCGATGATGCCGCCGCCAAAGCGACCGTGATGAAGCTGGTCGAGGCCTGTGGCATGAAGGCGGTGGACGCTGGCCCGCTGGCGAACGCGATTGCGGTGGAATCCCTGACGCCGGTGCTGCTGTACATCAACAGGGTGTATGGCATTAAGGGGTCGGGCATTCGTATTACTGGCATTGGCTGACGTGAACGGCGAACGGTCTGCCTTTACCGCCATTGCGCTGCCGGGGATTCCAATCATCCAGCCGGGCGACGATCTGGCGCAGATTATTCTGGAGGCACTGGCGCGGGCCGGGCTGTCATTGGAATCCGGCGATGTGCTGGTCATTACGTCAAAAATCGTATCAAAGGCCGAAGGGCGCTTCGTGGATTTAAACACGGTCAAACCCGACGAGGCGGCCTATCTGCTGGCGGGTGTCACCCGGAAAGACCCACGTATCGTACAACTGGTGCTGCGCGAGAGTAAACGAGTGTCTCGCACCGCACCCAACGTGCTGGTGGTCGAGCATCGTCTGGGTTTCGTCAGCGCCAATGCGGGGATTGACCAGTCCAACGTGGATGGCGGCGAAGGCCGCGTACTGCTGCTGCCGCTTGACCCCGACGCTTCGGCGCGGGTTATTCGTGAGCGGCTTCTGGCCGCGACCGGCGCGGCGGTTGGTATCGTGATCAGCGATTCACATGGCCGCCCGTTTCGATTGGGCAACGTGGCCGTTGCCGTTGGCGCGGCGGGTCTGCCTGCGCTGCTGGATCTGCGTGGCAAAACCGATCTGTTCGGGCGGGAACTGCGGATCAGTATTCAGGGGTATGCCGACGAAGTGGCGGCGGCGGCCAACCTGCTGTCAGGCGAAGCGGCGGAAGGCCGTCCGGTCGTGCTGCTGCGCGGCCTCAACTTCCCGCCGCTGGATGGCTGCGCCCACGATCTGGTACGCCCGCCGGAGCAGGATTTATACCGCTAACGAGGTGTGCGGTGCTGGAAACGCTGTTGTTTATCGGGCTGGGTGGTTTCATCGGTGCGAACGCCCGGTATCTGGTGTCTACCTGGGCGGCGCAGCGGTTTGGCGCCGCCTTTCCGTGGGGCACGCTGCTGATTAACTTCAGCGGTTCATGCCTGCTGGCGATATTTCTGACCTGGGCGGCCAGCCGCGCCACGCTTGACCCGCGCGTGCGGTTATTTGTGGCGGTTGGTTTCTTCGGTGCGTACACCACCTTTTCCACCTTTGCCAACGAAAGCCTGGCCCTGCTGCAAGCTGGCAACTGGATTGCCGCAGTGAGTAATGTGCTGGGTACGAATCTGGTCTGCATTTTAGGCGCTATGGTAGGGGTAGCCCTGGGCGCCCGGCTGTAAAGGGGTGTGGTATGCCAGTCCCCGCGAAACGGTTGATGATTTACCTGGGCGAAAGCGATTCCTGGCAGGGACGTTCGCTGTACCTGAGTTTGCTCGAAACGCTGCGTAAAAACGAAATTGCTGGCGCAACGGTAACACGAGCCATCGCCGGTTATGGCGCGCACAGCCGTATTCGCACGCACACCATCGAAGTACTTTCGACCGATCTGCCTATCGTGATCACGGTTGTGGACGTACCCGAAGCGATTGATCGGGCGCTGGCGCTGGTCGCGCCGATGGTGCGCGAAGGTCTGATTACGGTTGAGGAGGTGGAAATCGTCCGGTATACCCACCGGTATCTGCAACCGCTGCCGGCGGATCGCCCGGTGCGGGAAGTGATGACCGGCACGGTGACGAGCGTCACACCGGATACCCCGGCGCGGCAGGTGGCGGAACTGCTGCTGGGCAAACTGTTTAAGGCGGTGCCAGTGGTGGATGAAGCGCAGCGGGTGGTGGGGATCGTCACCGACGGCGATCTGTTGAATAAAGCCGGCCTGCCGGCGCGGCTGCGCGTCGGGGAACGGCTGGCAGCGGATGATCTGCGCGATTTTCTGATGAACGTCAGCCGCGACCAGACCGCCGCGCAGATTATGACCGCGCCGGTTATCACCGCCCAGGAGGATGAGCCGCTGGGTTATGTCGTCCAGCGAATGCTTCAGCAGGGACTAAAACGCCTGCCCGTTGTGAATGCGCAGGGGCGGCTGGTCGGGATGGTCAGCCGGCTGGACGTGCTGCGAGCGGTCGCCGGCGGCCAGGGCGGACAGCCGGAATACGCACCGGCACCAAAGACGGGGCGGACGCTGGGTGATATGATGATGCGCGATCTTCCAGTCGTCCATGTGAATGATGATCTGGCGGATGTGCTGCTCAAGATGCTGTCCTCTGCCGTGCATTATGTTCTCGTGCTGGATGAAAAGGAACTGCCCGCCGGGGTGATTACCGACGGCGATCTGGTAGCCCGTGTCAGCCCGGTCATGCGGCGTAATGTGCTGCAGGCGTTGGCCGCGCGGGTGTTGGGGACGGATGTGAAGCGCGGGCAGGTTACAGCCCGTGAACTGATGTCGGAAAATGTGCTGTCGGCGCCGCCTGAAACCGGCATTGTTGAAGCGATCAACCTGATGCTGGGTGAAGGTCGCAAACGGCTGGTTGTGGTAGACGAGCAGGGGCGTTCTATGGGAATGGTAGACCGGCAGTCCCTGTTAGCCGCCAGCACCGGCCTGTAGAATAGTGACCGGCGAACTGGCCTGAGATGGAAAAACATTGTGGTAAGCTTGCAGGAAATCATCCGGTGCCGGCGCTCGATCCGCCGTTACCGGCCTGACCCCGTGCCGCTGGAGATAATTCACGCGCTGCTGGAAGCGGCAGTCTGGTCGCCGTCGGCGCACAACCGCCAGCCCTGGCGGTTTGCCGTTGTAACCTCGCCGGCGATGAAACAGGCGCTGGCGGTGGCAATGGGGGCGCGGCTGCGGCAGGATTTACAGGCTGATGGTATGCCGGAAGCGGTCATCGAAGCCGATGCCGCGCGTTCGTATGAACGCATTTCGTCTGCGCCCGCCCTGGTCGCGCTGTGCCTGACGATGGCCGATATGGATGTGTATCCTGACGAACGGCGCAGCCGGAACGAATATCTGATGGCGGTGCAGAGCGTGGCGATGGCGGGTCAAAATCTGCTGCTGGCGGCGCATGACGCCGGTCTGGGCGCGTGCTGGCTGTGCGCGCCGCTGTTCGTGCCGGATGTGGTGCGCGCGGCGCTGGCGCTGCCGGACGACTGGCAGCCGCAGGCTTTGATTACACTGGGTTACCCGGCGGAAACCCGCGAAAAAACGCGGCGCGCGGTAGAGGAGATGGTGGTGTGGCGTTAAACGTCGTTGTGCTGGTGGGCGGCGTGGGCGGCGCGAAGCTGGCCTACGGTCTGGCGCAGATTATCCCGCCCGAAAACTTAACGGTGATCGTCAACACAGGCGATGATTTCTGGTATTATGGCCTGCGCATCTGCCCTGATCTGGATACGATTATGTACACGCTGGGCGGGGTGGTGGATACCACGAACGGCTGGGGTGTCGGCGGTGATACCATCAACCTGCTGGACGCGCTGCGCCGGTATGGGGAGGATGTCTGGTTTCGCCTGGGTGATCAGGATGTCGCTACGCATCTGCTGCGAACGCAGGCGCTTCGTAACGGCGAGCCGCTGACGGCGATAACGGCCCGGCTGGCGCAGGCGCTGGGGATCAAACCCACACTGCTGCCGATGACCGATGACCCGGTAGCGACGATGGTCAATACAGTTGAATATGGTGAGATAGAGTTTCAGACGTATTTTGTGCGCTACCGCTGGCAGCCGACCATTCAATCGCTGCGGCTGTCGGGCATTGAATCGGCGCGGATGACTCCGGCGGTGTGTCACGCGCTGGAACAGGCCGACGTGATACTTATCGGCCCGTCAAATCCCTGGCTGTCCATTGACCCGATTTTAGCCGTGCCGGGGCTGCGTGACCTGATCACTTCGCGTTCAATTCCGCGCGTGGCGGTCACCCCAATTGTTGGGGGTAGGGCATTGAAAGGTCCCGCTGCTAAACTGATGGTAGAGTTAGGCTATGATCCCTCGCCGCAGGCGGTGGTTCAGCATTACGGTGAGGTGATTAACGGTTTTGTATATGACAAATCGGACGACCCTGGCCCCCTGTCGCTGCCACACGTCGCCGGTTTTGAAACTATCATGAAATCTGATAATGATAAGATATTTCTCGCGCAGAATGTGATAGAGTGGATAAAGAGTTGGGTGTCGTTTTAAACTCAAGCATTTTGCGGCTTTACT
>JARKOK010000182.1 GCA_029975765.1 Aggregatilineales bacterium
CGGGCTACAGCGTAGAGTGTAGAGGAGAATCCCAAAAAATGTCAAGCAACGACGGTAAAATTGTGTGACGAAATAGTGATGAGCGTTATATACGTCCGTAATTCCGCAGCGCCAGCAGATTTGTGATCGTCACCCAGGCAAACCACTGCGGCAGGTTGTGTTCATCGTTCCAGCCGCCGTCATCGCGCTGGGTGGCCGCCACATAGTCCAGACTGCGCTCGATCAGTGACGGCGGCAGGGCGCGCGCCAGGACGGTATCCGGCGACGGCGCGAATTGCAGCAGGGCGTAATACTGCCGTTCCGGCATCCGGGTGGCGCAGTCGGCAATGTTCTGGATGGTCGCCGCGCGGTACCGGTCAAGGTCGGGAAAATCATTCACGCCCAGAAAATAATCCGCCGCATGGTAGGCCATGAACAGCCATTCATTCGCGCGGATGGTGTCGAGTGTGACGTTCGCCTGCACCCACTGGCGGGTGGTTTCATCCAGCGACGGCGTGGACAGCTTCAGCCGCGTCAGATTGCCGACAATCGAATCGGCAGGCGGGGCGAGGCCCAGCTCATCCCACCAGGGGCCGTGCGGGTAATCAAACAGGCTGGGCGGCGGTTGCAGCGTGCCATCGGGGCGGCGGTTGGCCTCGACCCAACCGGGCGTGCCATCGAGCAGATTACCGGCAGGTGCGCCGGTCACGCGCAGGACGGTGAGCAGAAATTCGAGCACGATGGGGTTGGAATCCGGCGTGCGCACGTCATGTTCCAGCGCGTGGCCCCACCCGTTGTCCGGGTTCTTGTGCGCCAGCAGCGCCTGATGCCACTGCGCCAGAGGCCGGTCTTCAAACAGCCAGCCGAACAGCGTCCGTTCCCACAAGGCGCCGCTGCTGTAGACGAAATCCCGCGCCTTCTGCCGATTGACCGCCATCTCACACCTCCCGGATCAGACCATTTGTTCTTAATTTTATACCGCAGATGCCAGCAAAAAACCAGCGTTTGGGCGCTGGTTCAGGCCGGGAGGAGGTTTCAGAATGAGACAGGCGGGGGCGCACCGCCGTGCGCCCCATACGTACCAGCCTGAACGATCAGGCCTCCGGCGTCGTGGGCGGCGGGGTGAGGCTGGCCGCCGGCTGTGCCGTCCCGTTGGTTATGTCAACATCTACCGATTTGAGGGCATTAAACAGGGTGGCGACCTTGAGAATCGTTTTCTCAAAATCCTCACCGCTCAGGGCTTCGACCTTCGAGCGCAGCGTTTCGGCCACTTCCGGGATGTTCAGCAGCATATCCATGAAGGTGCTGCCGTGCGCGCCGTTCCCGTTCCCACCGGAAAACTGCACCATCCGCACGTTGCCGCCCAGCCCGGCCAAAGCCTGCGCGATAGCCTCCGCTTTGGCAATCTCGGCCTTCATCATCTCTTCCACGATGAACTGCCGCAGGTTAATCGAGTCTTCGGCGGCGGTCGCGGCAGCCAGTTCGCGGCGGCCTTCGGCTTCGGCCAGCAGTTTGGCCTTCGCGCCTTCGGCATCGGCCAGAAGCTGCGCGCGCATACCATCGGCTTCGGCTTTCGCGCCTTCCGCCTCGGCCTTTTTCATCGCTTCCAGGGCGGCGGCGTCCGCCAGACCTTTCTTCTGGATGGCCTCGGCTTCCGCTTCGGCACGCTTGCGAGTGGCCTGCGCCTGGGCATCGGCGGTGATCGTCACGCGGTTGCGGTCGGCTTCGGCCTCGATCTCGATGCGGCGGCGTTCGGCCTCGGCGCGGATTTCGACGGCCTGCCGTTCGGCGCGGGCCGGGACCAGCACTTCGGCTTCCTGTTTCTGTTCGACCGCCAGCGCCCGGCGCTGCTGCACTTCCTGGTCGGCGGCGGCTTTATCAATATCCACCCGCTTGTTAACTTCCACTTCGCGCAGTTGAAAGGCTTCGCGCTGTGCCAGGATTTCGCGCTGCGCGTCCAGTTCGGCCTGTTCGGCCTCCCGCATGGCCTGCGCGGCCTTCACGCGGGCTTCGCGCTCGGCTTCGGCCTGGGCAATCGTCGCGTCACGTTTTACGGCGGCGATCTGCGGGGCGGCCATCGCCTGTAAGTAACCTTCCTGATCGGTGATTTCTTCGATACCCATCGAAATCACGCGGATACCCATCGCGGCCATGTCGTCCGAGGCGAGGTCCTGCACGCGCTGCACAAAGTCGTCCCGGTCGCGGTGGATGGCCTCCACCGACATCTGGCCGACAATCGCGCGGAAATTGGCGCTGAGGGTTTCCATGATGACCTGCCGCACTTCCTCCCGGCGTTTGTCCAGAAAGGCTTTGGCGGCGGTGTGCAGCGCCTTTTCTTCGCTGTCAATCTGCACCTGGGCAACCCAGTCCAGTTGAATCGGCACGCCGCTGATAGTGTACACCTCGTCTTTTTCCGTCTTGATCGTGATGATGGTCAGGTCAAGCTTTTTGAAACTTTCGAGGATGGGAATGACAAACACACCACCGTTGGTTATCAGCCGGGGCGTTTTACGCCCGTAAACCACCAGCACTTCATTCGGCGGGACACGGTGATAATAGCGGGTCAGCCAGACGACCAGGGCGACCGCCAGAATAATCAGGACCAACGGGACGCTGATCACACCAAGAATATCGGGCATCACTCTCTCCTTTTATATGTGGTGTTTCTTCTTGACCTGCAAGAAGCGGCCTTCGATGTTCACGACTTCAACAATGTCGCCGCGTTTGAGCGCCGCGCCCGTGACCTCTTTGATCGGGTATTTCAGGATTTGCTCGCCTTCAATCAGCGCCTCGCCGGTTTTACCAGCCGGCGAGTCAATCGTCACGCGGGCCGGCATCCCCAGCAAATCCTCGCTGGAAAAGATGCGGGTGGACTGCTGCGCGCGGACGTACCGCAGCAGCGCCGCCACCCCGCGCCCTAACCCGTACCCGAACCCGATGGACACCGCCGCGATGACGAAGATATTCCAGCCCGCCAGCGTGCCGGTCAGCCCGACCGCGCCAAAGCCGGCCAGAAACGCGGCAATGGCGCTGCACCCCAGGCCGCTGACCTCGCCCACATCGGGGGAGTCCACGCCGAACAGGGCATCCAGACCGGTGCTTTCGAGCGCACCGTCCATATTAAAGGCATCGCCCACGCCGCCGAGGATCATCAGCAGCAGGTAGCCGATACCGATTAACATGATTACACCAAAGATGACAGCCATTATACTGACCTGTAGGCTATTTTTAAACATTATAGCCAATTCTCCGGGTGAGCCAATCACCCAGAGATTGGGGGCTGTAAGCGGCAGGCCGCCGTTCTGGCTGCCGGGGAGGTCAGGTTTAACCGGGAGGGAAATCGCACAGCAGGGAGAGATATTGAAGGCCGCGCCCCCTACAAAAAACACCCCGCACAATTTCTGTGGCTGTACTTATGGAGAACCGAAAACTAAGAATAAGCTCCAGATTTCACAATCTCCCGTAAAAAACGGCGGGCTGGCCGCGTCCAGTATAAAGATTATTCGTCAGCCGATAGGCCGGGGCGCGCCGTGCCCCACCGCGTGAAGGAGCGCATAAGCACGATGGCACAAGTGAATGTCACCTGGGTGCAGGGAAAAACGTTCGTCGGTACGGACAGCACCAAACACTCCGTCGTCATTTCCAGCGTGGATGATGGCGTGGGCATTAAACCGTCCGAACTGCTGCTGCTGGCACTGGGAAGCTGCACCGCCTACGATGTGGTGAACATTCTGGAAAAACGCCGCGCTCAGGTGGCGGACGTGCGCGTGACCGTCAGCGGCGAGCAGGCCGCCGAAGCGCCCTGGCCGTTCCGCAAAATTCATGTGCATTACGCGGTGAGCGGCACAAACCTGAAACCGGACATGGTGGAAAAAGCGATTAAGCTGTCTGAAGAAAAATACTGCTCGGTATCCGCCACGCTCCGCCAGTCGGTGGACATTACCTATGATTTCGAAGTGCTGGACGACGCGCAGGCCACCGTGGAAGCGCCGGTGGTTTCGCCCGTCATCTGAGACGATAGGAGAACCGTACAACACCATGATCGTTATGAGCAGCGACTCTGCCGTCCGTGACCTGCTGCGCCGCGCCCGCGTAATCGCGGTCGTCGGCTATTCTGACAAACCCGACCGCGACAGCTACCGTGTCGGCCAGTATCTGCGGCAGGCCGGTTACACGGTTTATCCCGTTAACCCCGCCGTCAGCGAGATTGACGGCCAGCCCAGCTACGCGACACTGGCCGATGTGCCCGAACCGATTGACATCGTGGACGTGTTCCGCCGGTCGGAAAACCTGCCGGAAATCGTGGACGCGGCCATTGCGGTCGGCGCGAAAGCCGTATGGGCGCAGTTGGGCGTCAGCCATGAGGAGGCCGCGCGCACCGCCGCCGCTGCCGGCCTGGACGTGGTGCAGAACCGCTGCATCAAGATTGAACACAGGCGACTGCTCGGCTGATACGAAAATCGGCCTTCATATTATATAATTACAGGGACACGACCTATCATGTCTCTGCGTATTTTTATGGTTGAAAGGCCGACCATGAACAACCGGCTGAACAAGAATGAGGCCGAACGCGCGCGGGCGCAGCGTATCCTCGACCAGCAGTTGAAAGCCCGCGACCCCGGCGTGTCCAAAATCAAAGGTTACGACTGGTCGAAACACGCCAAACGCAGCCAGCAGGTTTATAAAAGCCGCCAGAAGCCCCTGCTGGTGGATTTGTTCGACATTCTGCCCCGGCGCTGGAAAGGCGCGCTGGTGGGCGTCGCCATCGGCCTGCTGCCGCTGGTGGCCGGGCTGGTGTTCCTGTCCGGTGAGTGGCAGATTCTCGGCCTGCTGGGGCTGCTCATCTGCGGCGTGGTGGGTTTCGTCATCGGCAGGGTGACGCAGGATGATCCGATCAAACGATGAGTTCGGTCAGGTGATCGGCAATCTGTTTGAGCTGTCCCTGATAGATTTCAAACGCCGCGTGGCCGACCTCGGACAGATGCCAGACCGTAATGCTGCGTTTGCCCCGGTAGGCGCGTTCCGCCTGAATATAGCCAGCCTTCTCTAACTGCCGCAGGTGGGTGTGCAGGTTGCCACTCGTCAGGCGGGTCATACTCAGCAGCGACGGGTACGCGGCGCTGCGATCCGCGTACAGGATGGCAACAATCAGCAGCCGCGCGGGTTCATGGATGACACGATCCAGTTCCATTGCGCCGCGCAGGTCGTCGGCGGTAGCCATCGTTCATTCCTTTCAGGAAGCCGGATAAATACCTGTTTTCGATATATCAGACGGTTTGCAATGTAGTAGGGTCAATCTAGAATAGCTTACTCGTATAACGGCTACAAATACCGGTATGCGAGTTTAATCTGTTTCTAACCTGTGGCCGTCGCTTTTGATCCCTGCGGCCTGAAAACCAATCCACCGGACAGTCCCCTTCGGCGGGCGGGCAGCCTGGCCTCTGGCACGCCGGGCGGTCGCCCTTCAATCTGCCTCCCCGATGAAATGCACTCCGGCGAACCGGTTGACAAAAAACAGCATTTATGGTTTACTGAAATTGAACCGGTTCAAATAGGTGATCTTATGCCAACGATCCGTCAGGTTGCCCGTTATGCTCAGGTCTCCGTAGGGACAGTCTCGCATGTCCTCAACGGAAGTCCGCTCGTCAAGGAAGAAACGCGACAGCGGGTGCTGGCCGCCATTGAAGCCCTTGACTATCACCCGACGGCGGCGGCGCGCAGTCTGAGCACCCAGCGCACGAATACGATTGGCATGATCCGCAGCGAAATCCGCCCGCAGGGCAACCGCATCGAGACCGACCCGATGGTGCTCGAACTAATTGACGGCATCACCAGCGAGGCGATAAACAGCAGTATCGGCCTCACGTTCTGGGCGATACCGGCGGGACAGCGCGAGATGGCGCTGTACAAGCGCCTGGTCACCAGCCGGCAGATTGACGGCCTGATCCTGTTCGCCCTGCGCGAGCAAGACCCCCGCGTTACCTACCTGCGCGAGCAGGGTTTCCCGTTCGTGATCTTTGGCCGCCTTGAAGCAGAAGATGAGAAAAACTGGATTGATGTGGACGGCGCTGCCGGCATCGAAGCGGCGGTGAAACATCTGGCCGACCTGGGGCATCGCCGCATCGCGTACATTTCGCCGCCGCACGAACAATACCTGACGCGGCTGCGCTGGCAGGGATTCGTCAACGGGATGCGTGACGCTGGCCTGCTGATTGATGATGCCCTGCTCTATGAAGGGGATTTCAGCGAAAAATCCGGACAGTTGGGTACACATTATTTCCTCGACCAACCGCAGCCGCCAACCGCGATCTTCTGCAACAACGACCGTATGGCGTTCGGAGCGATGCGGGCGATCCAGGCGCGTGGTCTGGTCGTCGGCGAAGATGTCTCAGTGATTGGTTTTGACGATCTGCCGCTCGCCCGGTACAGCAATCCGCCGCTGACAACGATCAGCCAGTCCACCCATGCCATCGGCAGAAGTCTGTTTAACCTGCTGGTCAGCCTGATTAACCAGGAACCGATTGATGCGCTCGGCGGCACGCTCGTCAAACCGGAACTCATCATTCGCCATTCCACCGGAAAACCCTCAAAACATTTCGCGCGTTATTGAACCGGTTCAAAGGAGGTACTAATTCTGGATTGTGCAAAGTTCAATTCGTTCGTCAGGCAGTTAAACGATTTATTCAGGAGAGAGAAAATGAAAGCAAGACTTGTGATCAGCCTCATGCTGGTACTGCTGGTAGCGGCCCCCGCTGCACTGGCGCAGGAACCGGTCACGCTGACCTTCTGGCACACGTACAATGAAATTTCACCGGAGAATCAGACCCTGTCCGACGTGCTCATTCCGCTATTCGAAGCCGAGCACCCGAACATCAAGGTAGAATCCGTCCCCTATCCATATGATGGCTTCCGTCAGGCGCTGCTCACATCGGCAGCCGGCGGCGCCGGGCCGGACCTGGTACGGCTGGATATCATCTGGTCGCCTGAATTTGCCGATCAGGGCATCCTGATGAATCTGAGCCAGGAGATGCCGGACTTCGAGGAATTTGCCGCCAATGTCTTCGCCGGGCCGCTTTCGACCAATATCTACAAAGGCGACTACTACGGTCTGCCGCTGGATACCAATACCCGCATCCTGGTCTATAACCCGGCCCTGATGGAAAAAGCGCCTGAGACGATTGAGGAATTCGCCGCCCTGTGCGATTCCCTGCCCGAAGGCAGCTACCTGTTCAGCGATGGCGGCACTTACGGCTGGGCGCTGCTGCCCTGGATCTGGAGCTTCGGCGGCGACATCACGGATGAAGCCATGACGACCGCCACCGGCTATGTCAACGGCCCCAAAGCGGTCGCGGCGGTTGAATTCCTGGCGAATATGGTACAAAGCGGCTGCTTCTCGGATGGTTTTGTAGGCAGCGGCCTGGATACCTGGGGCGGGTTCTTCAGCGGCACCATCGTTTCCATGCTCGAAGGCCCCTGGTTCTACCCGACGCTTGAGGGACAGTATCCCGATTTCGAAACCGGGTCGGCTTTGATGCCAGCGGGCGACGGCGGCCATATCTCGGTCGTAGGCGGTGAAAACATCGTGGTGATGGCTGGCAGCGCGCATCCTGAAGCGGCGCTGGAATTCCTGCGCTTCACCCAGAGCGAGACCTACCAGCTTGAAATGTCCAAAGTCGGGCAGCTCACGGTGCTGAACTCGCTGATCGAGAACCCCTATTTCACCGATCATCCGTATTATGGGATGTTCCTCGAACAACTCCAGACGGCCCGCGCCCGCACGCCGCACCCGGCCTACAATGCCATCGAGACGGTGCTGGCGGACGCCGCCCAGCTCGTGCTGCGCGGTGAAGCCTCGGCACAGGAAGCGATGGACCTGGCAGCCGAAGAAATCAACACCCTGCTCGCAGGCCGCTAAGCTGTAGTCGAAGGGTGATTTGCGTGCGACCAGGCAGGTAAATCACCCTTCATCATTCCGCTATGGGGAGGACTTCTGCCATGCGCAGCACTTCCGTTCAGCCGTCACCTGTCACCGCCGGCAGAACAGCACCGAGTCGGGCAGCCGGTCGAAGCAAGCCTTATTACCGCCCCTACGTTCCGTACCTGTTTCTGCTGCCGGGACTGGCGCTTTACCTGCTCTGGTCGGTCTATCCGCTGGTGTACCAGCTCTATATCAGCTTCTTTGACTGGCGGATCATCCCCGGCCAGACCAGTACGTTCGTGGGGCTGGCGAACTATCAGGCGGTATTCGCTGACCGCATCTTCTGGCTGGCGATGAGCAACACCGCCCTGTATGCCGTCGTCACGGTGGCCGGCCAGATGATCATCGGGCTGACGCTGGCGATCCTCGTCAACCGCGTCACGGTGGCGCGGCGGTTCTTCAGGACGATCTACTATCTGCCGGTCGTCACCTCCTGGGTCGTTGTCAGCTTCCTGTTCATTTACCTGTTCAGCCCCGGCGAGGCTGGCCTGATCAATTACGTCCTGGTCAAACTGGGGATTATCGAGCAGCCGGTATCCTGGCTGGCGAACAGCAGCACCGCCTGGATCGCCATCTACAGCCTGGGCATCTGGAAAGGCATGGGCTGGGCGATGGTGATCTTCCTCGCCGCCCTGCAGGGCATTCCGCCAGAACTGTATGAAGCCGCCGCGATTGATGGGGCGACGGAATGGCAGCGCATCCGCTACATGACCCTGCCGCTGATCCGCCGCACGATCTTCTTTGTTCTCATCGCCCTGATGATCGGCGGTTTTCAGGTTTTCATCTCCGTCCTGCTGATTACCGGCGGCGGCCCGCTGCACCGCACGGAAGTCGCGCTCACATATATGTTCGATAAAGCCTTCGGTGATCTGAACTTTGGTTACGGGGCGGCGCTGAGTTATATCCTGGCGGTCGTCATCGTGGTGGTGAGCGTGGTGCAGTCCCGCTTTTTCGGCGGCCGTGATCAGGAGCTGGAGTATTAACGATGATCGCAACCTCAGGCAGTCAGCAGCGCATCCTGAATATCGTCATCTTTCTCGTCCTGTGCGTCGGGGTGGTGGTGGCGGTCGCGCCGCTGCTTTACATGGCGACCACCGCCTTTCAGGGGGCGGCCTATGTGCAGACCTACCCGCCGCGCCTGCTGCCCGATACCCTCAACCTCGATAACTTCCAGCAGGCCTTCGCCAGCCGCAATTTCGGGCGGGCCTTGCTGAACAGCGCGGGGGTCGCCCTCTCCACGAGTTTTCTCGTAACGTCGCTGGCGGCAACGATGGCTTACAGCTTTGCGCGGTTCGAATTCAGCGGCAAGCGGATCATCTTCGCCGTCCTGATGGTGATGATTATGATCCCCGGCGTGGTGCTGCTCATTCCGCAGTTCATCCTCGCCAAGAATCTCGGCCTGATCAACAGCCTGCCGGGTCTGGTGCTGGTCTACAGCGCCGGGCCGCTGGCGTTTAATACGTTCCTGCTGCGCGGTTTCTTCGAGAATCTGCCGCGCGAACTTGAAGAGTCGGCCATCATTGATGGCGCCAACGCCTTCACGGTTTTCTGGCGCATCATGCTGCCGCTGGCCGCGCCGGCTATCAGCACGGTCGCCGTTTTCAGCTTTCTGGGCGCGTGGGATGAATACCTGCTCGCGCTCAATTTCCTCACCGACCAGAACCTGCGAACGCTGCCCATCGCCATTGCCAATTTTCGCGGGCAGCACAGTTCCAACTGGGGGCTGGTTTTCGCCGGGTCGCTCACGGCGGTCATCCCGACGATCCTGCTGTTTGTCTTTTTCCAGCGGTACTTCATCCAGGGTATCACCAGTGGAGGCGTGCGCGGGTGACCGGCTGTTTACGCAGATGGTTTCTGTTTATCATTTTCAGCCTGATACAGGGGGGC
The DNA here is from genome assembly GCA_029975765.1 of Aggregatilineales bacterium. Taxonomy (GTDB): domain Bacteria; phylum Chloroflexota; class Anaerolineae; order Aggregatilineales; family Phototrophicaceae; genus CFX2. The sequence goes on from JARKOK010000182.1 coordinate 9,845, forward strand.
GTTGTGTTCGCCACTGACTTACCGCAAGTGATGATCCTGCCGGACAAGGGTTTTTATCGTCCCGGCGAGTCCGTTCAGATCACCGTACGCAGCAGCGTTGGCACGTCGGTCGAAGCGCGTGTCCTGTACCTGACGGCAGAACTGGCAGCCCTCCGCGCGCCGCTGAACGGCGGCGAAGCTGTACTCCGGTGGCAGCCGCCGCCGCAGGCCCCACGCGGTTACGGGCTGAGTGTTACGGTCTACGACGCTGCCGGAACGCCGGTCGCGGGGCAAACCTCGGCCTTCGACGTGCTGGATCGCTGGATTGACGCGCCGCGTTACGGTTTCCTCAGCGATTTCAGCCCGTCCCGGCAGACGGACACGGCCATGATCGAATGGATGCTCCAGCACCACATCAACGGGGTGCAGTTCTACGACTGGCAGTACCGCTGGGAAGACCTGCTGCCCGAAACCGACCGCTTTGAGGACGGCCTGGGCCGCCCGCAGTCCATGACGACGATCCGCCGCCTGATTGATGTGCTGCACGCGCACGGCATCGCCGCGATGCCCTACACGGCGATCTACGGGGCTTCGACGGCCTTCTATCGCCAGCATCCGGCCTGGGGGCTGTTCGACGCGCGCGGCAAAGTCTACGACTTTGGCGAAAACAGCTTTCTCGCCATCCTGAACCCGGCGCCCGGTTCGCCCTGGAACGAACATCTTCTCGGCGAATTTGCCGATGTGCTGCAAAACACCGCGTTTGACGGCATCCATATTGACCAGTATGGATCACCCAAAAATGGCTACGACAGCGATGGTAATTATGTTGATCTGGCCGGGGTGATGCCGCAGTTCATCAACCAGACGGCGGCGCTGGTCGAAGACCAGCGCGGCGCGGAGGGGGTCGTGCTGTTCAACTGCGTGGGCAACTGGCCGATTGATACGGCGGCGCGTTCACAGCAGGATGCCGCTTATATCGAAGTCTGGGCGCCCCATGACAGCTACCTCGATCTGAGCCGGATTGTCACCAACGCCGAAACCCTGGGCGGCGGCAAACCCGTCATCATTCCGGCCTATATCCCGCCGGCGCAGGTCATCAACTGGCAGCTTGCCAATTCGGTTATCCTCGCCAGCGGCGGCACACATCTGGAGACCGGCGAGCCGGAGAGTATGCTGGCCGATCCATATTTCCCCAAGTTCGGGATAATCGCGCCGGAATGGCAGCCCGGCTTCCGCCGGTACTACGATTTCCAGGTGCGGTATGAGAATGTGCTGTCCACCACGACCCGCGCCGGCAGCAGCGAACAGCAGCAGTCCCTTGAGCTGGAGAACATCCGAACACGGGGCATTACCGCGCAGGGTCGGGTCGTGCCGGTTGTGCGCTCCGGCGAGGGGTTCGACACCTTCAGCCTGATTAACTTCGTCGGGGTTGACCAGACAAACTGGAATGTGCCGGCCACCCACGCGCCGACCCCGTTCCACGATCTCGCCGTCCGGCTCGCGGTCACGCGCCCGGTGGCGCAGGTCTGGTTTGCTTCTCCCGACAGCGAAACCACCATGAATCCGACCCTGATTGATTATACGCTTCAGGCTGGATTACTTCAGTTCACCCTGCCCGTTCTTAACTACTGGACGATGATCGTCGTGGAGTACGCTGATGGTAACTCGTTTTCGTCCGCAGCATCTCAGTAAATTACTGCATCACCGCAGCCAGCAGGTGATACTGGATAACCAGCAGCCGGGCGGCGGGTATCTGGCCTGCCCGACCATGCCGGATTACCAGTTTTCCTGGTTTCGGGATGGCGCGTTTATCGCCTATGCCCTGACACTGGATGGTATCTACCACATGGTGCCGCATCGTGCCGGTATGTCGGGACAGTGGGACAGCGCGGGGAAATTTCATACCTGGTGCGCCCGCATCATCAATGACCGGGCGGGAGCCCTCGAACGCACCATCGCCCGCGCGGCAGCCGGTCAGCCGCCGGTCGCCGCAGATACACTTAACGCGCGGTATCGTGATGAAGGCGGCGTAGGGCCGATGGGCTGGCCTGAATTTCAGCTTGATGGGCCGGGACTGTGGGTCTGGTCGCTGGCCGCCTATGTTGAGGTGTGCCGCCTCCATCCCTTACCGGTTGCCTGGGCGCAGGCGGTTGAACGGGCGGCACGGTATCTGGCGGCGGTCTGGCGCTATCCCTGTTACGACTGCTGGGAAGAACGCGGCAGCGACGTGCATATCAGCACGCTGGCGGCGATTTATGCCGGACTGGGCGCGGCGCGGCATCTGATACCGACGCTGGAAGTGGAACCAACCCGCGCCGAAATCCGCGCTTTTATTCTCGATCACGGACTGACACCCGGCGGGGAACTCGCCAAGTCGGTCGGTCTGGATATGGTGGACGCCAACCTGCTGCTGGCGGCGCTGCCGGACTACGGGCTGCTGGCGCCGGATGATCCGCTGATGCGGCGCACAGTCGCGCGGATCGAACGCGATCTGCTGGCGGAAGGTCACGGCGTTCACCGGCATGTCGAGGATACCTATTACGGCGGCGGCGCCTGGGTGCTGCTGGGGCTGTGGCTGGCCTGGTATAAAACGCAGATTGGCGATTTCGCCGCCGCGCGCACGCTGCTTGAGTGGGCGGAAGCTCATGCCGATGCCGAAGGCAATCTGCCGGAGCAGACCCGCGCGGTAATGCTGGCCCCGTCATACTATGCTGGCTGGGTGGAACAGCGCGGCGAGATTGCGAATCCGCTGCTGTGGACTCATGCGGAATACCTGATCGTCCAGCACGCGCTGCAAGGCCGGTGATGGTTTCACGGCGCGGGTGTCCGCCGGCCTTACCTCATTTCAGGGTATTTTCGTAGACGGTCAGCGTTTGCCGCGCCGTTTTGCGCCAGGAAAAATTGGTGGCGCGGGCTAACCCCTGATTCACCAGCGAGTCACGCAGCGACGGCTGGAGCAGCAGAGCGATGATCGCGCCGGCCATCGCGCGGGCGTCGTCCGGTTTGACCAGATAGGCCGCGTCGCCGACGATTTCCGCGATCACGGGGATGTCGTTGGCGACGACCGGCGTGCCGCAGGCCATCGCTTCCAGCGCCATCAGGCCAAAACCTTCGTACAGCGTTGGGAAGACGAACACACTCGCCAGCCGGTACAGCGCGGGCTTGTCGGCCTCGTCCACATAACCCAGCCAGCGTACGTACTCGGAAATGGCTAATTCCTCAGCATAACGGCGCATATCCGGGAACAGCGGCGCGCCCCAGTCTGGCTCGCGCCCGGCGATGACCAGCGGGATATTGTCGCCCTCGGCCTGCGCAACGTAAGTATAGGCCAGCAGCAGTTGGTTAACGTTCTTACGGCGGTCGAAGCCGCCCAGATACAGCACAAACTGGTCGGGCAGATCGTACTTGCGCCGCACGTCGGCATCTCGTTCCGCGCCCAGACGCGGGTGATACACGTCATCGGCGGCCAGATACGTCGGCGTGATGGACTCCGGTGGCAGGCCGAGGTGCTGCACGATGTCGGCTTTGGCGGCGTTGGACAGGGTGATGGTGTGCGCCGAACCTTTAGCCGCCGCCGCAACCAGCGACGTGTACAGCCGCGCCTTCATGCCCGGCGAATACTCCGGCAGCGCCAGCGGGATCACATCCAGCACCGAGGTAACGAGGGGAACGGGTGAGGCCAGCGGCGGCCCCCAGTACGGCACATGCGCCAGGTTCGCGCCCACGCGCCCGGCCATCTGCGGAAAAGTGCGCTGTTCGAACCAGACTTTGCCCAGGTCGCCGCTGCCGCCGCGTGTGGTGACCAGGCTCACATCGTCCGGCAGATCATCCGGCGTGGTATTGTGCGGCGGCAGAACGAGCGTAAGCTGCACGTCCGGCGCGACCCGCCGCAGCGCGTGAAGCAGGCGGCGGACGTACTGCCCGCTGCCGGTGTTCGGCTGATCCCAGAACCAGCCGTTGAAGGCGATATGCATCATCCAGTTCCGAGTTTCCGAGTTCCGAGGGATGAGTAATAGTCAGACCACATCCCGCGTCACTCATGACTGACATTGTTCACACAGACCATAAAATTCTACCAGATGGCCGGTCAGCTTGACATGCAGCCGTGTTTCCAGTTCGGCGGCCATATCGCTCAGGCAGCAGTCGTCAAACTCGATCACCCGGTTACATTTGACGCAGATGACGTGATGGTGATGGCCTTCAGGCATCAGCACATAGGTGGGCGTCATGCTGCTGTCAATGTAGGTGGGGCGGATAATCAGCAGCGAAGTGAACAAATCCAGCGTGCGGAACACGCTGGCGCGGCCAATATGCGCGTCCAGCGTGCTGACCCGATCCAGCACTTCGGCAGACGTGATATGCCCACCGCTGTCTTCCAGCACGCGCAGCACGGTCAGCCGCGCCTGGGTGAGTTTGTGGCCGGCGTCGCGCAAACGCAGCGCGCGCGGGCTGAGGTCGTCGTTCATCAGCAATTACCTGCCGTTCTGTGTTCCTCAATTGGCGCGGGTCTTGCTCCCGCGTCCTATAGCACTAATCCGTCTTGACACCCACATCGCATTGAGATACAGTATCAATTAGGATTATTGATACCTTGTCTCACTGGTATCATTTTATCACAGTTGCAGCTTTCCATTGTAGCGAAAAAGAGGCAGATGCATGAAACGCTTGGCGCTCCTGTTCCTGATCTTCCTGTTCCCGTTCGGTGCTGGCGCGCAGGGCGAGCCGCTGAAGGTCGTGGCGACTTCCAGTATTCTGGCAGATGTGGCGCGCAGCGTCGGCGGCGAGTACGTTACCGTTACGGCGCTCATCCCGGCGGGCGCGGACGGCCACGCCTGGCAGCCCCGGCCAGCGGACGTGCTGCACGTAGCGCAGGCGGATCTGGTACTGGCAGTGGGCATCGGGTACGAAACCTTTTTAGGGCAGTTGGTAGACAACGCGGCGGATGTGCCGCAGGTGGTCGTGTCCAACGGCATCCCGATTCTGCCGTTCGGCGGCCACAATATGGACGACCATGACGAGGCCGGCCACGAAGAATACATCGGCCTGTATGGTGAAGCCGGCGTCTGCGCCGACGACCCACACGAAGCGACTGCCGAGGCCGGCCACGACGACGAACTCGCTCATGGCGCCTGTGACCCGCACGTGTGGACCGACCCCACCAACGTGATGATCTGGGCAGATAATATCGCGGCGGCGTTCGCGGCGGCTGACCCCGATCACGCCGGGGAGTATCAGGCCAACGCGGCGGCCTACCGCGAACAGCTTACGGCGCTGGACGCGGACGTGCAGGCGGCGCTGGCCGTCGTGCCAGAGGCGCGGCGCGTGCTGGTGACAAACCACGAATTTCTGGGGTACTTCGCGCACCACTACGGGTTTACCCTGATAGGCGGGATTCTGGGCGCGACCACGCTGGACGAACCCGACCCGCAGCGCCTCGCCGCGCTGGTAAAGACGGTGCGGGAACTGGGCGTTCCGGCGATTTTCGCGGAAGTATCGGCGGCCAGCCCGTTCGCGCAGGTGGTCGCGCAGGAAGCGGGCATTGGCGTGGTGACGACGCTGTACAGTGAATCGCTGAGCGCGGCTGACGGCCCCGCCGCGACCTATCTGGATTACCTGCGTTATAACGCGCAGCAGATCGCGGCGGCGCTGGCCGAGTAGTACAGCGATAAGATGAGGATGATGGGTGTTTCCGTAGGGGAGGGTCTGAGACCCTCCCCTACACCCGACATTTTTAATTTGGTTGTATTTAGCCTGATAGCTGTAGGCGGCGCCCACCGGGCTGCCCTTACTTAAGTACCGCGTAACTTCTGACAGGGAAAAACGGTCTGTATCATAGACAGGGATAATGTGAAAAACGTAAAGGCGCGCCGTTCGCCCGGCAGATAACAGGATGGGAATGATGATAGACATGAAACCGGTGGCAGCCGCTTCGACGGTGGCAGCCGGCGAGGTGATTTTACAGACACGCGGGCTGTCGGTGGCGTATCACCGGCAGGAAGATGCGATTGAGAACGTCAATCTGACCGTGCGCGCCGGCGAACGGGTGGCGATCATCGGGCCAAACGGCGCGGGTAAATCCACTCTGCTCAAAGCGATCATGGGACTGGTGCAGCCGCAGGCCGGGCAGATTATCCTGCCGGATGTTGCACACGTGGGTTACGTGCCGCAGCACGAAAGCGTGGACTGGAACTTTCCCGTAACGGTGCGCGATGTGGTGATGATGGGACGCGTCCGCCAGATGGGGCTGTTTCGCTGGCCGACGCGCGACCACTGGCGCAGCGTTGACCAGGCGCTGGCGCGGGCCGGCATGAGCGACCTCGCCCACCGGCAGATTGGCGATCTGAGCGGCGGGCAGCGGCGGCGGGCGTTCATCGCGCGGGCGCTGGCGCAGGAAGCGCGGCTGCTGCTGCTGGACGAGCCGTTCAGCGGTGTGGATGCCAGCGTGCAGGCCAGCCTGATGGACACGCTGGACGCGCTTAACCGCGACGGCCTGACGATCCTCCTGACGACACACGATCTGGGGCTGGCGTTCAACCGCTTTGACCGGGTGATGGCGCTCAACCAGCAGGTGATCGCCTACGGCACACCCACCGAGGTGTACCAGCCGGACGTGCTGGCGGCGCTGTACGGCGGGCGCGTGGCGACGTGGGATCGCGCCACTCAGACGATGCTGTTTGTGGACGACCATCACTGCGACGACTGCTGAACGATAGACGGAAATGCGGTACACTCGTGCCAGTACGGTTTCAACGCACCAAAGGCATTCCCCATGAAACTCGACTGGCGCAAGACGTTCCTTATCGGTTTCGGCTTTCTCGGCATTTCAATCATCTGGCAGCTTTATAACCTGTTCGTGCCGATCTTTTTGCAGGCCGGCAGCCCGGCCTTTGACGCCCAGAACGGCAGGGAAACCTATACGGTTGTGGCCGGCGATACCTGGGCGGACATCGCCGAACAGCACAGCCTGAGCGTGGACAACCTGCTGGCGATCAACAACGCGCAGGCCGATACCCCCCTGACCGAAGGCCAGAAAGTGACGATCACGCCTTACAAGGGCTTCGGGCTGGGCGCGGGCGCGGCGGGTTTCATCATGACGCTGGACAACATCGCGGCGCTGTTCATTCTGCCCGTCATCGGCGTGTGGAGCGACCGCACCCGCACGCGCATCGGGCGGCGCTACCCGTATATTCTGGCCGCCGCGCCGGTGGCGGCAGTGGCCTTCGCGCTGATTCCCGTGGCGGGCAATCTGATTGACGCTTCCACCAACGGCAGCGTGGCGGAGAACAGCGGCATTTTTGCCTTCTTCATGATCGCGGCAGGCGTGATGCTGCTGGCGATGGCCGTGCTGCGCACGCCGGTTATCGCCCTCATGCCGGACATCATCCCTTCGCCGCTGCGCAGCAAAGCCAACGGCGTGATTAACCTGATGGGTGGCATCGGCGGTATTATCGCGGCGCTGGGGCTGGCGCGGCTGTTTGACAGCAATCCGATCATCCCGTTTGTGATCGGCTCGGTGGTGATGATCGTCGCCATCATTCTGCTGTTTGTCTCCGTGCGCGAACCCCGGGTATCCGAACTGCCGCACCCGGAGTCCGATGAGGAAGAGATGGCGCGGGGGCTGAAGGGCGTGCGCGCCGTACCGCCGGAATACCGCCGCAGCCTGATTTTCCTGCTGGCGGCGATTTTCTGCTGGTTCGTCGGTTACAACGCGATTGAAACGTTTTTCTCGTCCTATGCCGTGACGACGCTGGGCGTATCGGCGGGGACGGCGGGCACGCTGTTCTCGGTCGCGCTGGGTACGTTCATCCTGTTCGCCGTTCCGGCGGGGTATCTGGGCACACGCTACGGGCGCAAGCGCACCATCACCGTCGGGCTGATCGTGTTTGGCCTCGCGCTGGTGGTGGCGGCCTTCGTACCGAACACAACCGTGATTACGATCATTCTGGGCGTGGGCGGGGCGGCCTGGGCACTGGTGAACATCAACTCGCTGCCGATGGTGGTGGACATTACCGACGACGAGCGGCTGCTCGGCACGTATACGGGGCTGTATTACTTCGCCAGTATGAGCGCGGCCATCGCCGGGCCGGTGCTGAACGGGGTTATCATTGATCTGTCCGGCAGCAACTACAACATGATCTTTTTCGTGACGCCGTTTTTCTTCGCGCTGGCGGTGGTCGCCATGCTGATGGTGACACGCGGCGAAGCGCATGTGGAGAAGTCCTCAGTCGTTAGTCCTCAGTCGTCAGTCGTGGGGTAGCGGCTGGCTGTTGGCGATTAGCTGAAGGTAAATGAGGGTTGGGACTATGCGTTTTTTCACCATACTCGCAATTTTGCTCGTGTTGTGCTTGTTCGGCTCATTTTGGGGTGTGACGGCACAGGATAAAGAAGTTACCCCCACTTTTTCCCCTGTCCCAGACACCTATGTTTCCAGCGTGGCATGGAGTCCGGATGGCATGATGATTGCCGTCGGGAAAGGGACAGACTCCTGCGAATCAGACCCCAACCTGTACACAATTCAAATCCTTGATGCGGTAACGCAAGAGGTTATAAGGAGCTTATCAGGAAGCACCTGTGCCATAACCTCGATTGACTGGAGTCCTGATGGCACAAAACTAGCCGCATCGAGTTTAGACGGCATTGGTACGCGGGTCTGGGATGTGCTGAGCAGTCAATTATTGATGGTGAAGCAAACAGGGGGTCAAGGTATAGCTTCTGTAAAATGAAGACCACCTGACGGTCTACAGTTAGCGAGTGCATCTATCAGCAGTGGAATAGGTATTCTTGACCCAGAGACGGGAAAAACGGTTAATTTAGCCCCAATCGGGGGAAATTCGCTCGATTGGAGTCCGGACGGTACGAAACTGGTCAGCGGCAGTATCTATGAGAACCAAATAAGTATTGCCGATATGGTCACTAGAAAACAAATTATGACCTTAACAGAACAACTGGGCACCATAAATTCAGTTTCTTGGAGTCCTGATGGGACAAAACTGGCAAGTGGCGGAGGTATAGATGACCCTACCGTTCATATATGGGATGCCACAACAGGTGCAAATCTGTTGACACTTGAAGCGCACACAGATGCAATCATTGAAGTAGTGTGGAGTCCAGATAGTACCAAACTGGCAAGTGCCAGTAATGACGGCACGGTGCGAGTATGAGATGGTGTCACTGGGAATGAGGTGTGTTTGTTCCAACGTACTCATCGCATCTATGGCGTAGATTGGAGTCCGGATGGCAGTCAATTAGCTTTTGGTGGTGGCGACGGCGAGATAACAATTGTTCAGCTTGACAGTTGCCCACAAGGGCAAAACCAGACCAAAAGAAAGTGATAACAGACGAATCGTAGGGGCGAACCGGCGGTTCGCCCCTACCTGGACTTTGGCTTTTTTTGCAACTGCTGCTCCTGCTTGTCATATTCATTGCAGGGCGAGGCAATGAGAAAGTATCGTTGCCTGGTTGAGAGCGAGATACAGCACTGTCATGGGCACAATTCAGCTCAGACATATCTCTCAAAATCTATCACAGGTTTCCGCCCCACAATGAATTAAAGGCTGGTGATCCTATGATAACGAGCAACTGGGCAAAACATCGCCGGTGAAACCGCGTTTGAGCGGGCAAATCGCCAGATATACCCGTCGAAAAGGTAGGGGCGAACCGGCGGTTCGCCCCTACACCATGTTTTTCTCTGCGTCTTTACC
>JARKOK010000331.1 GCA_029975765.1 Aggregatilineales bacterium
ACCGGCCCTGGCGTGCTGGGCATTGCGGTGCAGGCCGGTTAACAGGAGAGCAAACAGCGTGGATACTTTGACGCCAGCCCACGTTCAGACAGCACTGGACGGCTGGAACTTCGGCATACAAATTCGTTTTTATGATACAACAACCGCCACCTCACAGCAGGCCGCCGACAATATTGGCTGCGAACTGGGGCAGATCGTTAAAAGCCTCGCATTCCTGATTGATGAGCAGCCCATTGTTGTTCTGACCAGCGGCGATCAGCGGGTGGACGACCGGAAGCTGGCGGCGATGTACAATGTCGGGCGTAAGAAGGTGAAGGCGGCCAGCGCCGACCAGTGCGTGAACATCTACGGCTATCCACCCGGCAGCGTGCCGCCGCTGGCCTATCGCACGGCAGGGATAACGGTCTATATTGACGACTCGCTGGGGCGGTACAGCCAACTGTACGCTGCCGGGGGCGCGCACAATGCCATTTTCCCCATCACACTGGAACAACTGCGGCAGATCACCGGCGGCCAGATGGCCGATGTGGTGAAACGCGCTGACAGCGGCGAATAGTCCGGGACAGGGTGACAGTCGCCCAATCATCATTCCCCATCATGGCAGCGGGCGCAGTGTGAACTGCGCGTAGGCCGCTGCCAGCAGGCGTGCGTCGTCCGACAGGCCAAGCGCCTGAGGGGAGGCCGTGTCATTGTGTTTCAGGGTCAGCCGGCTGTCCGGCAGCGCGCCCGCCGGCAGAGTAAGCTGGTAATCATGCCAGCCGTCCGCGTTGAGGGCGATTTCCTGCGCGAAACCGCCAATCCCGGTCAGGGTAACGGTACGATCATCGCCAAAGGCCAGCGCGGAAAACGTCAGTTCGTAGGCGGTGGCCGGGTCGAGTGTGAGGCGCAGCACCGCTGTCTGGCCGGCCCAGCGCCCCGATGGCCCACCGATCATTTCCGGCCCGTACCAGCCCGTGCCGATCACCGTCCAGTCAGCCGGCGTGCCCAGGTCTGCGTGGGTGGTAACCGGACGATCCCCACAGCCCAGGGACTCCGCCCGCCACCAGATGAGATCCGCCGTATCGGTGGCTTCAGCGGGACACAGGCCGGGGCGTTCGTTCAGCCAGCCAGGCCAGCGGTTCTGCTGGTCGGGCGTGAGCCAGTCCCGATAAACGATCACATAGCCCAGCGGCCAGTCATGCAGATAGGTATCAAATTCCTGCGCGGCCTGCGCCTGTTCCTCCGGTGACAGGTCGCGCGTTCCGGCCAGCCAGGAAAACAGCGGCGAATTGATATAATACGCCAGCGTGCTGTAGGGGATTCGTGACAGCCAGCCGTTGACCATGCGGTGCTGATGTACCGCGCCGTAGTACATCGAAAAGTACCCTCTGCCGATACCTGTCCAGCCGTAGTGCGTGCCAACTGGCACATCCATGATCACAAAGTCGCCGGGTTCTCCGGCAATGGCATGATGAATCGCGTAATCCGGCACGGTGCGGGTGGGAAATGGCTGAAACGCTCCCACGTCCACCAGCAGCGCCGCGCCAGCGCCAGCCAGCGCCAGCAGGGTGACTGTCCGCCGCAACCGCCACAGGGACTCAAGCAGCGGCTGCCAGGCCAGTACCAGGAATGTCACCAGCAAAAAAGCCGCTGCGCCGGTGAAACGCGCCGGGATGCGGTGCTGGCCGCGCAGCGCCTCATGCAGCCAGGCATACGGCAGCGGAATGGTGATGCCGCCAACTGCTGCGTCCGGGCCAAGCGCCAGCACCAGCGGCAGCAGCGCCAGCGCCAGCCAGAACCAGGCGCCGGGACGCGGCGGCAGATGGGCAGAAAGTGCTGGGTTCACAGAGGGATGCCGCTGGCGACGCAGCAGGCCAATGACGACCCCACCCCACAGCAGCCACACCAGAACTCGCCCCAGGGTTTTCGTTTCCACCGGTTCAGCCAGCCCCACCAGCGCCGCCAGCGGCAGCGCATAGGCGTGCAGTGTCGTCAGGCCGGCGGGGGGATATTCGTTCGGGTCAAGCGTGATCTGAGACAGCGCCGCCAGCGGATAGAACCATGCCAGCGCCGCCATCAGCGCCAGCGCCAGCAGCCCCCACGCCAGCAGCCGCAGCCACCGGCCATCACGCCGCTGCGTCCACAGCGTCCACAGCACATAACCCCAGGCCGCAAACGGCAGCCACACCCAGAACTGAAGATCGGTGAGCCACACACCCCACAGCGCCAGCGCCAGCAGCACAGCCGCCAGCGCGCGCGGCAGGCGGCGCGGCCACGCCAGTTCATCCCACAGCAGCAGCACAAAGGGAAACCACCACAGCGGCGTCAGATTGACCTGAATATACGAAGCGTGGGTCATCATGTAGGGCGAGAAGGCAAACGCCAGCCCGCCAAAAAAGGCCAACCCTGATGCAAGGGGACGCGGCTCAAGCTGGCGGCGCAGCCAGACGAACATCGCCGTACCACTCAGGACGTATCCGAGCAGCACCAGCAGATTACCCGCCGCTAACCGCCCCACGAGAGGCGCTGCCAGCGCATAAACGGGATACCAGATCGGCGCGAGGGTATGCAGGCTGAGGTTCGAAACATGCGGGAACAGCACGTAATCCGTCCACAGCGGCGACTGTCCCTGCGCGAAAGCCTGCCCCATCCACCAGTAACCCCACAGGAATTGATAATAATCGCTGTCCTTGCCGCCGGGGACAGCCGTGTTACCTTGCAGCAGCAGGTTGGAGAGGGTAAGGCACGCCAGCAGCACATAAGCAGCAGCCGCCCACAGCAGCGGGCGGCGCGAGAATACGCTCGTCAAACGTTGCATCATCAAATGGCCTGTGTCGTATAATTACAAGGGCGGCTTCGCTGGCCGCCCTAAGAGAATCGCCATCATTCGATTGTTTGTCAAGCCCTGGCAGACTTCGTCCTGATTTATGGCGGTCACAAACCTGCCGCTTCTCGCACGCCCTCAGCCAGCCGTCGCAGCACATCCAGCAGGCGCGCGCGCCAGGCGGTAGGATCGGGAATCGGCAGCAGCACCGCCGTGCGGCTTACGCGCACATCTTCCCCCAGATCGCGCTGAAGCCGCTCGCGGTTGACTTCCGGCAGATAAGGCAGCTTGATATTCACCACCTCGTTCAGATTGATAACCGCCGTTGCCCCGGCCTGCTGCGCCAGCAGCTTGACTTCGATCTGGTAGAGCAAACCTTCCACCGCCGACGGCAGCGGCCCAAAGCGGTCGCGCAGTTCGGCGCGCATGGCGGCCACTTCATCCAGGCCGGTCAGGCCGCCGACCCGCCGGTAAATCTGCAACCGCAGTTCCATTTCCGGTATCCAGTCAGACGGCAGATACGCCGGCAGCGGCAGATCAATCGTGATGTTTGTGGTGGATACGGGCGGCGCGACTTCGCCCGGCGCTTTGCCCTTCACCTGCTGTACCGCCTGCGTGAGCAGCTGCGTGTACAGGTGCAGGCCAATGGCGGCCACATGACCGGTCTGCCGGGTGCTGAGGATGTCCCCCGCACCGCGCAGTTCCAGGTCGCGCATGGCGATCTGGAAACCTGCGCCCAGGTCGGTGTTTTCTTCCAGTGCCTCCAGCCGCGTGCGCGCTTCGTCTGTCAGGCGCTGCTCGTTAGGGTGGAAAAAGTAGGCATACGCCTGCTGCGCGCTGCGCCCCACCCGACCGCGTAACTGGTACAACTGCGCCATGCCGAACATATCGGCGCGGTCAACGATGAGCGTGTTGGCATTCGGGATGTCTATGCCGCTTTCGATGATAGACGTGGACAGCAGAATGTCATACTCGCCATGCGCAAAGGCGCTCATCACTTTTTCCAGCAGGCGTTCATCCATCTGGCCGTGACCAGTGACGAGGCGCGCTTCCGGCACAATCTCCTCCAGCCGCTCGCGGATACGGTCAATCGAATGGACGCGGTTGTGAACGACAAACACCTGCCCGCCGCGCTCGATTTCACGCAGCACAGCCTGGCGCACCAGCCGCTCGTCGAACGGGCCGACGTGCGTCATGACCGGCAGGCGTTCTTCCGGCGGCGTCTGGATCATGCTGATGTCGCGCACTCCGGCGAGACTCATGTACAGCGTGCGAGGGATGGGTGTGGCCGTCATGGTCAGCACATGGACTTCCGTTCGCAGCTTCTTGAGATGCTCCTTGTGCGTGACACCGAACCGCTGTTCCTCGTCAATGATAACCAGTCCCAGCTTTTTGAAGGTTACATCGTTTTGCAGCAGCCGGTGCGTACCAATCATGATGTCCACTTCGCCCGATGCAAGCTGCCGGATGACCTTCTGCTGGTCATCCTTGTTACGGAAGCGCGACAGCACCTCCACCTTGACCGGAAACGGCGCAAGGCGGTTGCTGAAAGTTTCATAGTGCTGCTGGGCTAATACGGTCGTCGGCACCAGCAGCGCCACCTGATAACCGGCGTTGACCGCCTTAAACGCCGCGCGCAGGGCGACCTCCGTCTTGCCGTAGCCCACGTCGCCGCAGATCAGGCGATCCATCGGGTGTGATTCTTCGAGATCCGTTTTCACATCGCGAATCGCGCGCCACTGGTCGTCAGTTTCGACAAATGGGAATGATGCTTCCAGTTCGTGCAGCCAGGCCGTATCGCCAGCGAAGGCGGGTGCGCTCACGGCCTGACGCTGCGCGTACAGTTCCAGCAGTTCCTTAGCCTCTTCCTCAACTGCCCGGCGCGCCTGCGATGTGACCCGCGCCCAATCGGGTTTGCCCAGGCGGTTCAGCGCCGGCGGGCGGTCGTCCGGGCCAACGTAGCGCGTCAGCCGGTCGGCCTGGTGAATCGGCACAAACACGGTATCGTTGCCGCCGTATTCCAGCACCAGATATTCACGCTCGTTGCCCTCGATGGTGCGGCGGCGCATCCCGGCAAAACGCCCGATGCCATAATCTATATGCACGACGTAATCGCCCTCGTGCATGTCGGCATAACTGGATTCCGGCACGCGGGCGCGGCGCTGCACCTTGCGCCGGCGCGGTTCAGGCCGGTTCCAGCCGAAGATTTCCGCGTCCGTCAGCAGGTGCACAGCGCCATCATCCCGCCGCAGCCGCCAGCCTTCCCGCAGCGTACCATCCACCAGCGCCAGCGTTTGCGGCGGCGGCGCTTCAGGCACGGCTCTCAGCGTCGGCAGAAAGGCTTCCTGCTCCTGCCA
>JARKOK010000201.1 GCA_029975765.1 Aggregatilineales bacterium
GGTGTCCAGCGTTCGGGACACGGCTTCCATGATCGCGTTCAGGCGCGCTTCCTGCTCGGCGCTGTGCAGCGTGGCGCGGTACAGGTAGCTGTTTTCGATGGTGGCCGCCGCCTGATGCGCGAAGATTTCCAGAATTTCGACGGTGGGGCGGTCAGGGCGGGTGTTGTCCGCCGGCCTGTCCAGGCCAATCAGCCCCAGCAGATTGCCGCCCGAACCTATTAACGGCAGCAGCAGCACATCGCCGTCGCGCCAGCTGCGGTCATCGAGTGGGGTGGGCAGCAGGCGAATGCCGTCAAAGGTGGTGCTCAGGGCTTGCAGCGTGCTGGCAGAAACGGTTTCCCGCGCTTCGACCGGGATGAAATACGACTCGCTGATGCGGTACTCGTCGCGCATCAACGCTTTCACATCGTCAATGGAGGCCGTGTGGACGCGGCTGCGCTCGAAGGCTTCCAGCGGCATACCGGTCTGGGCGGCACGGTGCAGCAGGCTGTCATGTTCATCCACCAGCGCCGCTACACCGACTTCAAAGTTGGCGCTCTGCTGGATGCCGTCCAGGATGGACTCCAGCACGGCGACCGGCTCGGCGCTGCTTTGCAGGATTTGACCCAGTTCGAAAATCTGGTTCAACTGCTCAACGCGCCGCCGCAGCCGCAGCCCGCGATCCAACTGTTCCTGGTAGCGGATGTAGTTGCCGTAAGCTAACGAGGCTTTCGCCGCAATCGTCAGCAGGAAGGCTGCCGCGCGTTCGTCAAAGTGTTTCGCTCTGATGTGATGGATATGGATCACACCCACCACGCGGTCTTCGTACAGGAAGGCGGCGGCAATGGCCGAACGCGCGTCTTCCGGCACCGGCTGGAGCGGGTCAGCGTTATAGTCGCGCACCAGCACGGTATCCGCGCCGCGCAGCACCGCTTCGACTTCGATGTCCGCCAGATCACCGCCGCCGCCAAAACGTTTGTCCAGTTCCGGCTGGGCCGGGTCCTGCCACTGGGCGGGTGGTTTCAACAGCACCACCGTACCGCCAGCCGCCAGTGTCGCGCGGGCAGTTTCACGCCGGATTACATCCAGCACCGGATCGAGTTCCAGTGTTTGCGTCAGTTCGTGGCTGATGCGGGAAATCGCGTCAAGTTCCTGCATTCGGCGCTGGAGGTTTTGCCCTGCCGCTTCATACAGGCGGATTCGCTCGATAGCTGCCGCAATCTGCGTGGCGACGGCTTCCAGCAGCCGCGTATCATCGTCGCTGTACGGGGGTTCCTGGCGGCTGCCGATGCCCAGTTCACCCACGCTGCGCTCGCCAACCACCACCGGCACGATCACGGCGCTGCGCATGTTGAGCGCCCGCGCCATGTGCCGGTAGCTGTCCGGCACGGCCCGTTCGGTTGGCAGATCGGTCGTCAGCAGGGGCTGGCGCATGGTGGGCGTGTCCGGGTCGTGCTGCACCGGCGCTGGCAGTTGGCCGCCGTACACCAGGCGCGGGTACGTCGTCAGGCTGCCGCTCTGGTCGTCAATCAGGCTGACGTACACCAGGGGGCTGCGGGTCAGGTCGGCAATCGCCGCCAGCACATTCTGGAACGAGTCGTCCGCCGTGAGGATGCCGCCCGCCATTTCCGCGATTTCGCGCAGCCGGTCGGCTTCCTGGGCGCGCTGCTGAATATCGCGGTACAGCCGCGCGTTTTCGATGATCGCGGCGGCCTGGGCGGCAAAAATCATCAGCAGCCGCGCGTCCTTGTCGGTGAAGTCCTCGCCGTTATTTTTATTGGAAACCTGCACGACACCCAGCCGCCGTCCGCCGACGGTCAGCACGGCGAACATGGTTTTGGTCACGCCGACGGCGTTAGCGAAATCGGCCAGCCCGGCGGCATACACCACCGCGTCGGACTGAACGCGGTTGGTAAACCAGAAATCCTCTTCCTGCCAGATGGTATGCAGCGGACTGCCGGACGGCAGGTTGACGACGTAGGCGCTCACCAGTTCATCGGCAATCCCATAAAACGGAAGCTGCGCGACCAGACGGCTGTTGTCCTCGTCCCACAGCAGCACGCCGCACATGGCAATATCCATCAGCCGGGCGATACGTTCGGTGATGGTGGAGTAGAGTTCAAGCTCACGGTTCAGCGCGCCGATAGCGTGGGTCATCTCCTGCAGGCCGATGATCTCCGTATCGCGGCGCTGTTCGCGCTGGTACAGGCGCACGTTTTCCACCACGATGGACGCCTGCGCCACCAGAATCCGTAAATCCTGAATGTCCTGCGGCGAGAAGCCACCCTCGGCCTGTTTGTTGGAGACCTGAATCAGACCGATGCGCTGGCCGCCAATTTCCATCGGAATCAGGGCGGTGTTGCGAATCCCCGCCGCGACGAAGATGGGTTTCAGGCCGAGCGCCTCGATCAAGGGTTCGTCCAGCGCGTCGTTGGTGACCCAGTACGGCTGCTGCTCCCAGATGTTGCGCTGCGGGCTGTCCGGCGGCACGTTGATGACATAGTTCTGCGCGGCGTAATCTGGCAGGCCGTAAAACGGCAGTTCGCCCACCAGCGCCCGGCGCTGGTCGTCGTACAGCAGCACACCGCAGATGCGGGCGTTGGTCAGTTGGGCGATGCGCTCGGTTAATGCCTGATAGATGGGGCGAGGGTCGGCAGCAGCGGGCTGCGCCGCGCCAATCTCTTGCAGCGTTGCCATGTGCTGAATCCGCCGTGTCTGGTCGCCGTACAGTTCGGCGTTGTAGACGGCGGTGGCAACGGGTTTGCTGATGGCTTGCAGCAGCGCCAGCGCGCCCTGATTGAAGTGTCCGGCTTCGGTATCGGCCAGTTCCAGCGTGCCGATCAGCCGTTCGCCCAGCAGCAGCGGCACG
>JARKOK010000204.1 GCA_029975765.1 Aggregatilineales bacterium
GTTCGTTCACTCTGAATATTGCCCGTGTTCAGCGTTGTGTCCGGCTCGAACAGCAGAACGTGAACCTCGTCATCGGCCACTGGCCGGTGTTCAACACCTTTCGGAATAATGGCGAACTCGCCTGCATTCAACACGACTTCACCATCATGGAGTTCAATCCGCAGCCGGCCGTTGACGACCAGGAACAGTTCGTCCTCGTCATCATGATGATGCCAGACAAACTCACCTTTCAGTTTCACCAGTTTCACGGCACAGTTATTCACCTGTCCCGCCAGTCTGGGACTCCAGTAGTCGTCAAACAGGCTGAACTTCTGCGCCAGATTCACTTTTTCGATCATCGGCCTACCATTCACTCCGGTGTTACCGGCGCGGTGCGCGGCTGAGGGTGCGCCACGCGCAGGCCGTACTCCACACTGTCCACCAGCGCGCGCCAGCTTGCCTGGATGATATTGGTCCCCGCCCCCACGGTGCTCCACCGCTGGTTGCCGTTCTGCGTGTCAATCAAAACGCGCGTCGTGGCCGCCGTACCGTTGTTCCCATCCAGAATACGCACCTTGTAGTCCGCCAGCTGGAAGTCCGCCAACTGTGGATAACGCGGTAGCAGTGCCTTCCGCAGCGCGAGGTCAAGCGCGTTGACCGGCCCGTTGCCTTCGGCTGCCGTATGTACGATGTCGCCATCCACATCCAGTTTGACCATCGCTTCCGACAGACTGCCGCGCCCCTGACGGTCTTCGACGATTGCTGTGTAATCAATCAGGGTGAACACCGGCTTATAATCCGGGCTGGCACGGTGCAGCCGGATGGCGACTGACGCCTCTGCGCCTTCAAACACAAAACCCTGGCTTTCCAGCACCTTGATCTCGTTCAGCACTTTCATCGCCTCGGTCTGCGACACATCCAGCCCGAATTCTTCCGCCTTGCTGAGCAGGTTGCCCTGCCCGGACAGGTCGCTCACCAGCACGCGCATCTCGTTGCCGATCAGTTCCGGGTCAATGTGCTGGTAGCTGTGAATGTTGCGCCGCATCGCCGCGACGTGAATCCCGCCCTTATGCGCGAAGGCGCTCTTACCCACATAGGCCAGATGGTTGTCCGGCGCGAGATTGGCGATTTCGGCTACGGTGCGTGACAAAGGCACAAGTTGCCGCAGGTTGGTTTTATCCGGCAGGCACGAATAGCCCATCTTCAATTCCAGATCAGGGATGATGCTGCACAGGTTGGCGTTACCGCAGCGTTCGCCGTAGCCGTTAATCGTCCCCTGCACCTGTACCACACCAGCCATCACCGCCGCCAGTGAATTCGCTACGGCCAGTTCGCCGTCATTATGGGTGTGAATCCCCAACGGCACGCCGGGGAAAGCGGCTTTAACTATGTCCACCCAGCGCGTGATCTCCCAGGGCATCGAGCCGCCGTTGGTGTCACACAGCACCAGCACGTCCGCACCGCCATCTATCGCCGCTTCCAGCGTATCCAGCGCATATTCCTTATCCAGCTTCGCGCCGTCAAAGAAATGTTCCGCATCGTAGATGACTTCCTTGCCCAGACTCTTGAGATAACGCAGGCTGTCGCGGATCATCCGAAGATTTTCATCCGGCGTGGTTTGCAGCACTTCGGTGACATGCAGCATGGACGTTTTACCGACCACCGTCACCACCGGTGTCCGGGCATCTTCCAGCGCCTTGATGTTCGGATCATCGGCTGGGTCACTGTTCTTGCGGCAGGTTGAGCCAAACGCCACGATCTTCGCGTGTTTCAGTTCCATGCCCTGCACGGCGTCAAAGTAGGCGGCGTCCTTCGGATTTGACCCCGGCCAGCCGCCTTCAATGTAGGCCACGCCAAAGTTATCCAGCAGCCGCGTGATTTTGAGTTTATCGGCCAGCGAGAGGGAAATCCCCTCTCGCTGCGTGCCATCCCTCAGCGTCGTATCGTAGATGGCGATGGTCATGGTAATCCCCCTCTTAGCTGGCAGTCGTTTGTACTCGTGCCGGATGTACGCTCTCGAAAGCGGCAACCTGCTCGTCGAGATTCAGCAGGAAGCCAAGCTGGTCAACCCCGTTCAGCAGGCAGTAACGTGAGAACGGGTCAATCGGGAATTCGACGCGGCGGCCATCCGGCAGCGTCACAGTCTGGGTTTCCAGGTCTACCGTCACCTGAGATGACGGGTCTTCCTGCGCCAGGCTGATAAGCTGGCGGTGCGTGTCCGCGTCCACCTGTACCGGCAGCAGCCCATTCTTGAGCGCATTGCCCCGGAAAATATCGGCAAAATAGGTGCTGATGACCGCCTTGAACCCCGCGCCCAGCAGCGCCCAGGGCGCATGTTCGCGTGAGCTGCCGCAGCCAAAATTGTGCCCGCCCACCAGCACCGCAGCGCCCTGATAATCCGGTTGGTTCAGGATGAAGTCCGCTTTGGGCGAACCGTCGGCGTTGTAGCGCCAGTCAGAAAAACACGCCGCGCCCAGACCATTTTTGTCCGTCACTTTCAGGTAGCGTGCCGGGATGATCTGGTCGGTGTCAATGTCGTTGATCGGCAGCGGTGCCAGCCGCCCGGTGAATTTGGTGATCGGTTCCATGTTAATTCATCATCTCCCTGGGATCGGTGATCACGCCGTTGACTGCCGTTGCCGCCGCCGTCAACGGGCTGGCGAGGAAAGTTCGACCGCCTTTGCCCTGCCGTCCTTCAAAGTTGCGGTTGCTGGTGCTGACGGCATACTGCCCCGGCTGAAGCTGGTCGCCATTCATAGCGATGCACATCGAGCAGCCCGCTTCACGCCACTCCGCGCCTGCCGCCTTAAACACGTCATGCAGCCCTTCGGCTTCAGCCTGTGCCTTGACCTGCTGCGACCCCGGCACGACCATCACCCGCACGCCGTCGGCCACCTTTCGCCCCTGAATGAACTTCGCCGCCTCACGCAGGTCTGAAATACGGGAATTGGTACAGCTTCCGATAAACACCACGTCCACCCGCTTGCCCAGCAGCTTTTGCCCCGGCTGCAAGTCCATATACCGCAGCGCCTTATCGAGCGCCATTTTCTGACTCACATCGCTCAGGCTATCAGGGTCGGGGACGTTAGCCGTAATGGGCATCCCCATGCCGGGGTTCGTGCCGTAGGTGATCATCGGCGTCAGGGTGTCAGCATCCAGCACCACTTCGTTGTCGAACGACGCGCCGTCATCAGTTGGCAGCTTACGCCAATCCGCGACCGCCTGCTCCCAAGCCGCGCCCTTTGGCGCGTAGGGGCGACCGGCGACGTACTCAAACGTCGTATCATCCGGCGCGACCATGCCGGCGCGCGCGCCGCCTTCGATACTCATATTGCAGATCGTCATGCGGCCTTCCATGCTCAGGGCACGGATGGCCTCACCCATATACTCAAACACGTACCCTGTGCCGCCGCCGATGCCGATCTTGGCGATCACGGCCAGAATGATGTCTTTGGCCGTCACGCCGGGGCGCAGGCGGCCATCCACCCGCACCGCCATCGTTTGCGGGCGGTTTTGCAGCAAACACTGCGTCGCCAGGACGTGCGCTACCTCGCTCGTGCCGATGCCAAACGCCAGTGCGCCAAACGCGCCGTGTGTGCTGGTGTGGCTGTCGCCGCAGACGATGGTCATGCCCGGTTGCGTGAAGCCCTGCTCCGGCCCGATCACATGGACAATGCCCTGGTTGCTCGTGCCGAGGTCATACAGTGGGATGCCGAAATCCGCACAGTTTTTCCGCATCACATCAAGCTGCGCCGCCGCCATCGTATCCGTCACCGGAATGATGCCCGCCGCGTTGCGTGGCGTCGTCGGTGTGCTGTGATCCATCGTACCCAGCGTCCGGTCAGGACGGCGCACCTTCAGCCCGCGCTCGCGCAGCAGCGTGAACGCCTGAGGTGAAGTCACTTCATGTACCAGATGCAGATCAATGTACAGCACCGCCGGGGTATCCGGCGTTTGCGGGCGCACCAGATGGTTGGCCCACACTTTCTCAAACAGGGTTTTAGGCTGGTTTCCGTTGGTTGTCATCGTTCTCTGTTTACCCTAATCTCATATCCATCGTGCTTAGGGGCGGTTTCGAAACCCACCCCTCCTATCCTTATCCTAATCGCCGGCGCTTTTCACGCTCACGGTCGCCGCTTCGCCTTCGGGCTGGTGGTCGCCGTAGCCCAGCACCGCCACCATCCGATTCACCGCCGCCATGTACGCTTTCACGCTGGCTACCACGATATCGCTGTCTGCGCCGTAGCCGCCAAACGAACGTTTATCACCCTCGCGGCCACTGGGCGCGACCCGCACCGTCACTTCACCCAGCGCGTCAATCCCTTCCGTCACGCTGTGGACGCTGTATTCGATCAATGTATTCGGCGCTTTGACGATGGCGTCAATCGCCTTGTAACAGGCATCCACCGGCCCCGCGCCAACGGCTGCGTACACGAATTCTTCACCACCGGCGTTCCGCAGTTTGGCCGTTGCCGTTGGCATTCCCATCGTGCCGCATGTCACCTGGATGTCTACGAGGCTGAAAATTTCTTCCGGGCGGTTGAATTCATCAGCGATCAGGGCTTCCAGATCGGCATCGGTAACGGTCTTTTTGGCATCGGCCAGGTCTTTAAACCGGGCAAAGACCTGATTCAGCGCGTCACCTTCGATGTTGTAGCCCATTTCCTTCAGCCGGGCTTTCAGCGCGGCGCGGCCACTGTGTTTTCCCAGTACCAGGCGGCTCTGCTGCAAACCGATGCTTTCCGGCGTCATGATCTCGTAGGTGCTGGAATTCTTCAGCACGCCGTCCTGGTGAATCCCGGCTTCATGCGCGAAGGCGTTCGCGCCCACAACGGCCTTATTCGGCTGCACTGCCATGCCGGTGTAATTGCTCACCAGCCGGCTGGTTTTCATAATTTCGCGCGTGTTGATGTTCGTCCGCACATTGTAAAACTGTGGACGAGTCGCCATCGCCATCGCCACTTCTTCCAGGCTGGTATTACCGGCACGTTCACCAATGCCGTTGATGGTCACTTCCACCTGCCGCGCACCGGCCATTACCCCGGCCAGCGTGTTCGCCGTTGCCAGTCCCAGATCGTTGTGACAGTGTACCGACCACACCACGCCGCTGCCCGGCCCTGCGCCCGGTGTTTCCGCGATCAGGTTAGCGATCAGCTCGCCCCATTCCTGCGGCGTGCAGTAGCCCACTGTATCCGGGATGTTCAGCGTCGTCGCGCCGCACTCGACAGCCAGCGCGCACACTTCGACCAGAAATGCCGGATCGGTTCGCCCGGCATCCATCGGGCTGAATTCCACATCGTCGCACAGGCTGCGTGCCAGTGTCACCGCTTTACGAATAGTCGCGAGTGCCTGCTCACGGGTCATGCCGGTCTGGTATTTCAGATGAATATCCGACGTGCCCAAAAATGTGTGGATTCGTGGTTTGGCGGCATCTTTTACACCTTCCCAACAGGTGCGAATGTCGCCCTCAACCGCGCGTGCCAGCCCGCAGATGACCGGCCCATCGGCGGTGCCTACTTCCCGCGCGATGCGCTGCACGGCGGCCAGGTCATCTGGCGATGCCGCCGGAAAACCGGCTTCAATAATATCCACACCCAACCGCGCTAACTGCCGCGCGATTTCCAGCTTTTCGGCGCTGCTCAGGGTTGCGCCGGGGCTTTGTTCGCCGTCACGCAGGGTCGTGTCAAAAAACCGGACGACGTTCTCATCAACGTGTGGTGTAACCATTCTGGGGTGATCCTTTCTGTGTCTGCTCTCAGGTCGAATGTCAAACGGTGAAGATCAGCAAGGCCATCTTCCGACATCAGACCACCCCCTTTCCGACTACACCGGATTCATCATCCATGTTCGCTCCTGTTTCTGTCGGGACATGGTTCGCCATATCCCTACCCACCATCTTCGAAACGATATTCGTCCACATCGCTCACCGGCTCGTAGCCGATATTCTGGTAGATATGATTCGAAGTCGGATTGCTCAGATCCGTATACAGAAAAACAAACCTGCGTCCCCGGTCAAGCAGCCACTGGCTGACCGCTGCCGTACACACGCTGCCATAGCCGCGTCCGCGCTGTCCCGGCGGGGTATACACCGGCCCGATCCGCATCCCGTTTGGCGTCGGCCCGGTATAACCCACCATCGAAACCGCCTGACCACCATCCCACCACAGGAAGCGCCCGCGCGTGGCCGGGTCAGCCGAGAGTGCCAGTTCGATCATGCGCTCTGCCTGTTCATGGTCATCATCGCCAATGGCCTCCCGCTCAAACGCGATCTCCCAACGCACCAGCAAATCCCGGTCGGCTTCGCTGGCGCGGCGCAGTTCACCGGACACACCGCTGATCGGTCGCACTTGTTCCAGACGATAAATGCGCTGCGCCATATTCAAACGATGTGGTTTGCCGGTGAGGGACGACCACCGTTCGGCAAACGTCTTGCTCAGGTCTTTTGGCCCAACGGCCCCGACCAGTTCATCGCCAAAGACGCTGTATACGTCGTCCACAATCACCTGTAGTGGGCGCGTATCGGCCATTTCCGACAGGATGAGGCGGTACGGCGGTGTGCGCATGGCGACAGCGATGACCTCGCCCGCATCTTCAACGACGGCCAGGTACGGCGGTTGTTGATACACGTTGCCCTGTCGCAGTGCCGCGCACAGGCCGAGCATCAGGTTGTGCTCAGCCTCCTGCGCCAGCAGGAAAGTCTGAGCACAACCGTAAAATTCAGCAGCGTCGTTGAACCGTGCCAGCTGCATCATGCGGGGTCATCTCCAGCAATCCGCCGAATCATCCATTCGATGTCATAGGTGCGCCCGCCGGTTTTGATGTAACGCGGGTCTCGGCTGTATGCCGTGAATCCCATCTCGATGTACAGCCGCCGCGCCACCTCATTCCCGACCGTCACCGCCAGCGTCACATCCTCCAGCCCCTCACATGACCGCGCGAAGTCCAGCGCCGTCACCATCAGCGCCCTGCCGATACCCTGTCCTCGCGCTTCCGGCACCACATACATGCCGGCCAGCATCGCGCGGTGGCGCATTTTGGCACGGGGATAGCGCCACAGGGTGGTTATCCCCGCCAGATCGCCGCTGACAAACGCCCCGAACGTCGGGCTGTCCGGTATGAGCATGGCCGCCACCTTATCCAGCGGCATGTCCTGCTCTTCCTCGTAGGACGCGCCAAACGCTTCCGGGTGTTCGCGCAGGGAACGCAGCCGTACCGGCAGGTAAACAGCAGCGTCGGCGGCAGTCAGGGCGCGGATTTCCATGACCGCTTAATCCGCCTGCTTGATCCGCTTGGCATTCAGGAAAGGCATCATGTCGCGCAGTTCCGCGCCAACCTTTTCGATCAACAGATCATGTTCCTTATGGCGGCGCGGCAGGAAGTTGGGGCGGCCATCCTTGTTTTCCTGAATCCACGTTTTGGCAAAGCTGCCATCCTGAATCCGGTGCAGCACGCCGTCGAATTCTTCCTTCACCATACCTTCGACCTGATCGCCGACGACATAACCGCCGTATTCCGCCGTGTCGCTCACGCTGTACCACATATAGCTCAGGCCGCCCTGATATAGCAGATCAACGATCAGTTTCAGTTCGTGCATACACTCGAAGTATGCCACTTCCGGCTGGTAACCGGCTTTCACCAGCGTTTCAAACGCCGCGCGGATCAGCGCCGTCACGCCGCCGCACAGAATCGTCTGTTCGCCAAACAGATCGGTTTCCGTTTCCTCTTTAAAGGTCGTTTCGATGACGCCGGCGCGGGTGCAGCCAATCGCTTTCCCATAGGCCAGCGCCAGTTGTTTTGCCGAACCTGTAGCGTCCTGATACACCGCCAGCAGGCCGGGTGTGCCGCCGCCATCCTTAAAGACTTCGCGCACGCGGTGGCCGGGTGCTTTCGGTGCGATCATCGTTACGTCCACGTTTGCCGGTGGCTGGATGGTGCCGAAGTGGATATTAAAACCGTGCGCGAACATCAACATGCTGCCCGGCTTCAAATTCGGGCCAATGGACTGAGCATACACATCCGCCTGCTTGGTATCCGGGATGAGTACCATTACCACATCGGCGGCTTTCGTCGCGTCTTCGACTGACAGCACTTTCAGGCCATCGGCCTGCGCCTTCGCCGCACTCTGGCTGCCGGCGTGCAGGCCGATCACCACCTCCATGCCGCTGTCTTTCGCGTTCAGCGCGTGGGCGTGTCCCTGGCTGCCATAGCCGATTACCGCAATCGTCTTGACCGTCAGCAGTGATAAATCCGCGTCCTTGTCATAATACATGGTTGCCATTCAAAAACCTTCCCATATGGTTAGTGGGGCGGCTGCGCCGCCCGGCTTTTATCCCATCGCATACACAGGGGCTGTACCCCCGCGTCTTACACACCGTAAACCTGGTAATTCCCGTTGGTCTCGCCCAGCCGGACCGGCGGCTCATAGTCCGCATCGAGGATACGCACCCCGCGCCCCATCGCCACTACACCGGTCCGCACCATTTCCACAATGCCAATCGGCTCCAATTCGTGGATAAACGCTTCGACAACATCTTCCTGCGCGGTAATCTCGATAATCGCGACCTTGATCCCCATGTCCACAATGCGCGCCGGGTATCGTTCGCACAGCATCGTAACGGTATTGCGTGACTCGGCATCATCTGTCCGCACCTTGATGAGCGCCAGGTCACGGCTGACGTGCGGTTCTTCCGACACCAGCTTCACATCAATCACGTTCACCAGTTTGAACAGGTTGGCGGCAATCCGCCGGCCATCGGTGCGCGCTGCATCCACCACAATCGTCATGCGCGAAACATGGGGTTTGTGCGTGCGCCCCACAGTGAGGCTGTCCACATTGAAATTCCGCCGCCGGAACATACTGGCGACCCGGTTCAGCACGCCCGGTTTGTTTTCCACCAGGGCGACCACTGTCTGTTTAATGCTCTCTGCCATGTTTATTTCTCCCCTGGTTTTGGACGGCGGAGCATATTATGCAGATCAGCCCCTGCCGGAACCATCGGATACACAATTTCTTCTTTTTCGATAGCGTACTCGATCAACACCGTCGTTTCGTGACTGCGCGCGAACTTCACCGATTCCTCGATCTGGTCACGGCTGGTAACCCGCATCGCCGGAATCCCGTAGGCTTCGGCCAGTTTGACAAAATCCGGGCTGTACATCGGGGTCGCCTGGTAGCGTTCCTCATAGAAGAATTCCTGCCACTGGCGCACCATCCCCAGAAAAGCATTGTTCAGGATGGCGATATTCACCTTCACCTTTTCCTGCATGGCCGTCGCCAGTTCGCACAAAGTCATCTGAAAACCGCCGTCGCCCACAATCGCCCACACTTCTTCTTCGGGTTTGCCCATTTTCGCGCCAATCGCGGCGGGCAGGCCAAACCCCATCGTGCCCAGGCCGCCGCTGGTCAGCATCGTATGTGGACGCTGGTGTGGGTAATACTGTGCTTCAAGCATCTGGTGCTGGCCGACATCCGTCACGGTCAGGGCTTCGCCGCCGGTATGCTGCCACAGGTCGTTAATCACCTGCGCGCCGTACAGCCTGCTGCCGCTGTCGTGATGCACGATGTCACGCTCGTCGCCATCTTCCTGCCAGTCCCGAATCTGATTCACCCACTCGACGTGCTGTTTGCCGGGAACATGCGGCAGCAGCTGCGTCAGCACCGTTCGCACATCACCGGCAATCCCCACATCCACTTTGACATTCTTGTTAATTTCCGACGGGTCAATCTCAATGTGGATTTTGCGAGAGTTCGGTGAGTACGTCTTGAGGTTGCCGGTCACCCGATCATCAAACCGCATCCCCAGTGCGATCAGCAGATCGGCATCCTGAATGGCGTAATTGCAGGCGGCGGCGCCATGCATTCCCATCATGCCTACACACAGCGGGTGCTGTTCGGGCATAGCGCCTTTGCCCAGCAGGGTGAGTGTCACGGGGATTTGCGCCCGTTCCGCCAGTTCCCGTAGTTCGTTGGTGGCGCCGGACATCAGAATACCATGACCGGCGAGAATCAGGGGTTTCTTCGCCTGCTTGATCAGTTCAAGCGCCGCCGCGATCTGTTCCTCGCTGGCGCTGCTCGGCGGGCGATAACCCGGCAGTCGCACCGGCCCTTCCGGGTAAATGAATTCGGTCTTTTCGTTCTGAATGTCTTTCGGAATATCAATCAGTACCGGTCCCGGTCGGCCCGTCCGCGCGATGTGGAAAGCCTCTCGCACAATGTACGCCAGTTCCCGCACGTCGGTCACCAGATAATTGTGTTTGGTGATCGGCAGCGTGATACCGGTGATGTCAATCTCCTGAAACGCATCCGAGCCAATGATGCCGCGCGGCACCTGCCCGGTAATACACACAATCGGTGACGAATCCAGCATGGCTGTACCGATACCCGTTACCAGGTTGGTTGCGCCGGGGCCGCTGGTCGCAATCGCCACCCCGACCTTACCGGTCGCCCGCGCGTAGCCATCGGCCATATGCGCCGCGCCTTGCTCGTGACGCACCAGAACATGCCGCAGTTGGGGGTATTTGGTCATCGCGTCGTAGGTCGGCAGAATCGCGCCGCCCGGATACCCGAACATGATTTCCACACCCTCGCGGATGAGACATTCCATGACAATTTCTGCGCCGGTCAAAATCATTGTTTTCTCTGCTCCCCTCATTTGCCTCAGATGTGGCTGCTGGCATTAGCCCGCATCGGTTGTACTCGTTAATCCCCGGCCGTCGGCTCGGACTGGCGCACTGGCGTCAACCAGCCGTAGCGGTCTGGTTTCTGCCCCGATGTCAGCGCGAAGAATTCCGCCTGAACGGCCTGTGTTATCGGTCCCGGCCTGCCCTGCCCGACCTGCACTCGGTCTACCGAGCGCACCGGTGTAATCTCCGCCGCCGTGCCGGTGAAGAAAATCTCGTCGGCAATGTACAGCATGTCGCGGGCAATTGGCTCGAAGCGAATTTCGTGTCCCATATCGCGCAGCAGCGTCAGCGCCGTATCGCGGGTGATACCGAGCAGGATGGACGACCATGCGCCGGGGGTATACACCACACCATCCACGATCACGAAAATATTCTCGCCAGCGCCTTCGCTGACGTAACCGCTGTAGTCCAGCGCGATCCCTTCCGTAAAACCGTTATCGGCGGCTTCCATCGTGACGAACTGGCTGTTTACATACTGCCCGCCGATCTTCGCCATTGACGCGAATGTATCCGGGGCAATCCGTCGCCATGAGCTGACCTGTACATCTACCCCCTGCTCTATCGCCTCGTTGCCCAGGTAACGCCCCCATTCCATCGTCAGAATGATCGTTTCAGTCGGATTTTTCCGCCCTTCAACCCCAAGTTTGCCCGCACCGCGAAAAACCAGCGGGCGTACATAACAGGATTCATGGCCGTTGCGCTGAATGGTTTCGATGATCGCAGCATTGATTTCATCTTCCGTGTGGGGCATTTCGATTCGGGCAATCTTGGCCGAGTTAAACAACCGCCGGGTGTGCGGCTGCAAACGGAAGACTGCCGGCCCGTTGGGCGTGGCATAGGCGCGGATACCCTCAAATACGCTTGACCCATAGTGCAGGGCATGGGTCGTCACGTGAACCGTCGCCTCCTCCCATTTGACGAATTCGCCATTTCTCCAGATCCATTCAGCGGGCATGGTATCTCCTCTCCCATAGATAAACAGAACGCGCTTTCCTAATAGCCCTGGTTGTAAATGGCGGAAAGCGCGTCATGCGTCGGTGACTGGGTGTCCGTATCATACGGACGTTGCGGCATGGCCGGATGATAATTCTGACTGGTCGTTTCCACCGGACAGGATTCATAGGCTTCCGTCCAGGGGCTGGTCGGCTGTTCGTCAAATGGCCTGGTTTGCGGTTCGGTCTGCGGGAACATACGGAACTCCTTGACAAAAATAAAAAGCCCCCGGCTTGGGGGCTTCTGTTGTTTACACATCGTCTGCGCTGGTTTCAACCCTCACCCAAGCCGTCATACCCCGCCGCTAATAAGGACGAGTACGATAACGATGCTAATAAGGATGAGGCCGCTGCGCGTGAACACGATTTTCACTTCCATCAGTCAATGAACTGTCATATAGCGTAACGATCTTTACCAAAGCTGTCAACAAACTGGTCGAAAAAGCTGTGTGTGCCGGTAAAGTTCGTAAACCTTAACAGACAGGTATTGTGCGAGGTATACAGTCCGGCCACGCCCCTACCTTCCCAGGCTCAGCCTGGCCGCCGCCAGTTGTTCGCGCACCGCTGCCGGCGCCGTTCCGCCGGGTGCTGCCCGCCGCGCCGCTGAGGCGGCAAAATCGAAGACTTCGGCCACATCGGCTTCAAACAGGGGTGACAGGCCGCGCAGAGTCTCCAGTGAAAGTTTTGACAGACCAACCTTCTCCCGTGCTGCCGCGCTCACCGCCTGCCCCACCACATGATGTGCCTGCCGGAACGGCAGTCCCTTTTGCACCAGATAATCCGCCAGATCCGTCGCCAGCATGTCTTCGGTCAGCGCGGTTCGCATCGCCTCCGGGTTGAGTTTCAGCGTTTGAACAACGGCAGTCAGCACCGGCAGCAGAATTTTGATCGTGTCATAGGAATCGAATACCGCTTCCTTATCCTCCTGCAGGTCCTTGTTGTAGGTGCTGGGCAAACCCTTGAGCACCGTCAGCAAACCCGTCACATTACCGATCAACCGCCCGGTTTTGCCGCGTGCCAGTTCCAGCGGATCAGGATTGCGTTTTTGCGGCATCAGGCTGGAGCCGGTGCTGTAACGGTCATCCAGGGTAATAAAACCAAAACGCGGATTGCTGTATATAATTACATCCTCTGCCAGCCGGCTCAGGTGCGTCCCCAGCAGCGCCAGCACAAACGTGAATTCGACAGCAAAATCACGGTCGCTCACCGCGTCGAGGCTGTTTTGACTATGCGAATGAAAGCCGAGGTCTGCCGCCAGCCGCGCCCGGTCAATCGGAAACGGCGTACCAGCCAGCGCGCCGGAACCCAGCGGACTGACCGCTGTACGGCGGTGGGTTTCCTTCAGACGTTCCCGGTCGCGCGCCAGCATCCAGAAGAAACTGAGCAGCCAGTGGGCAGCCGTGATCGGCTGCGCCGGCTGCAGATGGGTATAACCTGGCATCAGCGTGTCGCTGTGCTGTTCTGCCTGTTCTACCAGCGCCGTTTGCAGATCGGCCAGCAGCGCGTCTACCTCGCCGGTTGCAGCCATCACCCACAGGCGAAAATCCGTCGCTACCTGATCGTTGCGGCTGCGCCCGGTATGCAGTTTGCCGCCTACCGCGCCAATACGTTCTGTCAGCCAGCGTTCGACTGCTGAGTGAATGTCCTCATCACCTTTGAGTTCAAATGTCCCCGCCTCAAATTCTGCCAGCACGTCCCGCAGGCCGCCGATAATGGTTTCAGCTTCATCCGTTGTAAGGATGCCCGCCGACGCAATCGCCTGGGCATAGGCGATGCTGCCCATGATGTCCTGCCGGTACAGCCGCCGGTCAAAGCTGATGCTGTCATTCAGCGCCCGTAACTGCTCATCCGTCGGCTCGGTGAACCGTCCGCCCCACAGCGTCATAATGCCCTCATTTCCGGTTTGCAGGGGCACGAGCTACCGTGCCCCACTCCAGTTGCTAACCGCTAGTCACGTTTAAACTTGCTGTAATCCGGCTTGCGATATCGGCTCTGCCCGCCGCCGTCAATCTGGAGCAGTGCCTCCACTTTCAGCGGGAGGCCGAACAGGTGAATGAAACCTTCCGCGTCCTTCTGGTTATATACATCCTCACGCCCGAACGAAGCATAATCTTCACGGTACAGGCTGAATTCACTTTTGCGTCCGGCGATAATCAGGTTGCCCTTATACAGTTTCAGCCGCACCACACCGGTCACGTTCTGTTGGGTCACCTGAATGAATGCATCCATCGCCTCGCGGAGTTGGGTATACCACAGGCCGTTGTATACCAGTTCGGCATACTTCACCGCGATAAAGTCCTTAAAATGCATGGTGTATTTATCCAGGCACATGCTTTCCAACGCCTGATGCGCCCGGCGAATCAGCGTTCCGGCAGGTGTTTCATACACGCCATGACTTTTCATACCAACCAGCCGGTTTTCCACGATGTCCGCCCGGCCAATGCCGTGCGCCCCGGCGATTTTATTCAGCCGTATAAACAGTTCCACCGGCGGCAGTGTCTCGCCATCCAGACTACACGGTACGCCCTTCTCAAAGCCGACTTCCACATACTGCGGCTCATCCGGCGCCTCCTGTGGATCAACGCTGATCTGGAACATGGACTTCTCCGGCTCGTTCCAGGGGTTCTCCAGCAGGCCGCCTTCATGGCTCAGGTGAAACAGATTACGGTCGCGGCTGTAAATGGATTTCTCGGTCGCCGTCACTGGCACGTTGAACTCGGCGGCGTAGGCCAGCGCGTCCTCGCGGCTGCGAATTTCCCACTCGCGCCAGGGCGCGATGATCTTCAGCTTGGGATTGAGCGCCATCACCGTTAGTTCGAAGCGTACCTGGTCGTTGCCTTTACCGGTCGCGCCATGTGCCACCGCGTCCGCGCCTTCCAGTTCCGCGATTTCGACCATATGCTTGGCAATCAGAGGCCGCGCGAAAGATGTACCCAGCAGGTATTCACGTTCGTAAACCGCCCCGGCCTGCATCGTGGGGAACACAAAATCGCGCAGGAATTCATCCCGCAGATCACGGATATACAGTTTGCTCGCGCCGGATTTGATCGCCTTGTCTTCCAGCCCGTCCAGTTCTTCTTCCTGCCCCAGATCAGCGCAGAAACACACGACCTCGCAGCCGTAGTTGTTGCGCAGCCAGGGCACGATTACCGACGTATCCAGCCCACCGCTGTACGCCAGAACAACTTTCTTCACCTCACCTTTTGGCATGGAGTCCTCCCTCTCAATTAAAAAGCCCCGAACTATCTTTCAGTCCGGGGCTGATGACGCAAAACTGTCTGATTTACCCGCGCGCAGGTACGTTCAAACCGCCGGACTCCGGATGAGTGCGGCGACGACGGATACGGCGGGTGAGGTAATGCATTCGAATGAACATGAAAGACAAGCATAACGCACGATTGGCGGATGTCAAGCAATTCGTGAAGCCAGTTTGCGGCGGCAAAATTTGTCCCAACGTGTCCTTTGTCGGTAACATTAGACAGATAATTAGGAGGGTAAATTATTATGCACATCCTGGGGATTGACATTGGCGGGTCAGGCATCAAGGGCGCACCCGTTGATATTGAAACCGGCGCCATGCTGACCGAACGGTTCCGCCTGCCAACGCCGCAGCCGTCCAGACCGGAAGATGTGGCCGATGTGGTGACGCAGGTGATCGAGCATTTTAACTGGCACGGGCCGGTCGGTATCACCTTTCCGGCCATCGTGAAGGAAGGTGTCGTCTACAGCGCCGCCAACGTAGACTCCGGTTGGATTGGCGCTGACGCCCGCGCGCTGTTCGAACGCAAATCCGGCTGCCCGATTACCGTCGTTAACGACGCCGATGCGGCCGGCATCGCGGAAATGACTTTTGGAGCTGGCAAAGGCCATCGCGGTGTGGTGATTATGCTCACCTTTGGCACTGGCATCGGCAGTGCCCTGTTCGTAAACGGCTATCTGGTCCCAAATACTGAACTCGGCCACCTCGAACTGCGTGGCAAGGATGCGGAACGACGCGCCAGCGACCGCGCCCGCCAGGAAAAGGACTTAAGCTGGGAAAAATGGGCGGAACGGGTAGACGAGTATCTTGGAATGGTCGAATACCTGTTCTCACCGGATTTGTTTATCATCGGGGGTGGGGTCAGCAAGAAAGCGGAACGCTTCGTACCGCTCCTCAGCACCCGCGCGCAGATTGTCACCGCCGCTTTACTGAATGACGCCGGGATTGTCGGCGCGGCGATGGCAGCGAAACCGGCGGAATAGAACATGGATGTTGCACAGCTTAAACAGCAGGCCGCCGAAGTTGCTGTTCAGTTCATCCAGCCCGGTATGGTCGTCGGCCTGGGCGCGGGCAGCACCGCCATTCTGGCCGTCCGCCACATCGGCCACCTGCTGCACACCGGCCACCTGCACGACATCGTGGGCATCCCCTGCTCCACCGGCACCGAAGCCGAGGCCCGCCGACTGGGTATTCCACTGGTGACACTGGAAACGCACCCCGTCATTGACATTACGATAGATGGCGCTGACGAAGTTGATCCACAGCTTGAACTCATAAAAGGCGGCGGCGGCGCGCTTACCCGCGAAAAAATCGTGGCGCAGGCCACCCACCGTGAAATCATCATCGTTGATGAAACGAAACTTGTACCGGCGCTGGGCACGTCCTGGGCCGTGCCGGTTGAAGTGGTGCCGTTTGGTTATGGGTCACAGCAGGTCTGGCTGGAATCACTGGGCGCAGCCGTAACGCTGCGTCCTGGCGAAAACGGCCAGCCCTACCGCACCGATCAGGGCGGCCTGATTCTCGACTGCAATTTTGGCCCGATCAGCAACCCGGCGCGGCTGGCCGAAACTCTCAAACAGCGCACCGGCGTCATTGAACACGGTTTATTTATTGGGATTGCCAGAGATGTGATTGTCGCCGGGAACGAAGGGATTCGCCATCT
This sequence comes from Aggregatilineales bacterium, assembly GCA_029975765.1. Classification (GTDB taxonomy): domain Bacteria; phylum Chloroflexota; class Anaerolineae; order Aggregatilineales; family Phototrophicaceae; genus CFX2. The sequence goes on from JARKOK010000204.1 coordinate 16,577, forward strand.
GACTCGCCGTTGAATGAGGAGTATATAACGTATGGAACTGGGAATGATCGGCCTGGGCAAAATGGGCAGGAACATGGTTTCGCGCCTGCTGGCGGGAGGGCATCACCTGATCGTCCACGACATCAACCCGGCAGTTGTCGAAGCCACCGCCGCCGCTGGCGCAATCGCTGCCGAATCGGCGGTTGATCTGGTTGGCAAACTCAGCACGCCGCGTGCCGTATGGGTCATGGTACCATCCGGTTCGCCTACCGAAGCCGTTATTACCCTGCTCGCTGAAACGCTTGCTTCCGGTGACATCGTTATTGATGGCGGTAACAGCAACTACAAGGAATCCATTCGCCGGGGCGAGCTGCTGGCCGCGCGCGGTATCCATTTCGTGGATGTCGGCACCAGCGGCGGCATCTGGGGACTGACCGAAGGTTACAGCCTGATGGTCGGCGGCGCGCCGGAGGCGGTTGCCCACCTTCAACCGATACTGGAAACCCTCGCCCCCGCGCCCGACCAGGGCTGGGGACACGTCGGCCCTACAGGCGCCGGTCACTTCGTCAAAATGGTTCACAACGGCATCGAATACGGCATGATGCAGGCGTTTGCGGAAGGCTTCGACATCATGCAGGCCAAACACGAATTTGGTCTTGATCTGCACCAGATTGCGGAAATCTGGCGTACCGGCAGCGTGGTGCGATCGTGGCTGCTCGATCTCACGGCGCTTGCCCTCCAGGCGGATCCGACGCTGGCGGACATCAAGCCCTGGGTCGCCGACTCCGGCGAAGGGCGCTGGACGGTGCTGGAAGCGATTGATCAGGACGTGCCCGCGCCGGTTATTACGCTGTCGCTGATGATGCGCTTCGTCAGCCGTGAAAATGACAGCTACGCCGCCAAACTGCTGGCAGCGCTTCGTAATCAGTTCGGCGGTCACGCTGTTTTGCGGAAGGATTAAGCCATGACCACCAGCATCGTCATTTTTGGCGCGTCGGGTGATCTTACGCGGCGCAAACTGGTGCCGGCCCTCTACAACCTGTTCCGTAAAGACCGTCTGCCGGACGACTGCCACATTGTGGGTGTGGCGCGGTCAGCCTTCAGTCATGAGGCGTTCCGCGACCAGATGCGGGCCGGTGTGGAAAAATACTCCGGCGACACGCTGGATGATACGATCTGGATGCAGTTTGTTTCCCGCCTGTGGTACATCCAGGGCGACGCCGCCCAACCGGACGAACTCCGGCGCGTGGCGCAGTTTCTGGAAGAGCGCGAACAGGGTCACGGCAGCCGCCTGTATTATCTGTCTGTCGCGCCGGCCCTCTACGAACCGATCATCACGAATATCGGCGGGCTGGATATGGACAGTGAGCGCAGTGGTTGGTGCCGGATTGTGGTTGAAAAGCCGTTTGGCACAGATCTGGAATCGGCGCGCGCGCTCAATCGCCTCATCCACAGCGTCTTTGATGAAGATCAGATTTACCGTATTGATCATTACCTGGGTAAGGAAACCGCGCAGAACATTCTCTTCTTCCGTTTCGCCAATACGATCTTTGAGCCAGTCTGGAATCGTAATTACGTTGACCACGTTCAGATCACGGTGGCCGAAACAGTGGATGTCGGGCATCGTGCCGAGTATTACGATCAGTCGGGTGTGCTGCGGGATATGTTCCAGAATCATCTGCTGCAACTGCTGGCGCTGGTAGCAATGGAGCCGCCAGCCTCATTCACGGCTGCGGCCCTCCGCAGCGAGAAAGTGAAATTGTTCAGCGCGATCCGACCGGTGAATCTGGACAACACGGTGCGGGCACAGTACGACGGTTACTGTCAGGTCGAAGGAGTTGCCCCGGACTCGCAAACACCCACTTTCGCGGCGCTCAAGCTGTACATTGATAACTGGCGCTGGCAGGGTGTGCCGTTCTATCTGCGTTCCGGCAAGCAGTTGGCCGCCAAGACCAGCGAAATCAGCGTGGTATTTCACTGTCCCCCGCTGATGATGTTTAATCTGCCGGAAGACGGCACCTTTACCTCCAACACCATTTCGCTGTGCTTGCAGCCCGACGAAGGCATCCATTTAAAATTTGAAGCCAAAGTGCCGGACTCAATTTCCGAAACGCGCACTGTAGACATGGAGTTTCATTACCGTACTTCGTTTGGCGAACGTGAAATACCGGAAGCCTACGAGCGCCTGCTGCTTGATGCGCTTAATGGCGATGCATCCCTCTTCACGCGCAGCGACGAAGTAGAAACCATGTGGAGCATCATGGATCCGATTCTGCGCGGCTGGAACCTGCCCGACGCGCCGCCGCTGACGACCTACGCGCCGGGCAGTTGGGGGCCACCGGAAGCCGACGCGCTGCTGTTTCGCGGCGGTCACGCCTGGCAGTCAGGCTGCGACGATCATGACTGACAGCCGCCCATCACTGCGGGTGCTGCCGGATGCCGGCGCGCTCGCCCAGACAGCGGCGGACGAAGTGCTGCGAGCGGCTCAGGCGGCCAACGACCGATTCACACTGGCGCTGTCCGGCGGCTCGACGCCGAAGCATCTGTATCAACGGCTGGCTGCCGCCGATTTTGCTGCCCGGCTGGATTGGCCGCGTGTGCATCTGTTCTGGGGTGATGAACGCTGCGTCCCACCCGATGATCCTGCCAGCAACTACCGCCTGGCGCGTGAAACCCTGCTCGACCACCTATCCATCCCATCGGTAAATATCCACCGCATCCCCGGCGAACAGGAGCCGGCGCAGGCTGCCGCCAGGTATGACCGGCGGCTGCGAGACTTCTTCGGCGGCCTGCCGCGCTTTGACCTGATTTTGCTGGGTCTGGGGGATGACGGCCACATCGCCTCGCTGTTTCCACACACGCCGGCGCTTCAGGAGCGCCACCGGTATGCCGTCCACAGCACCGCCCCCGTTCCACCCATCCACCGCGTAACGCTGACGCTGCCGGTCATAAATGCCGCCGCCCGCGTGCTGTTTCTCGTCTCCGGCGCGGGCAAAGCTGCCATCTTACGCCGCGTCCTCGAAGGTGAAGCCGCAGGCGATGATCTGCCCGCGCAGCTTATCCGGCCAGCACGCGGCGAGGTCATCTGGCTGGTGGACGAATCCGCCGCCCGGCTGTTATCACACTAGCCCGACTTGTGTGTATTTGTGAGCTGTGCCCAAAGTAGTTGACACAGTATCGCTTTTCGTCTATGCTAAGGTTAGAGTTAAGCGTTTAACTATAGTTGTTACTTGTACTTTTTATGCCAACTCTTGAAGATGTCGCCAAACATGCCGGGGTATCCACCGCAACCGTGTCCAAGGTGCTGTCAAATACCCCTTACTTCACCGAAGCCACCCGGCTCAAGGTGCTGCAAGCGGTGCGAGACCTCGGCTACGTGCCGAACCTGGCGGCGCGGGCGCTGTCGTCTGGCAAAACTCACATCATCGCTGTTGTATTTCCGTATGTCTACGACGCGATCTTTTCCGATCCACTGGTGCTGCGGATTATTGAAGGCATTGAAACCGAATGCAGCCTGCGCGGTTACAACCTCTTGTTAAGCGCCCCCCGTCTGATCGAAGGTGTGGCCGACGAGAACTACCTGAAACTCATCCAGAGTGGCTACATGGACGGCGTGATCGCGCTGGATAACGTGCCGTTTGCTTCCGTCCTTGAGCCGGTGCTGAAAAAGGGTATCCCGGCGGTCAACATCGGGTATCACGCCAGCACCTGTGCCGTCCGCAGCGACGATTATGCTGGCGGCATCCTGTTGATGAACCACGTGCTTGACCTCGGCCACCATCGTATTGGCCTGATCAGCGTCCCGGATAATCTGAACTTCACGACCGAACAGCGCCTGCTGGGACTGCGTGCCGCTGCTGCTGCGCGCGGCCTTTCGTTCGATGATCTGCCGCTGGTACAGGGAGATTTTTCGACGGCGGGCGGTGCGGACTGCTGCATGGCGCTGCTGCACCAGCACCCCGATCTGACAGCCATCATCTGCCTTAATGATCGTATGGCGATGGGCGCCATCCAGCAGGCGCATCAACTGGGGTGGCACGTACCCGATCAGTTGACCATCGTAGGTTATGATGACATCCCGACTGCGGCGATCTTTGTCCCGCCGCTTACTACGATTAATCAGCAAGCCCTGACGTTAGGCAACGAAGCCGCGCGGATGCTCTTTGACATTCTTGACGGCCAGACCCCGGAATCCCGAACCATTCCGGTCGAGCTGGTCATTCGAGGCTCGTCTGCACCCGCCAGGGATGACCGAAAGGAGGACACCGCACCCGAAAAGTCGTTGAGCTAAAGATCGTTTCATCCGTTCGCCCTTGTGCTGAGGGCTGGTAAAGAACCGCTTTAAAGGAGAAGGAAACCTATGTCACGGAACAAGTTGTTTATCTTCGTCCTGCTCGTCGGGGTCGCGCTGCTCTCCGTTGCGTCCGTGCTGGCGCAGGACAACAGCATTGCCTTCAACTCGTATTCCAGCGATCCCGTGCCGCGCGCTTTCGAAGAAAGCATGGTGGCCGCCTGGAACGAAGCCCACCCCGACATGCCGGTGCAGCATTCGATCATCAATCACGAGGACTTCAAACAGGCCATCCGCGCTTACCTGATTGCCGAACCGGCGCCCGATGTACTGACCTGGTTCGCGGGCAACCGCGCCCGTTTCTTCATTGACCGGGGTCTGATCCGGGACATCTCCGGCATGTGGAATGCCGAAGGTTTTGACGAGACTTACGCCCCTGGTTTCAACGCCCTGGCGACCGTCGGCGAAGGCAAGTACTTCCTGCCCACGTCCTACTACTGGTGGGCGATTTACTACCGTCCGTCGCTGTTCGAGAAGGCCGGCGTTGAAGGTGAACCGGAAACCTTCGACCAACTGCTGGACACCTGCGACAAGCTGAACGCCGCCGGCATCACCCCCTTCACCATCGGCGCGCGCTTCCGCTGGCCGGCAGCCGCCTGGTTCGATTATCTGAACATGCGCACCAATGGCCCGGAATTCCATGTTGACCTGATGCTGCTGAAGGAAAGTTATCTCGATGAGCGCCTGCAGGCGACCTTCGCCAACTGGCAGAAGCTGATTGATCGCAACTGCTTCGTTGATTCCCCGGCAGCCCTCGACTGGCAGGAAGCTGTGGACGACATGGTGCAAGAACGCGCCGCGATGTACCTGATGGGCGGGTTCATTGTGGACTCCTACCCGGACGAGATGGAAGACGACCTCGACTTCTTCCGCTTCCCCATCATTGACCCGGCCATCCCGGTCGGCGAAGACGCCCCGACCGACGGCTATTTCATCGCCGCTCAGGCGCGTAATCCCGAAGGCGCGGAAGCCTTCCTGGCGTATCTGGGTTCGAAGGAATACCAGCAGGCCGCGTTTGAGCAGATGGGCCGCCTGCCCACCCGCACCGACGTAGACATCTCTGGGGCGACCCCGGCCGTTCAGAAGGGTATTCAGCTCATCCAGAGTGCTGACTATATCGCTCAGTTCTTTGACCGCGACACCACCCCGCCAATGGCGGAAGTCGGCATGGATGGCTTCATGCGCTTCTGGGACAACCCGGCTGACATCAACGCCATTCTGCAGGACATGGAAAACGAACGCCTGCGCATCCTCGAAGAGGAAAGCGAGTAGTTGTTAACGTTCACGCGCGGGGTGGCGGCAGCGCCGCCCCGCCCACTGCTGTTACTGATACGCCAGCCCGCTCCATAGAGGCTTGAGGAGCAACGATTATGGCCGCAGCCTTACAGGTAAAAAAGCCGGTGGTGCGCCGCCGCATCAACTGGACACCCTACTTATTTTTGTTACTGCCGCTGGCGCTGTACTTTGTCTGGATTATCGCGCCAACGTTTTACACCATTTATTTGAGCATGACGAACTGGAACGGCGTGGATCCGGTGCCGAAATTCATCGGCTTCGACAATTTCCAGCGCCTGTTTACGCGAGACCGCACCTTCACCGAAGCCCTGCTCAACAACGTGCGCTGGTTGTTTGTCTTTATTTCCATCCCCACCACCCTCGGCCTGGGGCTGGCAATGATCTTTAACAACGAAATGCGCGGCGGGCGCTGGTACAAAATCAGTTTTTATTCACCGCTGGTCATGTCTCTGCCGGTCATTGGTCTGATCTGGGGCTGGGTGTATCATCCGCGTTCCGGGTTAATCAATGGATTCCTGCAAGCCATCGGCGTGGCAAACCCGCCGGGCTGGCTCGGCGACCGCGACCTTGCCATCTGGGCGGTCATCATCGCGGCGGTCTGGCGGCAGGTCGGTTACGTGATGGTACTGTACCTGGCCGGGCTGAAAAACATTGATCCCAGCTACGTAGACGCCGCCCGCGTGGATGGCGCGAATCGCTGGCAGTTGTTCCGCCATGTCATTTTGCCGCTGCTGGCGCCGGTCACCACGATCATCGTTGTGATTTCGATCATCGACTCGCTTCGAGCCTTCGACCTGGTTTCGATCATGACACGCGGCGCGCAGGATACGCAGGTGTTAGCCAACTTTATGTATATCGAGGCCTTCAATAACTATCGTATGGGTTACGGCGCGGCTATCGCGGTGGTGCTGTTTGCCATCAGCCTGATCTTTATTGGCTTCTACCTGTCCCGCGTCATCCGTGACGAGTTGGAATACTAGGAGGTACCTATGGCTACCGCAGCCCAAACGACAGCCATTCCCACTCGTGCGGTATCTGGCACATCTCAGATGCGGCGTTGGGGCAGTCTCGGCCTTTACCTGTTCCTGACCGTGCTGACGATTATCTGGCTGCTGCCGGTCATTGCGGCGCTCATCACGTCGTTCCGTACGATGGACGAGATTAGCATGAAGGGCTTCTGGAGTCTGCCGACGCAGATGACCTTTAACAATTTCAGCGAAGCGTGGAATCAGGCGCGGGTGTCGCGTTACCTGGGCAACAGTTTCATCATCACTATCCCGGCGCTGGTCGGGATGCTGTTCCTCTCGTCGCTGTCGGCTTATGCGCTGGCACGTTATAAATTCAAACTCAACCTGCCCATCTACTTTATGTTCGTCGCCGGCACCATGCTGCCGTTCCAGATTTTGCTGCTGCCCGTGTTCCGGCTGACCAATGCGCTCAATCTGTATAACACCCATCTGGCGCTGATCCTGATTCACACCGCTTTCCAGATGGGCTTCTGTACCTTCGTGCTGCGCAACTTCATGCGAACCGTCCCCGGCGAAATCTTCGACGCGGCGCGGGTAGACGGTGCCAGCGAGTTTCGTATGTTCTGGCAGATCATGATCCCGCTGAGCCTGCCGGCGATGGCGGCGCTGGCAACACTGGAATTCACCTGGGTGTTCAACGACTATCTGTGGGCGATCATTCTGCTTCAGGATGACACGCTCAAGCCGGTGACGGCGGGTTTAGCCACGCTGCGCGGCCAGTTCAATACCAACTGGCCCGTCATCACGGCGGGGGCGCTCATCGCCACGCTGCCCACCCTCATCGTGTTCATCTTCTTGCAGCGGTATTTCATCCAGGGTTTGACACTCGGTTCGGGCAAATAGACAGAGGGACACGGCGCGCCGTGTCCCTCTGTTTGGTCATTCATACCGCTGCCGGTTGCAGCGTTTCCGCCGGGATGCGATGATGCGTTTCCAGTATTTTGATGGTGCGCTGAATTTCGGCCTGCTGCTGTTCTTCTGACCACCCCAGCGCGGCGGCAGTGATGCTGGCGAGTTCTTGCAGCAGGTCGCCGGTTACATAACCGAGCATTGCCAGTGCCGAGCGCCGCAGCAGAATATCGTCTATATGCGCGACTCTCTCCTGTTCGATCAGATACAGCACCTCGCGGCGGCTGTAATCCGGCTGTGACCGCAGCGGCTTATCTTCGTCCGCCGCGATGAACGCCGCGACGGTTTCTACCCCTGTGCCATACCGATCAAACAGGGTTTGCAGGCGCGGCAGGGGCACGGCGGTTTTTGTATGAAGTTCGTCCAGGAACTGCCGCTGTTCGGTTTCCGTGTGCGGGTAATTTCTGCCGCCGCCAATCGGCATCTCCTCCGGTCCCATCTTGCGTACAATGCCCAGCCGTCCGAACAGTTTATCGGCGGTCTGCTCCGCAAAAGCGCGGAAGGTCGTCCATTTGCCGCCTACTAGCGCATACACCGGGAATTGAATCCCCTCACCTGCTTCGATCTCGCGGATGCTGTGATCACGGCTGATCGCCCCGGTGCGCGAGGCGCTGCTGCTGGGCAGCGGTCGCACGCCGGTAAACGAAAACACGATATGCGACCGGTCAATCGGCATGGTCGGAAACACAAGTTTAATCGAACCCAGGATGTAATCCACTTCGTCATCGGTACAGCGTGCCAGATCGGGATCATCAATGCGAATGTCCGTTGTGCCGACCAGCACCTTGCCCAGATACGGGCAGATCAGCAGGATTCTCCCGTCATTATTCTCGAAGAAGATTTCGTTGCCGTTGAGCATGGTATACAATTCGGGGTAATCCAGCACCAGATGCGACCCCTTGGTACCGCCGATGAAGTCCGTTTTCTGCTGCATCGCCAGGTTAGCGAAGTCAATCCATGGACCGGCAGCGTTGACCACGATCTGCGGCTTCACGGCCAGCGTCTCGCCTGTCAGTTCGTCGCGCAGTGTGACCGTATCGCCGCTGGCCGCCTGCAGGCTGACGTAATTCAGCGCCCGCGCCTGCGGGGATGCTGCTTCCGCGTCCAGCACCAGCTCGACACAGATGCGTTCGGGATACGGCATGAAGGCGTCGTAATACTGCGCCGTGAACAGGATGTCAGGGTTAATCGCCGGGCGCTGCTCCAGCGATTTTTGCCGTCCAGCCAGTTGGTGCGTGGGCATCGTTCGGTACGGGCTGGCGAACAGATCATACAGGATGAGGCCGATTTTGATCACCAGCGCGCCGCGTTCGCTGGGTTTGTCGCGCAGGCGCAAAAACTTCAGCGGCGCGTTGAAAATACCGGACAGCCAGTGAAAAATCGGTACGGTCGTCGGCAGCGGCTTGACGGCGTGCGGCGCGTTCCGCAGCAGGCGGTTGCGTTCCACCAGCGCCTCGCGCACCAGCCGGAATTCACCGTTTTCGAGGTAACGAATACCGCCGTGTGCCATATGCGACGAGGCCGCGCTCGCGCCGGAACAGAAATCGCCCCGGTCAACGATCAACGTATCCACGCCGTGCAGCGCCAGTTCGCGGAACACGCCGATGCCGTTGATGCCCGCGCCAACGATCAGGACGGTCACCTTCGGATTTTCCCGAAAGTGGTTGAGGATTTCTTGCCGAGACATCTTGAACCTTTCTACATCGTTTGATGCAGGGGCAGCTTACCTACCCCTACAGATTTCACCTGATATTACTGACCAGCGTTTCCAGTTCCGCCGCGCTCAGAAAACCGTCTGCCGCGCCGGTCGCGCCGATTTTGTAGGACGCAAACACCATCGCCTGCCGCAGCGCCTCATACGGATTGTGTGTCTGGTTATAGATGTGAACAAACGCCGAAAACAGCGCGTCGCCAGCGCCGATGGTGTTGACGACCGGACGCGTCTGGACGGCGGGCAGCCGTTCCAGAAAATGATCGCTTTTCACAGCCAGCAGCGCGCCCTCTCCACCCAATCCAATAACGACGATCTCCGTACCGTAGCGGTTCATCACCTGCCGCGCCCAGTCTTCTGGCGAACATGGCAGCCGTTCGTGACTCATGAACAGCACACTGGCGTAGCGCATGTAATCGCTGTTGTAAGCGTCTTCCAGATCGCTGATCGCGTGAATATCGGTCGCAATCGGCTTACCGGCCTGCCACGCCTTCCGCAAAAATGGCCGCGAAAAGTTGACGTTGCACGGGATGACCAGCGATGCCTGACTCAAGGCCGCTTCAAACACCTCTGGCGGATAGGTTCGTTCCTGAATATCTTTCAGGTCAACGTTAATCTGCCGCCGCCCGGTTGAATCATACAGAATAACGGAATGCGGCGTCTGGTCGAGGATGTCCAGCACGTGATCGCCGGGGATGCAGTCGGTAAACAGGGCTTCCCGAATCAGGGTGCGCGCCGGGTCTTTGCCGGTGAGCGACAGGAACGACACATCGTTTCCCAGCACCGTCAACGCTTTGGCGACGTTGTAACCAACGCCGGACACCGAACTGTTGACGCCAAAAAACGGGTAGTTGACCGGGTTGTACTGAATGGGAAACGCCTCAACCCGCAGCGTGATTTCGATGTTGATGAGGCCAGCGACGAGAATGGTCATGATGTCGCAGCGTTACTCCGCCCAGGCTTTGGCGCGTTCGACGGCGCGTTTCCAGCCGGCGTAGAGCGAGTCGCGCTGGTCGGCGGGCATACGCGGCTCGAACGTTTTCTCAATCGCCCACTGCCGCGCGATTTCCTCCTGTGACGACCAGAAACCTGTCGCCAGTCCCGCCAGATAGGCCGCGCCAAGCGCCGTCGTCTCCGTCACCGCCGGGCGCTGCACCGGCACGCCGAGGATGTCGGCCTGGAACTGCATCAGGAAGTCATTACGTACCGCACCGCCGTCCACCCGCAAAGCAGACAGCGCCAGGCCGGAATCGGCGTGCATCGCTTCCAGCACGTCGCGGGTCTGGTAGGCGATGCTTTCCAGCGCCGCGCGGACGATGTGCGCCCGCCCGCTGCCGCGCGTCAGACCGACGATGGTGCCCCGCGCGTATTGATCCCAGTACGGCGCGCCCAGCCCGACAAACGCCGGCACGACATAGACGCCGCCGGTATTGTCCACGCTGCGCGCCAGAGTTTCACTTTCGGCAGAAGTAGCGATCAGCCTGAGTTCGTCACGCAGCCATTGAATCACCGCCCCGGCGATGAACACGCTGCCTTCCAGCGCGTACTGCGTCAGGTTCTCGCCCAGCTTCCAGCCAATCGTCGTCAGCAGGTTATTTTTCGACTCAACCGCCTCGTGACCGGTATTCATCAGCATAAAACAGCCCGTGCCGTAGGTGTTTTTTGCCATGCCGGGTGTATAACACGCCTGCCCGAAGGTCGCCGCCTGCTGGTCGCCGGCCATGCCCGCTAACGGAATCGGCGCGCCGAACAGCGCCGTGTCCGTTTCACCGTACATCATGCTGCTCGGTACAACCTGCGGCAGTATCGCCTGCGGGATGTTCAGCCGCTTCAGCATCGTGGTTGACCACCAGTTTTTGTGGATGTCGTAAAGCATGGTGCGGCTGGCATTGCTCACGTCGGTGATGTGCAGCCGACCGCCAGTCAGCCGCCAGACGAGGAAGCTGTCTATCGTGCCAAAGGCCAACTCGCCGCGCTGTGCCCGTTCTCGTACACCCGGCACGTTGTCCAGCAGCCACGCCACCTTCGTGCCCGAAAAATAAGCATCGGTTACCAGGCCGGTTTTCTCGCGGATCGTCTGATCGAACCCTTCCGCCTTGAGCTGGTCGCACAGCGCCGCCGTGCGCCGGTCCTGCCACACAATGGCATTATAGACCGGTTTTCCCGTCGCCCGGTCCCAGATGACCGTCGTTTCGCGCTGGTTGGTGATGCCAATCGCGGCCACATCCCGCGCCGTGATTTTGGCTTCGGCCAGCGCCTGCCGCGCCATCGTTAGCTGCGAATCCCAGATGGCTTCCGGGTCATGTTCCACCCACCCCGGCTGCGGATAAAGCTGCGGGAATTCCTGCTGTGCTGTGGCGACGATGCGCCCGTCGTGGTCAAACACAATCGCGCGTGAGGAAGTTGTGCCCTGATCTAAAGCGAGGATATAAGTGGCTGCCATTAACCAATGTCCTTTTTGTTGACGCAGGGGCACGGCAGGCCGTGCCCCTATACGTATCACTTCATATTATAACGCCTGGGGAGGCCCCCTACGATACCTCTATTTCGTGACAATCGTCACCACCGCCGCCTCAAGGCGCGGCGTGGTGGCGCGCACCGTGACGGTGCCGGCTTCGTGTGTCGCTTTCACGTACAGCGCGGCCTGCCCGCCCATCAGTGCAAACGGATTTTCGCCGATCAGTTCCGCCGGGCCGTCAATCTCAAACGCCACAACCTGATTGGTATACGGCAGGCGGTTGCCATATTTGTCCACGATCCTGAATACCAGCCGTGTCATATCCGCGCCATCGGCGTGCAGTTCGTTATCGTCGGCTTCCAGCGCCAGCGCGCGCGGCACGCCGTAAGATTCCATGCGCTGCTCGACCACCGCCTGCCCGTTGACGTACCCTACCACACTCAGATCGTCAAACTTATGCCCGCCCCACAGCAGATTCAAACCCCATATCTGGAACGGCGGGTGCGGCAGATTCGGAAACTCCTGCCGGTCGGGCTGGAACCTGCCGAAGCGTTCGTCGCCAAAGAACACTTCCACCTCGTCGCAGTTGGAGAAAATCACCAGCGGGTTGATGCCCCCCGCGCTGCGGTCGCCCATTGTCCAGAAGGTCGCCGGGCGCAGCACCGGGCGCACCGCCGGGTCAAGCTGGCTTTCGTAGAAGTACGCCGCAAACTTCGGCAGGCGGAAAATATCCGATACACCGTGATAACAGATGCGGTCGCCGGAGCCAAATTCGCGGTGCGTGTTGTAGTCAAACGCGCACCAGCCAATCGCGCCGCACACGTTATCCATGCCCGCTGCTTTGTCCTTAATCCGTGCGTGGCGCAGCGCGTGTTCCAACTGGCGCTCCTCATTGTCCCACGACTTGGTGGGGAACATATGCCCGTTGAATTCCGTCACCATATGCGGCGTGTGTTCCGGCTCCTGCACGCTGTTGGAGAAGTCGTTGAA